>CAZIVR010000046.1:0-26090 GCA_964542745.1 uncultured bacterium
CATGCCCGGCCTTCCTGCACACCCCACGCCATCCCCAAGATTCCGAGCAGGACCCTTGCCGCGAACGCGCGATTCCCGCCACAATGCGGGCGCATGTCCTTCCACACCTCCGAACCCGACTCGCACTGGTGGGCCGAGCCCCCGGCGCCGTTCCCCTCGCTCGAGGGCGACCGGGACGCCGACGTGCTCGTGGTGGGCGGCGGTGTTGCGGGCGTGACGCTGGCCTACACGCTCGCCGAGCAGGGCGCGGTGGTGGCGCTCCTGGAGGCGGGCCCGCTGGCCGGCTCGGCGAGCGGGCGCAACGCCGGGTTCCTCATGGTGGCCTCGGCCGATCCCTACCGGGACGAGATCGAGTTCTGGGGGCGGCCCACGGCGCGCGCGGTGCTCGAGATCGCACGCCGCTCCCACCACCGGATCCGCGGCCTCGTGGACACGCTCGAGATCGCTTGCGACTACGCGCGGCGCGGCAGCCTGCGCCTCGCCGGGACCGAGGAGGAGGCCGAGGAGCAGCGCGCCTCGATCCCGCTGCTCAGGGCGGACGGCTTCGAGATGAAGGAGGTGCCGCTGGCCGAGGCCCTGCCGGGCGGGAACCCGACCGGCGCGGTGGCGGCGTTCGTGACGCCCGAGGACGGCGAGCTCCACCCGGTGCGCTTCCTGCACGCGGTGGCTCGCGCCGCCGAGCGCCGCGGCGCGAGCCTGTTCGCCCACTCGCCACTGCGCACCGCGCGCTGGGAGGGCGGCCTGTGGGCGGCGCGCGGCGACGCGGGAGTGGTGCGGGCCCGCACCATGGTGCTCTGCACCAACGCCTTCACGCCCCGGATCTGCCCCGCGCTCCAGCCGCTCATCGCGCCGCGCCGCGGCCAGATGCTCTCGACCGCGCCGATCCCCCGCACGATCGCGACGCTGCCGACCTACGCCAAGCACGGCTACCGGTACTGGCGCCAGCTCCCGGACGGCCGGCTCGTGATCGGCGGCTGGCGCGATCTCGACTTCGACGGGGAGACGGGCTACGAGGACCGGCCCACGGGCGCGATCCAGGCGGGCATCGAGGCCGGGCTCGCGGCGCTGGTGCCCGAGGGCGTGGCGATCGAGCGGCGCTGGGCAGGCACCATGGGGTTCGCGCGCGACGGCCGCCCGCTGGTCGGGTGGCTCGACGGCGCGCACCACCTCGCGATCTGCGCGGGCTTCACGGGGCACGGCATGGGGCTCGCCGCCGGCTGCACGCAGGAACTGGCCGACCTGCTGAGCTGGCGCAAGGCTCCCGGCATCGCTTGCTTCGACCCGCTGCGCTTCGCCGAACTGCGGAAGGGCCGCGACGGGTTCGTAGCCCTCGGCGCCGCCGAGCGCTGACCCGCACGGCCCGCACGACGCGAACGACCGGCACGACGCGAACGGCCTGCACGACCCGCACGACGCGAACGCCCCGCACGACGCGAACGGCCACCCCCGCCCACGAGGGTGGCCGTCGCGTTTCGCCTCGGCTGACCGATCACCGGTAGAGGGTCTTCAGCCTCCCCCAGGTGCGCGCCTTCGTCGGCGTCGGAATCAACTGCTTCAGCGACGGCACCATCAGGTACTCGACGGGCCGCTGCTGGACGTCGCAGATGCCGTTGAAGAACTGGTCCTGGATGTAGGGCAGGAACCGCTCCGAGACCGGGTGGATGCGGTACATCGCGAGGTGCGTGACGGTGTCCACCGCCGGATAGACCACGCCGCCGTGCTCCTTCCAGCAGGGCGCGCAGAGGTATTCGAGCGGGCTCACCGGCAGCAGGTCCTGCCGCCATTCGTCGCGGAGCTGGTACGCGCCCGGCGGCGGCGGGCCGCCGAAGGCGCGGTAGCAGAGGTAGTGGTTGGCGTCCGGCGAGCCCGGCTGGGGCACGTTCTTCCACGCCGGCACCAGCATGAACTCGAGCCGCTCGATGTTGATCGGGTACTGCCCGAACTGGTTGGTGAGGATCGCCGAGCTCTGGTTCGGGAGCTTGTTCTGGATGTTCCACCACGTGTAGTGGATCATCGTGTCGAGCACCGGCGAGTTGTTCTTGTGGACCCAGTTGACGAGGCGCTGGAGCGAGTCGAGGTAGATCGGCGTGAAGCCGAGGAAGAACTGGTCGCGCGCCTGGATGAACTCCGGCTGGAAGTGCGCGCCCTGGGTCGGCTGGTAGGTCCAGTAGTGCGTGGGATTGACCCCGGGCGGGTCCGACTGGGCGAACGCCGCGGGCGCGGCGAACGCGAGTGCGGCCAGCGCGAGAGACAGGACGGTCAGAAGTAGCTTGCGGCTCATGGAACGCCTCCCTTCTTGGTGGCGCGGAGCGGCACGGAGGTCGGTTCCGTGGCGGCTCGCGGGTTCCGGCGTGATCACGTGCGGAAGCGGCCGCGCCAGGGGGGCGAGCGGGCAGGCGCGCGCACGGGACCGGCCGGTCGGTTCCGGGACTCGCGTGCGTGCGACTTCGGCCGTGCGGGGCGGCGCATGGGGGCCTGCGGTGGCGACGTTCGGACTCCCGCCCGGGCGGGCGGGCTCGCGAACGGAGGAAGCTGTCCCACCGGAGCGAGCCCGGGTCAAGACCCGAGTTGGCGGCGTATCCCGAGGGCGAACCGTCGGGCGGGCGCGGACCCCGCGCGAGGAGGGACGCGGCGCCCCCGCGGGCCCGCCGCGCGCGTCGCGACGGCCGGCGCGGGCCGGGGCGCCGCGCGCGCAAGTCGGTGCGGGACAGGGGCGCGGCTTGGCCCCGCGGCGCGGCTCCGCGATATACTGGCCGCGATTTCATCCCGTGCCCCGCCCCCTCTCCCCCGGCGGCCCCGCCGCCCAGCCCGGAGCCTTCATGGAACTCAAGACCACCGAGGAAGTTCGTCTCGCGGCGGCGGCGCTCGCGACCGGAAACGGCGAGGCCCTCGACCGGCTGGTGTGGACCGGCGTGTTCGGCGCCTCGAGCCTGCGCGACCAGGCCCGGCAGGCGGTGTTCGACCAGGCGCGCTCGTCGGGCGTCTACCCCGCCAGCATCCACCACCTGTACGCGGCGCGCGGCCGCGGCGAGGCGCCCTCGAACTTCACGGTGCCCGCGATCAACATCCGCGGGCTCGCCTACGACACCGCACGCGCCCTGTTCCGGGCGCGACGGGCACTCGACGCCGGCGCCGTGATCTGCGAGATCGCCCGCTCCGAGATCAGCTACACGGACCAGCGGCCCTCCGAGTACACGTTCGTGGTGCTGGCCGCGGCGCTGCGCGAGGGCTGGAAGGGCCCGGTGTTCGTGCAGGGCGACCACTTCCAGGTGAACCACAAGAAGTACCTGGCCGACGCCGCTTCCGAGATGGCCGCGGTCCGCGACCTCACGGCCGAGGCCATCAAGGCCGGCTTCTACAACATCGACGTGGACACCTCGACGCTGGTGGACCTGTCGCGCGACGGGCACGAGGCGCAGCAGCAGGCCAACGGCGAGCGCTGCGCCGAGCTGACCGCCTTCATCCGCGAGCACGAGCCCGCCGGCGTCACCGTGTCGGTGGGCGGCGAGATCGGCGAGGTCGGCAGCAAGAACTCGACGCCCGAGGAACTGCACGCGTTCATGAAGGTGTACGGCGCCGCGCTCGGGCGCCTCGCGCCGGGGGCGGCGGGCCTGTCCAAGATCTCGATCCAGACCGGGACCTCGCACGGCGGCGTGCCGCTGCCCGACGGCTCCATCGCCCAGGTGAAGATCGACTTCGAGGCCATCGAGGCGCTCTCGCGGCTGGCGCGCGACCCCTACGGCATGGCCGGCGCGGTGCAGCACGGGGCCTCGACGCTCCCGGCCGAGCTGTTCGACCGCTTCCCGAAGCTCGGGGCCTGCGAGATCCACCTCGCCACCGAGTTCCAGAACATGATCTTCGACTCGCCGGCGTTCCCGGCCGACCTCCGGCAGGCGATCTACGCGAAGCTGCGCGAGACCGAGGCCGCCGAGCGCAAGGGCACCGACACCGACGAGCAGTTCTTCTACAAGACCCGCAAGAAGGCGCTCGGCTCGTGGAAGCGGGAGCTGTGGAGCCTGCCCGCCGCGACGCGCCAGGCCATCGGGCGGGCCCTCGAGGACAAGTTCCGTTTCCTGCTCACGCAGCTCGCCGCGGGCGGCACGCGCGCCCTCGCCGAGAAGCACGCCCCCTTCGTCGCGGGCTCGTTCCCCGTCGCCGCCGCCACCGTCGGCGCGGGCAAGGGTCCGGAGGACGTGGCCGGGCTTTCCGACTGACCGCGGGGCGGCCGCGCGAGCGGCGGGCCGCCGGTCCGCACACCCCCCGAACGAGGCTCCGACGATGACCGAGCGCGCGGTGACCCTCTCGCAGTTCGTGCTCCAGCAGGAACGCGAGCACCCCGAAGCCAGCGGCGAGTTCACGGCCGTGCTGCTCGACATCGCGCTCGCGGCCAAGATGATCAACAAGGCCGTGATCCGCGCGGGGCTGGTGGACGTGCTCGGCGCGACCGGGACCACCAACGTGCAGGGCGAGCGGGTGCAGAAGCTCGACGTGTTCGCCCACGAAACCATCATGCGGGTGCTGGGCTCGACCGGGCAGCTCGCGGTGGTGGCGTCCGAGGAGGACGAGGACATCGTCCAGGTCCCGACCGGGGCCCCGATCGGCAAGTACGTCGTGAACTTCGACCCGCTCGACGGCTCCTCGAACATCGACGCCAACGTCAACATCGGCACGATCTTCTCGATCCTGCCGCGCCTGACCCGCAGCGGCCGCGGGACGCTCGAAGACGTGCTGCAGGCCGGGCGCCGCCAGCTGTGCGCGGGCTACGTGCTCTACGGGTCGAGCACCATGCTGGTCTACACCACCGGGGACGGCGTGCACGGGTTCACCTACGAGCCGAGCATCGGCGAGTTCCTGCTCAGCCACCCGAAGATCCAGACCCCGGCGCGCGGGCGCATCTACAGCGTCAACGAGGGCAACTACGCCCGCTGGCTCGACGGCGTGAAGCGCTACGTGGACTGGCTCAAGATGAGCGACGCGGAAACCGGCCGCCCCTATTCGTCGCGCTACGTGGGCTCGCTGGTCGCGGACTTCCACCGCAACCTGCTCTACGGGGGGATCTACCTGTACCCGAGCGACCTCAAGAACCCCAACGGCAAGCTGCGCCTGCTCTACGAGGCCGCCCCGCTGGCGTTCGTCGCGGAACAGGCGGGCGGCGCCGCCAGCGACGGGGCCCGCCGCATCATGGAGATCGCCCCGAACGCCCTGCACCAGCGCACGCCGCTGTTCCTCGGGAGCCCGGAGGACGTGCGGGAGTGCGAGCAGTTCATCCAGGACAAGCACCCGGCCCTCAAGGCCGAACGCCGGGGCGGGACGGCCCTGCCGACCCGCCTGTAGCCACGGCCGCCCCGGGGCCGCGCCCCCGGGGGGGCCCCGTTTCCGAGGACGGCCGCCCAACCCTTTCCGGCCCATGCCCGACGAAACCAGCGACATGACGATGGGGCGCCCCTCCACATCGCCGGAAGACCGTACGCTGGCCGAAGCGGTGGTTCGCGGCGGGGACGAGCGCGCCTTTCGGAGCCTCTACCGGCGTTACACCCCGATGCTCTACCCCTTCGTGCTGAGGGTGCTCGGCGGCAGCGTGGCCGACGCGGAGGACGTGGTGCAGGAGACCTGGATCCGGGCGGTGCGGCAACTCGGCAAGTTCCGCTGGGAGTCGAGCCTGCGCACCTGGCTCACCGCGATCGCGCTCAACCTGTCCCGCGAGGTGCTGCGCAAGCGCGGCCGCGAACGCACCCAGGAGATGACCCCGCACCTGGAGCCCGTCGCCCGGCCCGGCCGGGAGTCGGAGCGGCTCGACCTCGAGAGCGCCATCGCGAGGCTCCCCGAGGGCTACCGGACCGTCCTGGTGCTGCACGACATCGAAGGCTTCACCCACGAAGAGATCAGCCGGCAGCTCGCCATCGCCGTGGGGACGTCGAAGAGCCAGCTCTTCGACGCCCGACGCGCGATGCGCGCGCTGCTCCAACCCGCCGCGGAGACCGGACATGCGTGACGACGATCTGACTTCCGACGAGCGCGAGCGCCTGCTCGCGCTCCCGCGCGAACTGGACCCCGACGACTCGCTCGAGGAGCGCACGGTGCGAGCACTCCGGGCCCACGGCCTGCTGCGGGCCGCGCCGGCGCGCGTGGTGCGCTTTCCCCTCTCGCCGGCCTGGATCGGCATGGCGGCGGCCGCCTGCTTCGCGCTGTTCGCCGGCGGCTTCGCCATGGGCAGCTGGCTCGAGGCGCGGCACACCACCCGCGTGGTGACCGAGATGCACGAGCAGGACGCCGCGCGCGCCGCGGCGCTGGTGCAGCAGACCGGCTCGGCCTACGTCTCCGCGATGGCCGCGCTCGCGGCCGCCTCGGAAGGGGCGCGGCTCGGCGCCGGTTCGGGCTCCGCCCCCGCGGGCGACCTGGCCCAGGGCCGCGAGGTGGCGGTCAACGCGCTGCACGCGGCCGCCAACCAGCTGGTGCGCATCGCGCCCGAGGATCCGCTCGCGGTGCGGATCCTGGCCGGCATGCGCAACGCCGCGGCGCGCGACACCGCCTCCGCCACCGATCGGCTGGTGTGGTTCTGATGGAGACCCGGCTCAAGGCCCTCGGACGGGCGCTCGGCGCGCTCGGCGCGCTGGCCGCGCTGGTGTTCGCGTCCTCTCTCCCGGCGGCCGCCTGCGAGAGCGACCTGCCGAAGATCGGCTACCTCGGGATCGGCGACCTCGAGTGCGACTGCACCACCAACGTCACCTTCCACAGCCGCGACGGGAAGCCGGCCGTGAGCCGCGTGTGGACCTTCCGCAGCGAGCCGGTGCTGGGCTCGATCGTCCAGGGCGGCCCCTCGTGGGGCCGGCTCCGCGAGGGCGACGTGCTGACCGCGGTGGACGGCGCGCTCATCACCACCCGCGAGGGCAGCGCGCGATTCTCGTCGCTGCGGCCGGGCCAGTCCGTGAAGCTCACGGTGCGCCGGGAGGGCCGGGAGATCCCCGCCACCGTGACCGTGGGCGGCATCTGCCCGGAGGAGCTGTCCGGCGTCTTCAGCCCGGGCGAGCTGCTCGCGCCGCGGGCCCCCGAGACCCCTCCCACGCCGCGTCCGGGCGCCGTGCCGCGCGCCCCGCGCGCGCCGCAGGTGGGGCGCGTCCCCGAGACCCCCGCCCCCGGCGCGACGCCTCCGACCCCGCCCACGGAAGCCGATCCCGAGCACCCCTTCCACTGGATGGGCCGCGCCTTCCACGGATCCCGCGGGGACTTCGACGCCCCCGTCTTCTCGCGCGAGGCGCTGCCGCAGGGCTGGCTGGGCATCGGCCTCCGCTGCCAGGAGTGCGGCGGCGAGCGGCGCGAGGGCGAGCCGGAGCCGGTGTGGCGCTTCGGCTCCCTGCCCACGATCTCGTACGTGGATCCCGAGGGCCCGAGCGCGCGCGCCGGGCTCCGCCGCGGCGACCAGCTCACGCACATCGACGGCGTGTCGCTGGTGAGCGAGGAGGGCGGCCGGCGCTTCGGCGCGGTCAAGCCCGGGCAGGTGGTGCGCTGGCGGCTGGTGCGCGAGGGCAAACCCATGGCGATCGCGGTGACCGCGGTCCAGCGTCCCGGCGAGGAGGGCCCCGCGCTCGGCGAGCTGCGCGAGCAGCTGCGCGCCCTGAAGGACGCCGGCAGCGAGCTCGCCCGCGAGCGCGAGATGCAGGAGATGATGCGGCAGCTCGGCGTGCTCGATCGCCAGCGCGAGGTCCGGCGCGCCGTGGAGCGCCGCCTGCGCTACGCGGGCTCGGTGGCGGGCTCCGACGTCGAGGTGCGCGGGCTCGGCAACGTGGTGGTGGACGACTCGGGCGAGGAGATCGTCATCATCACGCGCGACGCCACGATCCGGATCCGCCCGGGCGAGAAGGCGCGCAAGGTGGAACGCGAGAAGAACAAGTAGGCGCGCCGCGCCGGGCGGTCAGGCCGCCATCAGCCCCTGGCGCCGCAGCAGCTCCTGCATGAGCTTGGCGCTCCGCGCCGCCTGCCCGGCGTGGCAGTTGTTGAAGAACAGGTAGGTGCGCTTCGCCTGCTCGGCGAGCTTGCGGACCTTCTCCAGCCACTCGCCGAGCTCCCGCTCGGAGTACTCCCAGTCGTAGCGGTCGCCGCCGCCCCTTCCCCACCAGTTGGCGGCGTTCCGGCCGTGGAAGCGCACGTAGGCCCGGTCGGTGGTGAGGAGCGCGAGCGGCGGCATCAGGCCCGGGAGCGCGGGCTCGTCCACCGCGCAGTAGCCGATGTCGCGCTCGGCGAGCCAGGGACCGAGCCCGGGATGGGCCCACGAGGCGTGGCGGAACTCGGCGTGGAGCGTCTCCCCGGGAAACGCCGCGCGCAGCGACTCGAGGTGCGCCTTGGAGGCGGCGCTGCGGCGGAAACCCCACGGGAACTGGGCGAGCAGCCCGTCGCACTTGCCCGCCGCCTTGAGCGGCGCGATCGCGGCGAGGAACTCGGCGATTTTGGCCGGATCCAGCGCGGGCTCGTGGGTCATGGACTGGTGGAGCTTGACCACGAACCGGAACCCGTCCGGGGTGCGCTCGGCCATGCGCTCGAGCACCCGCGGCTCGGGGATCCGGTAATAGGTGACGTTGACCTCGACCGCGCCGAAGTGGCGCGCGTAGTGCTCGAGGAAATCCCGCGAGGAAGTGCCCGGGGGATAGAAGGGGCCGACCCAGTCGGCGAACGAGAACCCGGAGGTGCCGACCCGGAGGTCGGGAGCGGCGCTCACCTCCGGATCCCCCGCCCGCGAGCCGGGCGCGCGCGGGGCCCGCTCACTTCGGCTCCTCCGCGTCGCGCCGCCGGATGGCGCGGGCGGTGCCCCCGGGGGAGTCCGGGGCGCGCGCCACGTCGCGGGCGGCGCGCCGGTTCCGCGGCGGCTCCCCCACGTCGCCGGGCTTCACGGCACCGAAGGGCACGTGGCCGATCCGTCCGCGGTGGCGCAGGCTCCCGAGCGGCACCACGCTCGCCTCGCCCAGCTTGTCGCGCAGCCGGTCGAGGGTCTCGCGCAGCTTGAGCGACCGTTCGTCCTCGGCGAACAGCGAGCCCTGCACCGAATCGGCCCCGCGCGAGAGCGACGACAGCCCGATCCCGAGCAGCCGCACCGCGTCGCCCCGCCAGTTGTCGCGGAGCAGCCGGAGCGCCGCGCGGAAGATGCTCCGCCCGTCGGCGGTCGGGGCGTCCAGCACCTGCTGGCGCAGGATGGTGCGGAAGCGGTGGTCGCGGAGCTTGAGGGCCACGGTGCGCCCGACGTACCCCTCGCCGCGCATGCGCCGCGCCACCTGGTCGGCGAGGCGCAGCAGCTTGCCCTCGAGGACCGCCGGGTCGTCGCAGTCCTCGGGAAGCGTCACCTCGTGCCCCACCGATTTCGCGTCCTCGGCCCGGTGGTAGGGAACCAGCGGCGTCTGGTCGCGTCCGTGGGCGGCCTCCTTCATCTGCGGGCCGATGATCCCGAAGGCCGACTGGAGGGCGCCCTCCGGAGCCCGCGCCAGGTCGCCCACGGTGGCGATCGCCATCGCCTTCATGCGCTCGGCGAGCTTTGGGCCCACGCCCCACAGCTCCTGCACGTCGCGCGGCCAGAACTCCGCCCGGAACGCCTCCTCGTCGAGCGCGGTGAGGCCGCGAGGCTTGCGCACGCCCGAGGCCATCTTGGCCACCAGCTTGTTGGGGCCGATCCCGATCGAGGCCCCGAGCCCGAAGCGGGAGAGAATTTCTGCCTGGATACGGCGGCCGGTGTCGGAAGCATGCTCGAGGGTCGGGGCCTCGGGCCCGAGGCCCACGAACGCCTCGTCCACGCTGAAGGGTTCCACGTCGGGCGAGAACTCGAGGTAGAGGTCGAGGAGCCGGAGCGAGATCTCCACGTACTTCTCGGGGTTGCCCTCGACGTAGTGGGCCCCCGGGCACAGGCGCTTCGCCTGCGCGAGCGGCATCCCGGCCCGCACCCCGGAGGGCCGCGCCTCATAGGAGGCCGCCGTCACCACGCCGCGGCGGCTCGGGTCGCCGCACACGATCACCGGCGCCCCGCGCAGGTGCGGGTGCTGCGCCTGCTCGACCGAGGCGAAGAACGCGTCCATGTCCACCAGCAGGATCATGGGCATCCCGGTTTCCTCCCGGCGCGGCGCAGGGGCCGCGCGCCGCGGATCACGCCGCGCTCACTTCGTGTTCGCGGTCCACGCGCGGGTCAGCACCCAGCGCGGGGCCCTGGGGTCGTAGCACAGCTCGTAGCTCTCGCCCGCGGCGCCGTCCACCGAGTAGTGGCGCAGCACGGTCTGGCCCTCGCGGCGCGTCCACTCGCCCGTCACCGAACGGACCCGCACCACGCGCCCCTGCCAGCGGAAGCGCAGCGGCTTCATCCGCCCTTCCACGAAGGCGGTGAGCACGTCCACGGGGTCGTTGAGGGATTCGAACATGGCGGTCGCTCGGCGAGGTGGCCGGGACCATACTGCACATGCGTGCAGCCCGCAAGCGGGGCCTCCCGCGGCGCACTCCAGCACAGGACTTAGGCCGCCGCCCCCGCGCGCTTCCCGGCGACGTCGAGGCCGCGACGCACCACCACGAGGAACGCGCTCGCCAGCATCAGGATCGCCCCCGCCCACACCAGGTTGATGAAGGGCTTGGTGCTGACCTCCACGGCGAGGATGTCGCCGACCTTCTGGTCGCCGCCGAGACCCGGCACCTCGAGCGCCACGCGCCCGGTGTTGGGGTCCACGCGCGCGATGGTGACGGAGCCTCCGCCCGGCAGGTAGTCGGGAATCCGGTTCTGCATCCCCGATCCCATGTTCACCTCGAGCAGCGGCCGCGCCGGAACCGTGCGCCCGCCGATCTCGACCTTGAGCCGCGCCGCGATCCGGACGATGTCGCCCATCTCGCGGTCGAAGTCCTCGAACGTGTACTTCACGCTCCCGACCTGCCGGGTCTCTCCCTTCGAGAGCCACAGGAAGTCTTCCTCGTTCTCGTCCTGCCCCGCGATCTCGAGGGGCGAGATGTAGATGTCGTGGGTGAGCAGGCGCTCGATGTGCGGCTTCTTCATGTAGCCCTGGTTGAAGGCGCTCCAGTAGAGGGCGGGCGACGCCTCGAACTGCCGGCCCTCGGCGTTCACCGCGATCAGCACCCGGTCCTTGCCGCCCGGGCCCTTCTGGACCCCCTCGAACGTGAGCCGGTAGCCGAGCGCGTTCCGCTGCTCGCCCTTGGGCAGCTGCACCTGCACGGCGCGCCCGTAGCCCGACGAGGCCACCACGCCGATCAGCATGACGCTGGCGCCGGAGTGGGCCAGGAAGGCCACGCCGTGCTTCCAGCCCGCCCGGAACCCGCGCAGGGTGACCGCGAGGTTGGCGGCCAGCGCGAAGCCGGCCGCGAAGATCAGCGCGGCGGGCAGGACGTCCCGCACCCCGAGCGCCATCGCGATCACGCCCACCAGCAATCCGACCGCCACCGGCGGCACCGCGCCGGGGATCGCCAGCACCAGCGCCGCGTAGGCGTACGCCACCGCCCCGCTCACCAGCAGCGGCAGGATCTCCCGCACGCCGATCAGGAGCAGGATTGCCGGCACCGCCACCGCGAAGGCGGCCGCGAGCAGGGAGCGGCGCCCGGTCATCGCGTGTTCGTGGCTGCGCCAGCGCAGCATCGGCGCGATCCCGAGCAGCAGGCACATGGCGATCGCCAGCGGGGCGTTGACCAGGTTGTAGTAGGAGGTCTGCACGTTGGAGGGCGGCCCGAACAGCCGCGTGATCAGCGGCGCGCTCATGCCGACCGCGATCAGGGCGCACATCAGCATGAACACCAGCTGGCCGAGCCACATCATGGACTCGCGGGAGAAGCTGCCGAGCGGCTGCGCCGGACCCGGAATGTCGCGCAGCCGGAACAGCAGCGCGCCGTAGCCCACGATCATCACCAGGAACAGGAACGAGAGCAGGAAACCCGACAGCCCGAGGTTCGCGAACGAGTGCACCGAGAAGTCGGCGAGCACGCCGCTGCGCGTCAGGAACGAGGCGTACAGCACCAGCACGTAGGAGGTGACCGCGAGGAAGAAGTTGGTCCGGCGCAGGCTCCCGCTCACCCGCTGCACCAGCAGGCCGTGGAGCAGCGCGATGTTGGACAGCCACGGGATCAGCGAACCGTTCTCGACCGGGTCCCAGCCCCAGTAGCCGCCCCAGCCCAGCACCTTGTAGGCCCACACCCCGCCCATGATGAAGCCGGTGGCGAGGATCGCGGTGGAGAACGCCACCCACGGCAGCCCCGGCTTGATCCAGCCGTCGTACTCGCGCTTGACCAGCGCCGCCATCGCGATCGCGAACGGCACGGCCAGCGACGAGAAGCCCACGAACAGGATCGGCGGGTGGATGGTCATCCACGGATCCTGCAGCAGCGGATTCAGCCCCTGCCCGTCGAGCGGCACGCGGCCGGCCGGGAACGTCAGGAACGGGCCGCGCATGACCGACACCAGCGACAGCATCACGAGCGGCAGGTTGAGGAAGAACATCGCCCCCGGGATGAGCTCGTGGCGGACGCGCAGGAGCACGAGGCCAAGCGTGGCGGTGATCAGGGCCCACAGCAGGAAGGTGCCCTCCTGCCCGCCCCAGAAGGCCGCCATCACGTAGTACCACTCCTGCGAGCGCGACGAGTAGGTGGCCACGTATTCGAAGCGGAAGTCGTGGGCGAAGAGCCGGTTCCACAGGGTCACGGTGGCGGCGAGCAGCCCGGCCCACTGGAGGCGGAACGCCCAGGTCGCGGTCCGGCGCGCACCCTCGCGCCCGCCCATCGTCGCCATCCACGCGAGCGACGCGACGAGGCTCGCGAGGAAGGCGCCCCACAGGAAGACCTGTCCGAGGTTCACGTGGTGCTGCCGCCCTTCTCGGCTTCGGCCTGGTACTTGGACGGGCACTTCACGAGCAGCTGCTCGGCCTCGAAGTGGTCGCCCTTGTAGTGGCCGATCGCCACCACTGACTCGGCCTGGTCGAAGTTGCCCGGGATCACCCCGCGGTACACGACGGGCAGCACTTCATCCTTCGCGTCGCGGAGCTTGAACTCGAGGTACTGCTCCTCTCGGTTCAGCACGTAGTTCTTGTCGGCCAGCTTGCCGTTGACCTGCACCAGCCCCGAGGCGCGGCGCGCCTCGGCGAACGAAATGTAGGGCGTCATGGTCTTCTGGAAGCTGGTGACCCCGACGGCGATCGCGGCCGCCAGCAATCCCACCGCCACCAGGACTTTCACGTTCATGGCGTCACTTCTCCAGCCGGCGGATCCGCGCCTCGAGCCGCACCAGGTAGTAGAACAGGAGTCCCCAGATCAGCAGCGCGACTCCCAGGACGACGTTGTTTCCGATCACGCGTGTGCTCCCTCCAGGACCGGCTCCGCCTCGGCACGGCGACGCTCGAGGCGCAGCACCCTCACCCGCAGGTTCAGCATCCAGACGAACAGCCCGGTGAATCCCAGCAGCATCGCCGTGAAGACCAGCCGGATCCGCGCATCCATGTCCACCTTGCCGCGCGGATTGATGATCGGGTCGGGGTGCAGCGTGTCGTAGAGCCTCGGCACCACGAACATCAGGAACGGCACCGCGACGAACGCGGCCAGCGAATACACCGCCGCCAGCCGCGCGCGCTTCGCCGGCTCGTCCACCGCCCCGCGCAGCGCGAGGTAGGCGACGTACAGCAGCAGCAGGAAGAAGATCGAGGTCTCGCGCGGGTCCCAGTTCCAGTAGGAACCCCACATCGCCTTGGCCCACAGCGAGCCCGAGACCGTGGCCCCGACGCAGAACAGCAGGCCCAGCTCGGCGGCCGTGGCCGCGTGGTCGTCGTACGCGAGCCGGCGCGTCTTCAGGTACAGCGCGCTCGCCACCATGGACCAGCCCAGCGCCAGCACCGTGACCCAGGCGGCGGGAATGTGGAAGTAGAGGACGCGGGTGGTCTCC
The DNA here is from genome assembly GCA_964542745.1 of uncultured bacterium. Lineage (GTDB taxonomy): Bacteria > Eisenbacteria > RBG-16-71-46 > RBG-16-71-46 > RBG-16-71-46 > DATKAB01. Next base: position 13,889 of record CAZIVR010000046.1, read on the forward strand.
TGGAGCACGGGCACCAGCGGCGCCCAGGTGAACGCGAGCACGATACAGGCCGCGATCCAGACGAGCAGGAGCCCGCGAAGCATCACGTCACTCCTCCCACAGGTGGTCCACCAGCAGCACGCTCACGGCCAGCAGCGCCGCGCCGTAGGCGGCCAGCAGCCGCAGTTCCGCGGTGGCGGGAAGATCCTGCCACTGGGCGCGTGTCGCGCCGACCGCGGCGGCAAGCACCGGCAACAGTAGCGGAAACGACACGCCGGCGAACAGCGCGCCGCGCCCCCGGGTCTGGGCGATCAGGGCCCCGATCAGGGTCGAGGAGACGGCGAGCGCCACGCTTCCGAGCGCGAGAATCGCGAGAAACGTGCCCCACCGGGGCGGCGGGGCGCCCATGAGCACGAGAAACAGCGGCACGGTGAGGAGTTCGAGAACGACAAGAAACAGCAAATTGAAGAGCAGCTTGCCCGCCGCGATCTCGAAGGGTGAAGCCACCCGGCGCAGGAGGGCGAGCGTCTGCCCCTCCACCTCGCGCACGAACGCGTGGCCGAGCGAGGCGAGGGCGGCGAACAACAGGACGATCCAGAGCAGGGCCGCGAGCAGCTCGGTGCGGTCGCCGAGGCGGCCGGCGGCGAAGCTCACCGAGGTGAGCGAGGTGAGCGCGAACAGCAGGGCCGCGTTGAGGCCGTAGCGAGTGCGCCACTCGCCGCGGCACTCCTTACGGACGATCGCCCAGATCGTGCGCGCCGAGCGCGATGCGCCCATCGGCGAGGCTCCATTCCCTGGAATCGTTGGTCGCCACCAGCACGCGCGCCGACTCCCGGCGCCGCGCGAGGAACGCGTACAGCCGCTCGCGGCCGGGCTCGTCGAGGTGGCTGCCGGGCTCGTCGAGCAGCAGGACCGGCGGGTCGCCGAGGATCGCGAAGGCGAGCCGCAGCCGCTGGCGCAGCCCCGACGACAGCGCCGCCGCCCGGTCGTCGAGGCGCTCGCCGAGGCCGATCGCCTCCGCCGCCCGCCCGACCTGCGCGCCCGGATCCTCGAGCCCGCGCGCCTCGGCCGCGAAGCCGAGGTTCTCGCGCACCGTGAACTCCGCGTAGAACTGCAGCTCGGGCGAGCACCATCCGGTCACGTGGCGGCGGTCCGGGCCCGCGTACGCGCGATCCCCCACCCGCACCTCCGAGGCTCCCGAACCCGGGCGCAGCAGGCCCGCCAGCACCCGGAGCAGCGTGCTCTTGCCCGATCCGTTGGCGCCGGTGACGGCGGCGAAGCCGGGTCCGGCGAGGTCGAAGCTGACCGGGTCGAGCCCGCGTCCCGCCGCGTAGCGGTGACCGACGCGGTCGCCCTTCAGGCGCACGTCGCGGGCGGCCGCGGCGCTCATGCGGGTTCCGGGGTCCCGGGCGGGGGCAGCGCGGACACCAGCCGCTCGAGCTCCGGGATCACGCGGCCGCGCGCGTCGGCGCGCGAGCCGCGCATCAGCACCCCGGCCGCGTGCGCGTGGCCGCCGCCCCCGAGCCGCGAACAGACCTGGTCGATCGAGACCCGGCCGGTCGAGCGCAGCGAGACCTTGACCTTGCCCCGGTCCACCTCGGAGAACAGCGCGACCGCCTCGACGCCGGCGATGGTGCGCGGCAGGTCCACGAGCCCCTCGGTGTCGGCCCCCACCAGCCCGTGCTTCTCGAACTGCTCGGGCGCCGCCTCGAGCACGACGAGCCGTCCGCCGGCGAGCACCTCCAGCGCGCCCAGCACCTCGCCGAAGAAGCGGAGCCGGCCGGGCGAGGCGTGCGTGTGCACGCGGTTGTGGGTGAGCTGCGGGTCCACCCCGCGCTCGATCAGGTCGGCGGCCATGCGGTGCGCCGCGGGCGTGGCGTTCGAATAGCGGAACGATCCGGTGTCGGTCATGAGCGCCACGTAGAGCGCCTCGGCGATCGCGGGCGTGATCTCGGCTCCCGCCTCGTTCATCAGCTCGTAGAGGATCTCGCCGGTCGAGGAGGCCTCGGGCTCGATCACGTTGACCTGGCCGAAGCCGCGCGAGTGGGTGACGTGGTGGTCCACCACCGCGATCGCGATGACGTGACGCGCGGCGACCTCGGCCACCCGCCCGATCCGCTGCCGGTTGCTGGTGTCGAGCACCAGCAGCACGTCGGATTCGGTGAACGCCCGCTCGGCGCGCTCCGCGTCCCAGCCCTCGAGCGGCAGGTGGCGCGCGAGGAAGTCGAACGCGGGCGGCACCGGGGAGTCGTTCAGCACCCGCACCTGCTTGCCCATCGCCCGCAGCCACAGGGCCATCGCCACCTCGCTCCCCAGGCCGTCGCCGTCGGGATTGATGTGGGTGGTGAGCAGGAAGCGCCGGGGCTTCTCGAGGAACGCGAGGAACGTGCGGCGGTCGGCCGCGTGGTCCTCGCGCGCGGGATCGAGGCGCGCCGGCGCGCCCTCGCTCACACCCGCTCCCGTCCGGGACGCGCCGCCACCGCGTCCCCCGGCAGCCGGAGGCCGGCCACCTCGGCGGCGAACCAGCGGTGGAACCCGAGGTCCGAGGTCAGCTCGGGGTGGAAGCAAAGCCCCACGACCTTTCCCTGCCGCACGCCCACCGGCTCCTCGCCGTGGCGCGCCACCACCTCGACGCCCGGTCCCACGCGGCGGATGCGCGGCGCCCGGATGAACACGCCCTGCACGGCGCGTCCCAGCACCGGCGCGTCGAGCGCGGCGCTGAACGAGTCGATCTGGCGCCCGTACGCGTTGCGCTCGACGCCCACGTCGAGCACGCCGAGCGGCGGCGCGGGCAGGTGGTCGGCCTCGCGCCCGAGCAGGATCACGCCGGCGCAGGTGCCGAGCACCGGCATCTCGCGCACGAACTTCTCGAGCGCGGGGCGCAGGCCGTTCCGCTCCATCAGCCGCACCATGGTGGTGGATTCGCCGCCCGGCATCACCAGCGCGTCGCAGCCGTCGAGGTCGGCGGGCAGCACCACGCGCGCGACCTCCACGCCGAGTGCTTCGAGCGAAGCCCGGTGCATGGCGAAATCGCCCTGCAGGCTCAGCACGCCGATGCGCGGACGATCCGGCACGTTCACCAGCCGCGCTTCGCCAGCTGCTGCTCGGCGGGGAGCCCTTCCAGCGACAGGCCGCGCATGGCGTCCGGCAGGCCCTCGCTCAGCTGCGCGAGCAGGTCGGGCCGGTTGTAGTGGGTCACCGCGCCCACGATGGCCTTCGCCATCACCAGCTGCGACTCGCGCGCGTCCTTGGGGCTCTGGTCCTGGCCCACCTCGAAGATCCCCGAGCCCACGAACACCGATTCGGCGCCGAGCTGCACCATGAGCGCGGCGTCGGCGGGCGTGGCCACGCCGCCCGCGGCGAAGTTCGGGACCGGCAGCTTCCCGGTGCGGGCCACCTGCTGGACCACCTCGAAGGGCGCGCCCATCGCCTTGGACTCCGCCATCAGCTCGTCCTCGCGCAGCAGGGTCAGCTTCTTGATCCCCTTCTGCACCGCGCGCATGTGGCGCACCGCCTCGACCACGTTGCCGGTCCCGGCCTCGCCCTTGGTGCGGATCATCGCCGCGCCCTCGCCGATCCGGCGCAGCGCCTCGCCGAGGTCGCGGCAGCCGCACACGAACGGCACCTTGAAGTCGTGCTTCCAGATGTGGTGCTCCTCGTCGGCCGGCGTGAGCACCTCGCTCTCGTCGATGAAGTCGATGCCGAGGGTTTCGAGGATCTGGGCCTCGGCGAAGTGCCCGATGCGGCACTTGGCCATCACCGGGATCGAGACCGCGGCCTCGATCTCCTTGATGATGCGCGGGTCGGTCATGCGCGCCACGCCGCCCTCGCGGCGGATCCGCGAGGGAATGCGCTCGAGCGCCATCACCGCGGCGGCGCCCGCCTCCTCGGCGATCCGCGCCTGGTCCGGCGACATCACGTCCATGATGACGCCGCCCTTCAGCATCTCCGCGAGACCGACCTTGAGCCGGAACTGTTCCTGCTGCTGCACCATGGCCTCCTCCTAGGCGCTGCGCCGCGCCGGGTGCGTGCCCAGCGCGCGCAGCCGCGCGACCACCGGCGGGGTCACCGCCAGAATGCGATCCACGTCCGCGTCTTCGTTGCCGGCGCCCAGCGAGAAGCGCACGCCGGCGTGCGCCTCCTCGGGGCTGCAGCCCATCGCGATCAGCACGTGCGAGGGTCCGGGGCTCGCCGCGCTGCACGCCGAGCCGGTCGAGACCGTGACCCCCTCGAGATCCAGCTCGTGCAGCACCGCCTCGCCGTCGGCGCCCTCGAAGCCCACGTTCACCATCCCGGGCGCGCGCCCCCGGCGCGGCCCGCGCAGCACGGTTCCCGGCACCGCGGCGAGCAGCCCCTCGAGCAGGCGCCCGGCGAGCGCCTCGATCCGCGCCGGCTCCCCGGCGGCCAGCCGCCGCTCCGCCAGCGCCGCCGCCGCCCCCAGCCCGGCGATCGCGGCGAGGTTCTCGGTGCCCGCGCGGCGCCCGCGCTCCTGGTGGCCGCCGTGGACCAGCGGCTCGAGCCGCGTGCGCCGCCGCACCCACAGCGCGGCCGCGCCCTGGGGCCCGTGGAACTTGTGCCCCGCGAGGCTCAGCAGGTCCGCGCCGCACGCCGCCACGTCCACCGCCAGCTTGCCCACCGCCTGCACGGCGTCGGTGTGGAACTTCGCTCCGGCCGCGTGCGCCAGCGCGGCCAGTTCGGCGACCGGCTGGATCGTCCCCACCTCGTTGTTGGCCCACTGGACCGAGACCAGCGCCACATCCGGGCCGAGCGCCTCGGCGAGCCGCGCGGGAAGCACGCGGCCTTCGGCGTCCACCGGAAGCACCGTCACGGGCACGCCGCCCGCCTCGAGCGCCCGCGCCGTCTCGAGCACCGAGGGATGCTCGACGGCCGAGACCACCAGCCGCTTCCGTCCCGCGGGCGCGGTCGCGAGCGCGCCGCGCAGCGCCAGGTTGTTGGCCTCGGAGCCGCTCGCGGTGAACACGATCTCCTCGGGCACCGCGCCGAGCAGCGAGGCCAGCGCGGCGCGCGCCGACTCCACCGCCTCGCGGGCGGCCTCGCCCCGGCGGTGGACCGACGAGGCGTTGCCGAAGCCGTCCTCGAGGTACGGCCGCATCGCGGCCACCACCTCGGCCGCGGGCCGCGTGGTGGCGGCGTGGTCGGCGTACACTTCCTTCGGTCTCACGCGCCGGCCCCGATCGTCTGGATGGACACGCGCCGCGCCAGCATGCCGGCGATCCCGGTGAGCGCCTTCGCGTACTCGCTGGCGGGCTTCGAGAGCACCACCGGCTCGCCGCGGTCGCCGCCCTCGCGCACGTCCGGGTGCAGCGGGATGCGCCCGAGGAACGGCACGCCGTGCGCGAGCGAGCGGGCCTCGGCCGAGGCCGAGTTGAAGATCTCGTGGCGGACCTCGCAGTTCGGGCACACGAAGTAGCTCATGTTCTCGATCACGCCCAGCACCGGAACCTGCAGCTTGTCGAACATCGAGAGCGCCTTGGCCGCGTCGTCGAGCGAGACCGTGGACGGCGTGGTCACGACCACCGCGCCCGCCACGTAGGTCTGCTGGACCAGCGAGAGCTGCACGTCGCCGGTCCCGGGCGGCAGGTCCACCAGCAGGTAGTCGAGCTCGCCCCAGTCCACGTCGTGGAGGAAGTTCCTCATCGCGCCATGGAGCATCGGCCCCCGCCACACCACCGCCTCGCCCGCGCTCACGAGCAGGCCGAACGACATGAAGCGGATGCCGTGCACCTCGACCGGCACGATCTTGCCGTCGCGCTGCCCCGGCTGGCGGTCCACGCCCAGCATGCGCGGCAGGTTGGGCCCGTAGATGTCGCCGTCGAGCAGGCCGACCTTCGCCCCGCTGCGGGCGAGCGCGATCGCGAGGTTGGTGGACACGGTGCTCTTGCCGACCCCGCCCTTGCCGCTGCCGATGGCGAGCACGTTGGCCACGCCGGGAAGCGCGCGGCGGTCGGCGGTCGGGTCCTTGGGCTTCCGCACCCGCGAGGTGGTCCGGATCTCGATCTCGCGGACCCCCTCGATCGCCGAGACCGCGCGGCGGCAATCCGCCTCGATCTCCGCCTTGAGCGGGCAGGCCGCGGTGGTGAGCACGAGCGTGAACTCGACGCGGCCGTTCTCGGCGCTCAGGTTCTCGATCATGCCGAGCGTCACCAGGTCGCGCTTCAGATCCGGATCCTGCACCGTCTTCAGCGCGTCGAGGACGCGATCGGTCGTGGTTTCGATCATTTCGGGCCCCGGGTCTCCTTCATCCACCTGTCGAACACGGTAGACTACGGGCGCCGCTTCCGACGAGTCAAAACCCGCTTCCTTTCCAGTCCCTGACCTTTCGCCGAATGACGTTCGTCGCGACCTACCCCGCCCAGCCGCTCCTCGCCCTGGATGCCGTCTGGATCCAGGTGGCCGGCTCGCGCTGCAACCTCACGTGCACCCACTGCTTCGTGTCGTGCGGCCCGGAGGCCGACCGCCACGAGGTGATGTCGCGGGCGGCGGTGGCGGAGCGGGTCCGCGAGGCGCTGGCGCTCGGCGCGCGTGAGTTCTACCTCACCGGCGGCGAGCCGTTCCTGAACCCCGAGCTCCCGGGCATCCTCGCCGACCTCCTGGAGCGGGCGCCCGGCACCGTGCTCACCAACGGGACGCTCTTCACGGAGCGGCGCATCGCGGAGCTGGCGGCGCTCGGCGACCGCTCGCGGTTCTCGCTCGAGATCCGCGTGAGCTTCGACGGCGAGGACGCGGCCGCGCACGACGCGGTGCGAGGCGCCGGGACGTTCGCCCGCGCGATGGACGGCCTGCGCCGGCTCGCCGGAGCCGGCCTGCTGCCCATCGCCACCGTGACCCAGCTCGACGACGAGGACCCGCTCGCCTTCCGCGAGCGCTGGATCGCGCGACTGCGCGCGGCCGGGCTCACGCGCCCGCGCCTCAAGATCCTGCCGCTGTTCCGGCTCGGCCGCGAGACCGGCCGCACCCGGGGCTACGAGGAAGCCGAGTCGCTGGCCGGCTTCCCCGAGTCCGAGTTCGACCCCGCGCGCCTCCAGTGCGGCACGAGCCGCGCCGTGACGAGCCGCGGCGTGTTCGTGTGCCCGCTGCTCGTGGACGAGGACGGCGCGCGCATGAGCGGGACGCTCGCGGGCGCGCGCGGGCCCTTCGAGCTCCGCCACGGGGCCTGCTACACCTGCTGGGTGACCGGCATGACCTGCGGGAACGGCTGACGTGAGCGTGCGGCTCGCGCTGTTCGGCGGCGTCTACAGCAACGACCGCGCGCTGGAGGCGGTGCTCGACGCCGCCGTCCGCCGCGGCGCGGAGACCGTCCGGTGCCTCGGCGACCTCGGCGGGTTCGGCCCCCATCCCGACCGCGCCATCGAGCGCCTGCGCGCGGCGGGCGTGCCTTCGATCCGCGGCAACATGGACGACACCGTCGGCCACGACCGCGGCGACTGCGCGTGCGGCTACGGCGACCCGCGCGACCTGCGCTTCTCGCAGGTGTCGTTCGAGTACACGGTGGCCCGCACCTCCGGAGCGAACAAGGCGTGGCTGCGCGGGCTTCCCGAGCGGCAGCAACTCGAGGTCGAGGGCCGGCGGGTCCTGCTCTGCCACGGCTCGCCCCGCCGCGTGAACGAGTTCCTGTGGGAGTCCGCCTGCTCGGACGCGTTCCTCGAGCGGCTGTGCGACGAGCACGCGGCCGACGTGATCGCCTGCTCGCACAGCGGGCTGCCGTGGCACCGGGCGCTGCCCTCGGGGCGGCACGTGGTCAACGCCGGCGCGATCGGGCGGCCCGCGAACGACGGGCGCACCGACGTGTGGTACGCGGAGGTGGACCTCGGCCGGGAGGTGGCGGTGACGTTCCGGCCGGTCGCGTACGACCACGCCGCGACGGCGGCCGAGATGATCGCCGAGGGGCTGCCGGGGGAGTTCGTCGAGACCCTGCTCACCGGCTGGTGGACGACCTGCCTCGAGAACCTGCCCGCGAAGGAACGGCGGCGCGGAAGGCACTGAGCGCCCGCCGGGCGGACCGCGGTGTCCCGGCGTCCCGGCCGAATTCCATGGCGGGTCGCGGCGGCGGGCCCTAGAATCGGGCCCACCTGCGCCTCGCCCCAAGACTTCCCGAGGACCGCCGCCATGCCGACCTCCCCTCCCGCCCACCCGTCCGATTCCCGGCGTCGTCTCCGCTCCTCTCCGGCCGCGTGGATCCTCGTCGCGGCGCTCGCCCTCGCGGCTTCACCCGGGCCCTCGCGATCCGCCGACGGGACCTGGACGCCCTTTCCGATCGCGCCCTCAAATCCCGACACGCCCCGCCACCGTCACGGCCACTCGATGGTGCTGGACGCCGCGGGGCAGCGGCTGGTGGTGTTCGGGGGGTTCCGCTCCGCGTTCAATACGCCGCTCGGCGACACGTGGACCGCCCCGATGGGCGCGACCCCCGTGTTCGACTCGCTGGCGCTCGCATCCGGCCCCGGGCCCCGGTTCGGGCACGGCGCGGTCTACGATCCGCCGCGGCAGCGGATGCTGATCTTCGACGGCGTGACGTCTCCGTCCGCGGGCATGGACGTCTGGTCGTTGTCGCTCGGCCTCACGCCGGCGTGGTCGCCGGTCGCCGCTTCGGGGGCGCCCGGCACGCGCCGGCAGGGCTGCGGCGCCGCCTACGATCCGGTGCGGGACCGGATGCTCGTGTTCGGCGGCCACGACGGGGCCGCGTTCCGCAACGAAGTGCTGGTCTTCACCCCCGGCCCCCCGGCGAGCTGGTCCGTGCTGGGAACGACCGGCGTCCCACCCAGCGCGCGAAACTACGCCGGGGTGGTCTACGACCCGGTTCGGGACCGCCTGCTGGTGTTCGGCGGCAACTCCGGTCCGGCGCTGAGGGACGTGCACGCGCTCGATCTCTCCGCCAGTCCCCCGGCGTGGAGCGAGATCTCGCCCGCGGCTCCGCTCCCCGCGCCGCGGCTCGCGGCGAGCGTGGCCTACGATCCGGTCGCCGACCGGCTGCTGGTGTTCGGCGGGGTGCAGGCGCCCGCCACCTACTACGGCGACCTCTGGGCGCTGTCGCTTTCGGGCAGCCCGACGTGGAGTGCGCTCGCGGCGCCGGGCGCCCCGTCGCCCCGCCACAGCGCGGCCGCGGTGTGGGATCCCGCGGCCTCGCGCCTGCTGCTCTACGGGGGCGAGTCGGTCGGCTACTCGCGCGACGATCTGTGGCAATACTCCCCCGGCGGTTCCCCGGAGTGGACGCAGATCGGGGGGACCGGGACGGTTCCCGGCGAGCGGATCCCTCCCGGGGCCTACGGGCTCGCGTTCGCGCGCGATCCGGTCCGCAATCGCATGCTCGTCACGGGAGGCGCGCCCTACCTGGCCAACGCCTTCACCGGTTCGGTCTACGAGCTGCAGCTCGGCAATTCCTCGGGCTGGAGCAGCCTCTTCTTCCTGGGCACCTCCCCCGGCGCGAACCTCGGGGGAAGCATGAGCTTCGATCCGGCGCGCGACCGGATGCTGGTCTTCGGCGGGCACACGAGCGCGACGGGCTGGTCGAATGCGACCCGGGCGCTCAACCTCTCCGGCACTCCCACGTGGTCCGCGCTGGCGACCGTCGGGGCCCCGACGCCGCGCAACTATCACGTCGGCGTGGTGGACGCCTCCCGCGACCGGCTGGTGGTGTTCGGGGGCAACGCCGCCGGCACGCCCTTGAACGATCTCTGGTGGCTCGACCTCGCGACCTCGGAGTGGCACGCGGTCACGGGGCTTCCGGCATCGCCTTCCCCGCGCCTCGCCCCCGGCGCGGCGCTCGACCCCGCCGGAGATCGTCTCCTGGTGTTCGGCGGCGTGGGTTCCTCGGGAGAACTCGGCGACGTCTGGGCGCTCGACCTCGCGAGCCTCGGCTGGACCGCGATTCCGGCGGCGGGCGGGCCGGGTCCGCGGCACAGTCCCGGCGTGACTTTCGATCCCTCGCGGCGGCGCCTGCTGGTCCATGGCGGTTACGACGGGACGCAATCGCGCGACGACCTCTGGGAGCTCTCGCTGGGACCGGCTCCCGCGTGGCGCCTGCTCTCCGCGACCGGAAGTTGCCCGACGCGCCACGGGTCGTCCGAGATTTACGACCCGATCGCCGACCGGCTGGTGGTGTGGGGAGGGTTCGCGAGCCAGGGCAACGTGGGACGAAACGACACCTGGCAGTTCCTCCCCGACGACCACCCGACCGCCGCGCTCGCGACGCTCGCGGAGGTCCACGCGGAGCCCGGCTGCGTCCGGCTCGTGTGGCAGCGGTCGGGCTCCGGACACGCCCCGGCCACGCTCGAACGCGGGGAAGGGGACGGGTCGTGGCGCGCGCTCGGCACCGGAGCCTTCGCCGGCGACGGCAGGTTGTCGTTCGAGGACCGCAGCGTCCGGGCCGGGACCCGCTACGCCTACCGGCTCGCCTACGAAGATGAGGGCGCCGCGGTCCGGAGCGCCACGGTCTGGGTGGACGTGCCCGCGGGACTCGAACTGGCGCTCGGCGGCTTCCGGCCCAATCCGGGCCCCCGGGAGCCGGTCGTGAGCTTCACGATCCCACGGCCCGGACCGGCCAGCGTCGAGGTGCTCGACATCGCCGGACGGCGCGCGGCCCACCGGGAGTTCCCGGGGCTCGAGGCCGGGTCGCACCGGCTCGCCCTCACGGGAGTCGCGCTCGCGCCCGGCGTCTACGTGGTGAGGCTCACGTTCGCGGGCGAGGTGCGGACCGCGCGCGGGGCCGTGATCCGATAGCGGCGCGGGGGAACCGAGCGCGTCCGCGCGCTCGGGAGTCCTCCTCTACACCACCCCTACCTTCACGCAGTGGATCGGCGGCAGCGAATCGAACAGGCACTCCCACGACTCGCCGCCCTCGCGGCCGATCCAGAGCTGGCCGGTGGTGGTGCCGAAGTAGAGCGCCGGGGTCTTCAGGCGGTCCACGTCCATGCCGTCGCGCAGCACGGTGAAGAAGCTCTCCCTCCTCGGCAGCCCCTTCTTGAGGGCCTTCCACGAGCCACCGCCGTTCTCGCTGCGCCACACCGCCGGCACGCCGCCGGGGCAGGTGCGCGTCATGGGCTCGAGCGGAACCACGTACACGACATCCGGATCGTGCGGGTGGGCGACGATCGGGAAGCCGAAGTCGGAGGGCAGCCCCTTCGCGATCGAGTACCAGCTCCGGCCGTGGTCGTCGCTCCTGAGCACGCCGATGTCGGGTCGCCGGCCACCCGGGCCATCCCACTCGGCCCAGCCGCCGTGGTTCTGCATGTACATGCGCCCCGGCGCGTCCGGATGCGTGACGATCTTGTGCACGCACTGGCCGAACTCGGGGTAGGGATCGGGCGCGAAGCCCGCACCCACGCCCTGGTTCGAGGCCTGGAAGGTGTTGCCGCCGTCCTCGCTCACGTAGTGGCCGCCGGTCGAGATGCCGAGGTGCATGCGGCTCCCGTCGCGCACGATCGTGTGCATGCAGAGCCCGCCGTTCCCGGGCTGCCACTTGCGGGCGTGGTCGTGGTTGCTGATGCCGGCAACCATCTCCCACGAGTCGCCGCCATCGCCGCTCCGGAACAGCGAAGCGGGCTCGACGCCGCACCACAGCTCCTTCTTGCCGTCGCCAGTCTCGAGAGACCAGATGTTGGCGAGGGCGCGCCCGTCGTCCTTCGGGAACTCGGGCGCCGCCTTGGTCGGCTTGAATGACTTCCCGAGATCGGTCGAGCGCAGCACTTTCATTCCGAAGAATGGGTTGCAGCTCGAGGCGTAGATCCTCGGGCTGCCGCGCCCGTCGATGAGGGTGGAGTAGACCGAGACGCCGGGCCCGAACGGCCCCCGCAGCTCGAAGCGCTTGCGCGCCGTGGAACCCACCGCGACGAACGCCCCCTTCTTGGTGCCGATGGCGAGCACGACACGATCCGGCATGGTCAGCCTCCTGAAACCGCGGGCAGAATGGTGAGGACGTCGCCGGGGGCGAGCGCGGTGTCGAGCCCCTCCCGGTCCCTCACGTGGTCCATGTTGACGAACAGGTTGATGTGGCGGCGCACGGCGCCGGTCTCGTCGCAGACGCCCCGGTACACGCCGGGGTGGCGCCGCTCGAGATCGAGCAGCGCCTCGCGCACCGTGGCGGCGGCGGTCGGCAACTCGCGCGCGCCTCCGCAGTGCTCGCGCAGCGGACCGGGAATGTGGATCGCCGAAGTCATGACGCCGCGCAGCGTAGCCGTCGCGAGGGCCGCGTTCAATCCCCGCGCGG
>CAZIVR010000047.1:0-25433 GCA_964542745.1 uncultured bacterium
GGCCGGCCTTCACGGCGAAGAAGCCCTCGGGCGTGCGCTCGCCGGTCATGAACGGCCGGTCGCGCTCGTCCACGTCGCTGGTCAGGAACGTCGCGCTTCCGGCGTCGGTGCGGGCCACGAGCACGGTCGGCACGTCGAGCACGTCGGCCGCGAGGCGGGCGGCCTGCAGCTTCTGCACGAACTCGCGGGTGGGCACCAGCACCTTGCCGCCCATGTGGCCGCACTTCTTGGCGGCGGCGAGCTGATCCTCGAAGTGGACGCCCGCCGCGCCCGCCTCGATCATGGCCTTCATGAGCTCGAACGCGTTCAGGTCGCCGCCGAAACCGGCCTCGGCGTCGGCCACGATCGGGGCGAACCAGTCCGTCGCGGGGGCGCCGTTCAGGTGCGCGATCTGGTCGGCGCGCTGGAGCGCCTGGTTGATCCGCCGCACCACGTTGGGGACGCTGTCCACCGGGTAGAGGCTCTGGTCGGGGTACATCTGGCCCGCGGTGTTGGCGTCGGCGGCGACCTGCCAGCCGCTCAGGTAGATGCCCTGCAGGCCGGCCGCCACCATCTCGACCGCCTGGTTGCCCGTCAGCGCGCCGAGCGCGCGCACCGGCGGCCGCGTCGAGACGCGCTCCCACAGCTTGCGCGCGCCCTCGCGGGCCAGCGTGTGCTCGATCCGCAGGCTCCCCGCGAGGCGCGTCACGTCCTCGGCGGTGTAGTGACGCGTCACGCCCTTCCAGCGCGGGTCGTGCGACCACTCGTGCTGCAGCTCGGCGGCGGATCTCGGCGGGGTCATGGCGGGTGGCCTCCTCGCGCTCGGGCGCGGGTGAAGGGGGCGCTGGGCCCCCGGGATGGGCTCAGATCGGGTCGAACCAGCCTTCGCGGATCATGCTCTCGGTGGCGTCGCAGGCGGCGCGCAGCGTGCCGGCGTCGCCCGCGTCGCGTCCCTGCGGCAGCTCCGCCACCAGCCGTTCCAGCTCGTGGCGGTAGCCGGCGCGCACGAACTCGGCGGTGTGGGGCACGGGCAGCCCCTGGTCGTTCTGGATCGGCACCTCGCCGGCGTGCCGCATGCGCTGCGCGACCATGAGCCGGTAGATGCGGTCGGTGGCGAGGTCCTCCATGTAGCCGTCGAGCAGGCTCGCGCCCCGCCCGTTCAGCACGCCGTTCCGGTAGCGGATCGTGGTGCGCATCGCCGCGGCGGTCCCCGCCACGCTGTGCCGGCCCACGCCGCGCGGCACGGGCCGCAGGTCCGGGTAGCGCTCGCCGGGCGGCACGCTCGAGAGCTGGTTGGGCTCGGGAAACTGGGCGACCGCGATCGCGTTCTGGTCGGGGTGCCCGGTCCAGGCGCCGTCCATGAAGCAGGCGGCCTCGTTCTTCTTGTCCTGCTCGAGCACCCGGAGCGCGCGCGCGTTCAGTTCGGCGTCCTCGCGGCTCGGGAACAGCGCGGTCATGCCGCCGATCGCGAGCGCGCCCCGGCGGTGGCAGATCGCCGCCATCAGGAACCGGAGCCGCTGGAAGAACGGCACGTCGTGGGGGATCGTGTTGCGGTCGGGGAGCACCCACTCGGGGTTCGAGAGATTGAAGTGGATGAGGCTCGCCATGTAGTCCCAGCGGCCGAGGTTGAGGCCGAGGATGTGCTCGCGCAGGTTCCAGAGGAACTCCTCCATCTGGTAGGCGAGCGGATGCGACTCGACGAGCGCCATGCACTTGATGGTGTCGGCGGGCCAGCCCTTCGCGCGGGCGATGGCCTGGAAGGCGTCGCGCCACCACAGGGCCTCCTCGGCCGACTCGGACTTGGGCACGTAGATGCAGAGCGGGTGGCGCAGGCGCCCGGGGTCGGCCCCGTGGGCGACCATGGCGAGGTCGAAGAGGGCGGCCGAGGTGAGTTCGCCGCCGGGGAAGAGGCCGGCCTGCGAGAGGTGCAGCCCGCGGGTGCGGCTCCACACCACGGTCGCGGACGGCGCGATGCCGACGGTGCCGCCGCGCTTGCGGTCCTCGTAGGTCAGCTCGCCCCGCAGCGCGAGCCGGATGTTCTCGATCCCGCGCATCGTGGATGCCCACGTGTTCGCCATCGAGTCCTCGAGGTCGAGCATCACGCCGGGGGCGCCGGAGTTCAGCATCTTCACCACCAGCTCCGCGTCGTCGGCGGGGCCGGTCATCTGGTTGCGCTGGTCGAGGCACCAGGACGGCAGCGCGATGCGCCAGTCGGTCGTGGTGGCGGCCGAGGGCGGGAGATGGTCGGGGAGGGAGCCGGCGTGAGCCGCCGCGAGCGACGCGGCGCGGCGGGCGGCCAGCGCCTGCTGGCGCGGCGTGAACTGCGCGTGGAGCGGCCGGTAGAAGTCCCAGAATCCGGGGGGAAGCCCGCGCACGGGATCGAATCCGGGCGGGGCGGTATTCATGGGTCGAGCCGTCATCCGGGGTGGGTCCTTTCTCCGGCGGTTCATCCGGGCCGGCCGCGTCTCGGGGATATCGGCACAAGGGCCCCGGCGAGTTCACGGTTCCCGGCGGCGCGGGACCGGCGGGAATTCCGCGCGCCGCGAAGTCCGTCCCGCGGGGCGCCTCGTTCGGGAACCTAGTGCCCGGGCTCGGGCGGGGTCAACGCCGCCCCGGGACCCGGCTTGCCGCGCGGCGGAGGGCTCTGCGATCCTTGGGCGCGTGAACGCCCCCGCTCCCGAATTCGTCTCGACCGGCACCTTCTCGGACCGCGTGCGGGCGCTGCTCCGGCCGCGCGGCGGAAGCCGCCCGTGGCCGAAGCGCCAGCTCGACCGCCGCGTGCTGCTGTTCGCCCTCGCGCGCCGCATCGCTCCCGGCGAGGAGCTCCCCGAGCGCGAGGTGAACGCCCGCATCCAGGACTGGTTGCTCGGTCCCGGCGCCGCGCTGCGCGTGGACCACGTCACGCTGCGGCGCGCCCTGATCGACGACGGCTTCTGGGATCGCGAGGCCGGGGGGCTCCGCTACCGGCTGAGCCGGCGCCACGAGCGCCGCGTCCGCTTCGAGGACGCGCTGCCGGGCGAGGAGGAGATCCTCGCCGCTTCGCCGGAGCCCCCGGCCCGCCACCCATCCGGAGCGACGGGTTCGGCACCTTGACGGACGCGCGCGTCCGCTTCGCACGGCTCGCGCTCGCCTCGATCGAGCGGCCCTACCCCTTTCACCTCGCGCACCGCGTGGAGCGCGCCGGCGACGTCGCCGAGCCGCGCGAGCTCCATCCCGTGTTCCACGGCGCGTTCGACTGGCACTCGGCCGTGCACGGGCACTGGTGCGTGATCCGCGCGCTGCGCCTGGCGGACGACGAGGCCTTCGCCGCCGAGGCGTGGCCCGCCCTCGCGCGGCGCTTCACGCCGGCCGGCCTCGCCGGGGAACTGCGCTACCTCGAGGCCCCCGAGCGCTCCGGCTTCGAGCGCCCCTACGGGCTCGCCTGGCTCCTGCAGCTGGCGGCGGAGCTGCGCGAGTGGCGCGAGCCGCGGCTCGCGGCGGCCGCCGCGGCGCTCGAGCCGCTCGAGCGGCTGGCGGCGGAACGGCTCGCGCAGGGCTTCGCGCGCCTGCCGTTCCCGGTGCGGAGCGGGGAGCACTCGCAGAGCGCCTTCGCGCTCGGGCTCGCGCTCGACTGGGCCGGCGGGGCGGGCGACCCCGCCGCGCGCGACGCGCTGGTCCGCGCGTCGCGGCGGATGTTCGAGCCCGACCGCGACGCGCCGCTCCACACCGAGCCCTCGGGGCACGACTTCCTCTCGCCCGCGCTCGCCGAGGCCGACCTGATGCGCAGGGTCCTGCCGCGCGCCGAGTTCCCGGGCTGGCTCTCGCGCTACCTGCCGCTTCGCGACGGCGCCGAGTTCCCGCTCGCGCCGGTCGCTTCGCCCGACCTCGCCGACGGCAAGCTCTCGCACCTCGCCGGCCTGAACCTGAGCCGCGCCTGGATGCTCGAGGGGATCGCCTCGGCGCTCGCGGCCGGGGATTCCCGCCGCGCGGCGGTCGAGCGCGCCGCCCGGCGCCACCGCGAGGCCGGGCTCGCCGCGGTGACCGACGGCCCCTACGCCGCGACCCACTGGCTCGGCAGCTTCGCCCAGTACCTGGTGACCGGCCGGGGGCTGGGCGCGGGGGCCGCGTGATCCGGCCGCGGGGGAGGACCCGGCCCGCGCCGCCGTGTCTCGGGGCCGTTGTGGCGGCCGGAATCGGGGAGTAGGCTCGGGGCCCTCGAGTCGAAGTTCCCGGGAGATTCTCGATGAGCCGTTGCGCGCCCATTCGTCGCGTCCCGTCCCTGCGGGTCCTCGTACTTCTAGGGGCCCTCCTCGCGGCGCCGGGGCCGGGTCCGGTCGCGGGGGCCGGACCCGCGCTCGCGTACTCACCTCCGGATTGCGCCACGCTGTCCCCGCTCGCTCCGGGCCCCTCGGTCGTTTGGGCGGCCCCGAGCGCGGGCGTCACGCAGCCGTTCGCCGCGTCGGCCCGCCTCGCGGCGTGCAGCCTCTCGGTCGCGAACCTGCCCTATTACACGGCCGCGAAGCTCACGATCTTCCACCTCGATCCCTCCGGGCTCGCCCCCGATCCCACCACCGTCGCGCTGCGCACGCGCTCGTTCACGCCCTCGAGCCTCGCGTACGGCCGCACGCGCGCCGACTTTTCGCCGCCGATCGTGACCGAGGCGCTTCCTCACGTCGCCGAGGCGTCGGCCCGCCCGATCGCGATGGACTGGAAGGTGACCGATCCGTACAACGGCCAGAACGTTCGCTACGACGGTGCGGCCTCGGCCTCGCTGCCTCCCGCGCTCTACTACCCGCCCGGCGGCTCGCGCGCACCGCTCCCCGGAGCGAGCCCGGCGCTCAACCTGTACGTGTGCGACGGGGGAGCGGCGATTTCGGACCTGCGGGTCGCGCAGGCCGTGATGCGCACCGACGAGCTGCAGCCCGCCCGCCAGTCGTGGGCCCAGCGCTTCCGCGTGCCCGAGACCGTGCAGGTCGGCTGGGTGGAGCTGGCGCTCGGGCAGTCCAACTGGCCGATCCACACGGTGCTGGGGCGGGTCGCGCTGTACGAGGCCGATGGGCAGGCGGTGCCGCCCGCGTCGTGGTCCACGCCGCTCAACGAGGCGACGCTCGTCACCTACGGGCTCGAGGTTCCGGTGTGGAGCCCGCCCTTCGACTTCGATCGTCCCACGCAGTTGCTCCCCGGGCGCGACTACTGGCTGGTGTTCGATTCGCAGCTCTACTACCGGCCGTTCGCGCGCCTCGTCGGCGGGGCCGAGAGCGCGGACTTCACGGACGGGATCGGGGATCTGTTCTCCCGGGACTCGGGCTCGGGGCCCTGGAACCCGGCCGCGGGCCGCGCGCTCGGCTTCCGCCTGATCGGCGCTCCCGCCGCCACCGTCGGCGTCGAGGGCCCCGCCGCGGCTCGCTCCCCGTTCCGGCTCCACGCGGCGCCCAACCCCGCGGCCGGACCCGTCGAACTGAGCTGGAGCGGGGCGCGCGGGCCGGTGCGCCTCGAGGTGCTGGATGCGCGCGGCCGCCGGGTCGCGCGCGCGGGGCCCGCGGGCGAGCGCTGGCGTTGGGCCGGCCGGGACGAGCGCGGAGCGCCGCTTCCCGCCGGGGTCTACTTCGTGCGCGCCCGGGACGGCGCGGGCCGCGCGGCCACGCTGCGGCTGGTGCGCGTCCGCTAGGCCCGGCCCCTGGACGAGCCCACACCGCCGCGACCGGTGGCGCCCTTCGCGGCGCTCGCCCACCGCAACTTCCGCCTGCTCTGGATCGGCCAGCTCGTCTCAATGGCGGGCTCGGCGATGCAGACCGCCGCGATCCTGTGGCACGTCTCGCTGATCGCGCCCGAATCGCACCGCGGCCTCGCGCTCGGGATGGTGGGCCTGGTGCGCGTGCTCCCGATCGTGGGCTTCTCGCTGCTGGGAGGCGTGGCGGCCGACGCGCTCGACCGGCGCCGCCTCATGCTGGTCACCCAGGCCGGCATGGCGCTGTCGGCGGCCGCGCTCGCGTGGCTCACCTTCGCGGAGACGCGCTCGCTCGCTCCGGTCTACGCGCTCGCGGCGCTCGGCGCGGCGTTCGGCTCGTTCGACAGCCCCGCGCGCCAGTCGCTGATCCCGAACCTGGTGCCCCGCGAGCACCTGCCGAACGCCATCACGCTCAACACGATCATGTTCCAGACCGCCTCGGTGGTCGGCCCCGCGCTCGGGGGGCTGGTGATCGCGGGGTGGGGCGTGGCGTGGGCCTACGCGCTGAACGCCGTCTCGTTCCTGTTCGTGATCGGGGCGCTCGTGAAGATGCGCGGCGCACCCGGGCGGGCCGCGGGCGGGCGGGGGGAGATCAGCTTCGCGGCGATGCGCGAGGGCCTGCGATTCGTGTTCCGGGCGCCGCTCATCCGCTCCTCGATGCTGCTCGACTTCTTCGCGACCTTCTTCGCCTCGGCCACCGCGCTGCTGCCGCTGTTCGCGCAGGACGTGCTGCGGGTGGGGGCGCAGGGGTACGGGCTGCTGTCGGCGGCGCCGTCGGTGGGGGCGATGGCCGCGAGCCTCGCGCTCGCGCCGCTCGCCGACCGCATCCGGCGCCGCGGGGCGACGCTGCTCTGGGCGGTCGCCGGGTTCGGCGCCGCGACCGTGGGCTTCGGGCTGTCCCGGGACTTCGCGCTCACCTTCGCCCTCCTCGCGCTCACCGGGGCCACCGACACGGTGAGCATGGTGATCCGGAACGTGATCCGGCACACGCACACGCCGGACGCGCTGCGCGGCCGCATGACGAGCGTGAACATGATCTTCTTCATGGGCGGGCCGCAGCTCGGCGAGCTCGAGGCAGGGCTCGTGGCGCAGGGCTTCGGTGCCGTGGTCTCGGTCGTGACCGGGGGCGTCGGATGCCTCGCGGCCACGGCGTGGGTTGCGTGGCGCACGCCGGAACTGAGGCGATACCGGAGCTGAGGCGATGCCGGAGCCGAGGCGAGCCTCCGGCTCCGCCGGTCACCGGAGGTGGACGAGCTTCCCGATCGCCACGCCGTCGGGAGCGGAGAGCCGCAGGAAGTAGACGCCGCTCGCCAGCGCGCCCGGCCGCCACTCGGTTTCGTGCGTTCCCGCGCCGCGCACCTCGTCGAGCAGGGTGGCGATCCGGCGGCCCCTCACGTCGAAGACGTCGAGGGTGGCGCGGCCCGGCCGGGCGAGCGTGAACCGGATCGGCGCACCCGTGCGCGCGGACCCGAGGGCGCTCGCCGAGCGCGGCCCGGGTTGGAGCGCGGCCGTGGCCCGCCGGGAGCCCGCCGCCGGCGCCGAGAGTTCCACGTCCTGCACGATCACTTCCGAGGCGGTCGCGGCGCCGATGTACGCCTTGCCTTCGTGCGGGCCGGGGCTCGAGGGCTCGTAGGAGATCTCGATCGTCGCCGACTCGCCGGGGCCGAGCGTCAGGGGGCCCGGATCGCGTACGCGGAAGGCGTCGGAGCCGGCGGTCGTGAAGTAGTTGAGCGTGACGGGCTCGGCGCCGGGGTTGGTGACGACCACCCCGGCGAGGCTGGCGGTCTCGTCGAGCGCGAGGGCGGTCCGGTCCACGAGGATGCGGTTCGTCCGCCACGGCGCGCGCACCGCCCGGTACGACCACTGGTTCACGACCGGAAAGCCGAGCTCGAAGGCGATCGAGCCGTCGGGGTTCACCTCGGTGATCTTGGGCTCGGCGGTGGCGCCGCCCCAGCCGATCAGCGTGCGGCCGTTGGGCAGGCGCTGGGCGCTGCCGAGGAACGGGCCGAACAGGTCCGAAGGATGCCGGTACTCCCACACCTGCGTGGCGACGCGCCGCTCCTCGTCGATCGCGTACTCCACGGCGCGCGAGTACTCCGGCGAAAGCTGGTTGCCGTTGTCGAACAGGAGCAGGTTCCCGTTGGGGAGGATCCGGGCGTCGTGCTGGTGCGAGAAGCCGCGGGGGTCGTTCGGGAACTCGAACTGGTTCGCGACGGCGTTTCGGCCGAGCCGCCACAGGATCTCTCCGCTGCGCCGGCTGACCCTGGTGATCTCGTTCAGGTGCCGGGAGCCGATCACGAGGTCGCCCTCGCGGTCGAGCGCGATCGAGTTGCCGTGCACGTAGTCGATGTTGGCCGAGGTCAGGTCCACCAGGTTCGAGGCGGCGTCGGTGATCGCGATGTGGTCCCAGCTTCGCCACTGGAACACCACGCGCCGCTCGAGGTCGAGTTCCTGGACGACGAGGCCCACCACGGTCGCGCTGGCGCGGCCGCCCGGAACGATCGAGTCCATCCGGACCGGCTGCGGGTCGTAGATCATGAACAGGACGTGCCCGTTCGGCAGCATCAGGAACTCGTGCGGGTCCATCACGTAGCCGTTTCCGGCTTCCACGCTGTCCACCGGCTGGTAGGCCGCGTCGAGCACGTAGAAGCGAGGCGTGGTGCTGGTCGGGGTTCTCGCCGTGAAGTAGCTGAGCCGGCCGCCCGGCTGGGGCTTGAAGTCGAGGGCGCTGCGCTGGGTCTGCCGGTAGAAGATCGGCTGCCCCAGGTTGTCCACGATCATCAGGTGGCCGGAGGTCCCGGCGCTCTGGGTGAACGGCGCGAAGAACAGGTGGCCGGGCGAAGGCCCGCTGGAGGCGCGCAGCGTCGGGGCGGGATAGTCCCGGGGGAGCGTGGGCGCGGCGAGGGGGGCCTCGCCGGCGTCCGCGATGCGCGGCGCCGGGGGGCCGGTCCGCGCGAATGCGGGCGCCGCCGGTTCCGGATCGAGGAAGGCGAGCGCGTTCGAGGCCGGGGCGGGAGCGGCGAGCGGCGACACGAAGAAGTTGAACGCGAACTCGTGGCGGTCCTCGCGTCCCGGCGCCCCGCGCTCCGGCGCGTCCGGCTCCGCGCCGTGGATCCAGCGCATGCGCTCCACCGTCACCGTCACCTCCTCGCCGGGCGAGAACGGGAGGTCGGGCTGGAACAGGAGCGTCCGCCGGTCGTCGGAGAGTTCGAGACTTCCGGCGTGCGGACCGCTCGCGGCGCCCTCGACCCTGAGGCGGACGTTGCGGAGCGACGGTTCCCCGAAGCGCGGACCGGGGCGAAGGATGATGTTGTTGAAGCGGGACACGAGCCGCGAGCCCGGGACCGGCGAGACGTACTCGAAGCCGGGGCCGCCGGGATCCGCCATGGCGATCCGGGTCGGGAGATGAGCGGCGAGAACGGCGCAAAGCGCCATGGGAAGCGACACGAGTCGGCGCACGCAAAGCCTGCAGGAGCCCCAGGTCGGGGCGACGGAGAAGGGGCCTGCGAGCCGCCGTCGCCCGGACTTCCCGGCGGCGAACGGGAAGCGGTTTCGAGATGCTGTCGGGCAGGGGAAGGGGAGGTGATCGGTGCGGGGGAATGCTAACGAAGGCCCGGGAGAACACTCAAGCCGGAATGGCCTTCGGTTTGAAATTTCCAAACACGGGAAGGTGTTGGCCCTTGAGCCCGGCTGCCGCGGAGCCGGATAATTCCGGTGGTCCGAACCGGGAGCCGACACCCACGAGGAGAGTCCCGCCATGAGATCCCGCACCGCCACCGCGATTCCGGCCGTTCTGGCCCTGCTGCTCTCGCCATGGGCCGCCCCGGCGCAGCCCGCGAGCCCCGCGCTCCCCGAGGTCTCGGGAGCGGTCTACGCCATGATTCCCGACGGCTCGGGCGGCTGGTATCTCGGCGGGGACTTCGACCGCGTCGGCGGGCTCCGCCGCTCGCGGCTCGCCCACGTGCGCGCCGACCAGTCGGTGTCCCTCTGGAATCCGGGCGCCGACGGCACGGTCCGAGCGCTGGCGCTGGGCGAGGGCGTGCTCTACGTGGGCGGCGAGTTCCGGCGCGTCGCGGGCCAGGCCCGCGCCCGTCTCGCCGCCGTGGAAGCCGGGAGCGGGCTCGCGACCGCGTTCCGCCCCGAGCCCAACGCTCCGGTGTTCGCGCTCGCGCTTCGCGACCGGAGGCTCTACGCGGGCGGCGCCTTCACCCGCATCGCCGGCGTGTCGCGCGGCCACGCCGCCGCGCTCGACGTCGCGAGCGGACTCGCCGAACTCTGGGACCCCGAGGCCGACGGCCCGGTGCACGCGATCGGCATCGACGAGGAGAAGGCCATCCTGGGAGGCGCCTTCACCTCGGTGCACGGCCTGCCGCGGGGACGCCTCGCGGCCGTGGACCGCGCGACCGGAACGCCGACGCTGTGGAACCCCGACGCGGACGGGCCGGTGCTCGCGGTGGCGATGAGCCGGAACACGGTCTACGCGGGAGGGGCCTTCCGCAGGATCGGCGGGAGCGACCGCCGCGGGCTCGCCGCGATCGAGAGCGGGAGCGGCAACGCCACGCTGTGGGATCCGGCCACCAACGGCCCGGTGTTCGCGCTGGCGATGCGCGACGGGATGGTCTACGCGGGCGGGTGCTTCACCGAGGTGCGCGGGCTGGCCCGGCCGCACCTGGCCGCGGTGGACGCGCGCAGCGGGCTCGCCGACCTGTGGCGGCCCGAGGCCGACGCGGGCGTGTACGCGCTCGGCGTGCAGGGTTCGACGCTCATGGCCGGCGGGGCGTTCACGAGCGTGACCGGCCTCGGACGGCCGGGGCTCGCCGCCCTGGATGCCGCCTCCGGGCAGGCGCTGCTCTGGACGGCGGGCACCGACTAGGGCGATTCGCGGAGCGGACAGGGGCCGGGCAATTCGCCCGAAGTCCGTGCGTCCCGGCGTGCGGCCCGGCCGGAAGGCGCGCCGCGCGGGTCCGGGAATCCGTGGAAGTCGCGGGATTCCGGGTGGGCGGCCCGGCGGGGGGACGCGGCATGCGGCGTGCGAAGCCCCCGTGCCCTCTCAGGCCGGAGACCCCATGACGACCGCCCAACGCGGATTCACCCTGATCGAGCTCATGATCGTGGTCGTGATCATCGGCATCCTCGCCGCGATCGCGATCCCCAACATGATCGCCATGCAGAGCCGGGCCAAGGAAGGCAGCACCAAGGCCAACATGCACACGTTCCAGCTCACCGCCGAGGACTACGGCATCCAGGCCGACGGTGTGTACGCGGGCGCGGCCGTGGACGTGGTTGCCATGATGCCCGCGAGCGGAGCCCGCCTCGTGAACCCCTTCGACCAAAGCACCGGCCCGGGCGGAGCGTGGGAGGACCGGGCGAGCGCCTCGGCGCCGATGACCGCGAAGCCGGGCCTCGTGAGCTACGCCGACTCCTCGGCGACGACCTACGCGATCAAGGGGTACGGGAAGTCCGTCGAGTTCGGCCTCGTGCTCACCGCGGGGCAGTGACCGCGACCGCGAGCGAGTCGGGCCGCAGCGCGTAGAGCCGCACCCCCGCCACTTCCGGGGCGGCGATCGGCACGAACCACTCCGGCAGCCGCCCCCCGTCGAGCCGCGCGGCGTACTCGCGCTCGAACTCCGGGGTCAGGGCGGCGGCCTTCACGTGGAGCCGGCGCGCGACCTCGCGCAGCGCGCGGTCGCCCGCCACCACCGGATGCACCGCTGGGCGGTCGGCGTGCCACGCCCAGTACGACGTCATCTCGGCCATCACCGCTTCGTCCGGCGCGAGCCGCGCGCGCAGCACCGGGCCGGCGGCGCGGGCCTCGGCCAGCTCGGGACGGAAGGTCTCGCCCGCGGTGCGCCACGCGAGCCCGATGCCGAGTGCGAGCAGCGCCGCGATGCCGAGCCACGCCACGGCGCCGGTGGGCACGCGCCCGAAGGCGGGGCGCGCCGCCTGGTCCTCGAGCAGCCACGCGGTGCCGAGCGCCGTCCACACGCACACGAGCGGCGCCACCGCCGCGAAGTAGCGCGGCACCCAGTGGAGCGGCAGCATCAGCGCCGCGGTCATCGCCGCGAACGCCAGCAGCGGCCACCACGCGCGCGCCCGGGCCAGCGCGAGCCCGCCGCCGATCGCGAGCGGCACGAGCCAGATGCGGCTCCCGAGCAGGTCGTGGGGCACCGTGTGCCAGAGGAAGCGCCGGAGCGATCCCAGCGTGAAGCGCAGCACCTCGCCGGCGTGCGCGGAGGCGTAGGCGAACGGGTCGGGCGGTCGGTCGAGCGAGTGCGAGAAGGCGAATTGGTCCACGTAGGGCCAGATCGCGAACACCGCCACGTCGCTGTGGAAGGGGTCGCCGAAGAGGCGGTGGTTGCGAAGCCACCACGGCAGGGCGACGAGGGCCGCGCCCGCGAGCGCGAGCGCCGCGGCGGGCAGTGCCGCGCGCGGGGCGCGGCGCGCGGCGATCAGCGCCACCACCACCGGCGCGGCGACCAGGGCCTGGGCCCGCACCAGGTACGCGAGCCCGAGGGCGAGTCCCGCCAGCAGCGCGGTCGCGCCGCCGCGCGCGTCGGCCCGGGGGCGGCAGGCGGCGAGCGCGAAGGCCGCGGTCACGAACAGCGCGAACGGCGACTCGGCCATCACGAGCACCGACTGGCGGATCAGCACCGGGCTCGCCGCGGCGAGCAGCCCGGCGAGCAGCGCCGCGGTCGCGCCGGCGGCGAGCGCCCGGGCGAGCGCCCAGGTGGCGAGCGGCACGAGCACCCCGGCGGCGAGCGACACCGCGCGGGCCGCCCGGAACGGGTCGCCCGCGAGCGGCGTGGCGGCGGCGATCGCGTAGGGGTAGCCCGGCTCCTTGAAGGACTCGGGCGCCGGGAGCTTCTCCGGCGCGAGCCACGCGGGCCACGCCTCGGGGGTGACGTAGCCGAGCCCGCGCTCGAGCGAGCGCGCGAGGTTGAGGAAGCGCGCGCCGTCGGGGGTGAGGCGCTCGGGACCGGCCTGGGGCAGCGCCGCGAATCGGGCCGCGGCGCCGACCACGGCGATCAGGGTGAGGGCCCATGCGGAGCGGCCGGGAAGCTTCATGCGGGCACCGTGGCAAGGGGGAGGCGCGGCGTCAAACTCGCGCACATTAGTCCTTGAGGGATCCGCGGGCCGGTTGGTAGCCTCATCCGGCGTTTCGACGGCGTCCGCGAATCCAGGCCGACGCGACCCCCACTTCACCTGCGACCGCGGACCGGGATCCGGCCCCGCACGGGAGTTCCCCATGGTCCGCCTTCATCGCGCGTTCGCCTCGATCCGGTTCGCCCTGGCCGTCGCCACCGCCCTCTCGATCGCCGCGCCCGCCGCGGCCAAGCGCGCCCCCGACGGCGACCGCCGGGCCTTCGGCATCACGGCGGCCGAGCCGACGTTCGCCCGCGGCGACGCGCGGATCGGCGCCGAAACCGGGGCGGCCCGCGCGCTCTACAACGTGCACTATCCGGTGCGCGCGGCGGAGCCCGAGGCCATGGCCCGCCAATTCCTCGGGGAGAATCGGACGCGGCTCGGCCTCCAGGACCCGGGGCTCGGGGACCTGTCGCGCCGGGCGACCCGCCGCGGCCTCTCCCACACCGTGGTGCGCTTCGAGCAGCGCCACCAGGGCCTGCCGGTGCTGGCGCCGGACCTGGCGGTGTCCATCGACGGCTCGCGGCGCGTGACGTACGTGACGAGCGGATACCGTCCCGGGATCGCGCTGGCGTCGGTGGATCCCGTCCTCGCGGCGGACGACGCGCGCGCCGCGGCGCTCGCCTGGATCGGCGCCGAGGGCGCGCTCGCCCACGAGGCGGTGCGGCTCGCGGTGCTGCCCGAGGGCAAGACCGCGCGGCTGGTGTGGCAGGTCACGCTGGTGCCCGCGGTGCGGCCCACCGGCGACTGGGAGGTGCTGGTGGACGCGGAGAGCGGCGAGGTGGTGCGCTCCGCCGACCGCGCCCACTACGTGAACGGCACCGGGTTCACGTTCGACCCCGATCCGCTGAGCGCCGCGCACGCCACCTACGGCGCCACCGGCTACAGCGACGCCTCCGACGCCGCGAGCACTCAGCTCAACGCCGCGCGCGCGAGCCGCACGCTCCCCGACCTCACCGACCTCGGCGGCGGCGTGTACAAGCTGCAGGGTCCGTGGGCCGAGATCGTGGACGCCGAGTCGCCGTTCAAGGGGCTGTTCACCCAGGCCGGCACCACCTTCAATTTCGACCGCGCCGCGGACGGCTTCGAGGCGGTGAACGCCTACTTCCACATCGACCAGTACATGCGCTACATCAACGTGACGCTCGGCATGGCGCTGATGCCCTACCAGTACGCGACCGGCGTGAGGTTCGATCCCTCGGGGCTGAGCGGGACGGACAATTCGCACTA
Organism: uncultured bacterium; assembly: GCA_964542745.1. Classification (GTDB taxonomy): domain Bacteria; phylum Eisenbacteria; class RBG-16-71-46; order RBG-16-71-46; family RBG-16-71-46; genus DATKAB01. Next base: position 14,060 of record CAZIVR010000047.1, read on the forward strand.
CGTCACCTCGACCGGGCTGCTCGCCTTCGGCGAGGGCGGCGTGGACGACGCCGAGGACGCCGACGTGGTGATCCACGAGCTGGGGCACGGACTCCACGACTGGCTCACCGTGGGGGGGCTGTCGCAGGTGAACGGCCTGAGCGAGGGCTTCGGCGACTACGTGGCCCAGTCCTACAGCCGGAGCCTCGGCCAGTGGGCGTCGAACGAGACGCCCTACCAGTGGACCTTCAACTGGGACGGCCACAACGAATTCTGGGCGGGCCGGATCACCAACTCGACGGCGCTCTATCCGGGCGGGCTCACCGGCCAGATCCACACCGACGGCCAGATCTGGGCGACGTGCCTGATGCGCATCTGGAACGAGGTCGGGCGCAACCGCACCGACGCCGCCGTGTTCGAGGGAATCTCGATGACCAACTCGGGCTCGAGCCAGAACGACGCCGCGCAGGCCGTGCTGCAGGCGGCGATCGCGATGGGCTACACGAACTCCGAGATCAACTCGTTCGTGACCCACTTCCAGGCCACCGGCTACACGGTGAGCATCGGCATGGACTACGTGTCGAGCGCCATCACCGACGCCTGCGCCAGCGATCCCTCGCAGCAGAACGGGATCATCGAGCCGGGCGAGGTGGTGGACATCGCGGTCACGGTGCGCTCCTCGGCGCTCACCCACACCAACGCGACCGGCACGCTCACCAGCAGCACCCTGGGCGTGACGATCGTGGACGGCACCGCGAGCTGGCCCACGCTCAGCCCCGGCGTGGCCACGGCCAGCGCCTCGCCGCACTTCCGCGTGTCGCTCGCGCCGTCGGTCGCCTGCCTCTCGACGCTGGACTTCCAGCTCTCGATCACCAGCGACCAGGGCGGCCCCTACCCGATGTCGTTCTCGAAGCCGGTCGGCGCGACGCTCACGCCCTCCGGGTTGCCGCTCGCGATTCCCGACAACAACACCACCGGCGTGACCAGCACGCTCAACGTGCCCTCGAACGTGACGCTCTCGGACCTGAACGTGCGCGTCGAGATCCAGCACACCTGGGTGGGCGATCTCTACGTGAAGCTCCGCAGCCCCCTCGGGACCGAGGTCGTGCTCCTCGACCGGCCCGGCTACACCGGCTCGGGCTTCGGTTGCGGCAACGACAACATGAACGTCACCTTCGACGACGCCGCCTCGATCGTGGCCGAGACCCACTGCGCGGGCACCAACCCCTGGCTCACCGGCCCGGCGAAACCCTTCGGCCTGCTGTCCGCGTTCAACGGGCAGGGCACGGCGGGGAACTGGATCCTGACCGTGTCCGACCGCGCCGCCAGCGACACCGGCAACCTGGTCGCCTGGGAACTCCTCGCCACCCCGGCGATCCCGAGCGCATGCGACGTGTGCGAGGCGGTGGTGAGCGTGCCGCTGTCGCGGGGCGGGGACGACCTCGCGCTCTCGGCCAACCTCCCGAACCCGTTCGCGCGCTCGACCGAGATCGCCTTCCGCCTCGCGCGCGCCGAGCGGGCGAGCCTGCGGATCTACAACGTGGCCGGACGCGCGGTGGCAACGCTGGTGGACGGCGAGCTCCCGGCCGGCGGACACCGCGCCTCGTGGGACGGCCGCGACGATTCGGGGAACCGGGTCGCACCCGGCGTCTACTTCTACCGGCTCGTGACCGGCACCGGCGCGCGCGCGCGGAGCATGCTGCTGGTGCGGTGAACCCGATTCCGGGACCTGCCTAGCCCGGTTTCAGCACCATCAGGACGAACGCCCCGGCGGGGGTGAGGAGCGCCGCGATCCCGGCGATCTCCCAGCGCAGCGCCAGGCGGCGGTAGGCGGCGAGGTCGAAGGTCCCCGGCTCGAGACCGGCCGCGGCGAGCGCGCGCAGCCGCTTCTGGAGCGGCGCCACCCACACGCCGAACAGCACGCCCGAGAGCGCGAACAGCACGATGGACCAGAAGATCCACGGGGTCCGGAGAAGCGGCAGCCCGGCCCGGATCGCGGCGAGGATCCCGGTGGTGACGATGAGGACCACGCCCGGGATCGTGAACCAGCGGTCGGACCGGATGATGCCGTCCATCGCGTGCTGGATCAGGCGCGCGTTCCCGGTCCGGAGGGCGTGGGCGTGCCAGAAGAGCCCCGTCACGATGTTCCCGAGGAACATCACGACCGAGGCCACGTGGACGAGCTTGAAGAAGAGGTACATGGGGATCTCCGCGTGGGGGACGCGGGGGACCGGGGGTCCACCCGCCCGCGCAGCATGCGGGGACGGGCCGGTGGGCGCGAGGCGCCGCCGCCGGCCGGCGTTCGGGAGCGGACGGACGGTCGGGCGCGGGCGACGAACGGTCGCGAGGTTTCGCGGCGGCGCCCGCCACGCGGTGGCCGGAGCGGCGATCGTGTTCACCGGGGCTCGCTTCTCGGCTAGAGTGCGTCCCATGCGCCGAGCCCTCCCGCGACCCGCGGTCGCCCCGCCGAGGTGAGTCTCCCGGGCCGCATCGGTCCCTACACGGTCGTGCGCGAGCTCGGCCGCGGCGGCATGGGCGTCGTGCACCTCGGGCACGACGCGCGCCTGGGGCGGGAAGTGGCGATCAAGGCGCTCCCGGAGCTCTTCTCGCGCGATCCCGAACGCGTGCAGCGCTTCGAGCGGGAGGCGCGCCTGCTCGCGTCGCTCTCGCACCCCAACATCGCCGCGGTGCTCGGCCTCGAGGAGCAGGACGGCCAGCGCTACCTCGTGCTCGAGTACGTGCCGGGCGAGACGCTCGCGGAGCGCCTCGCGCGCGGGCCGATCCCGGCCGACGACGCCGCCGACCTCGGCCGCCAGATCGCCGCGGCGCTCGAAGCCGCGCACGAAGCCGGCATCGTCCACCGCGACCTCAAGCCGGGGAACGTCAAGATCACGCCCGCGGGCGAAGTGAAGGTGCTCGACTTCGGGCTCGCCAAGGGCACGGCCGCGGCGGGCGGAGTATCGGCCGGCGACCTGAGCCATTCGCCCACCCTGGCGGTGACGGCCACCGGGGAGGGCGTGATCCTCGGGACCGCCGCCTACATGAGCCCCGAGCAGGCGCGCGGCAAGCCCGTGGACCGGCGCACCGACATCTGGTCGTTCGGCTGCGTGATGTACGAGTGCCTGACCGGCCGCCGCGCGTTCGACGGGGAGACCGCCTCCGACATGATCGCGCTGATCCTGCAGGGGAAGCCCGACTGGGACGCGCTGCCCGCCGACACGCCGCCGCGGCTGCGCGCGCTGGTCGAGCGCTGCCTGGAGAAGGACGCGAAGCAGCGGCTGCGCGACATCGGGGAGGCGCGCCTCGCGCTCGAATCCCCGCGGGCGCCGATCTCGGGCGTCGCGGTGGCGCCCCCGGCGGCCCGTCCCGGCGCGGCCGGGGCGCGCCTCGCGTGGGCGGTGGCCGCGGCCTTCGGCATCGCGGCCGTCGTGATGGCGTGGCGGCTCGCTTCCCGGAACGAAACCGAACCGGTGTCCCGCCTCAGCATCCTGCCCCCGCCCGGAGTGGAGGTGTTGCGCGACCCCGCGTTCGCGAGCCTTTCGCCGGATGGCCGGACGCTCGCGTTCGTCGGGAACGATTCGGTCGGCTCGGTGGTGTGGATCCGGCCGTTCGACGAGACGATGCCCCGCCGGGTGCCGGGCACCGAGGGGGTCACGCTGTGCTCGTGGTCGCCGGACGGCCGGGCGATCCTGTTCACCACGCAGGAGAAGCTCAAACGCGTGGACCTGCGGGGCGGGGCGCCGCTCGGGCTCTGCGACGTGACCAGCGGCGGCCGCGGGGCGAGCTGGGGCGAGGACGGCGTCATCGTGTTCGCAGCGGGCGGGGAGGGGCCGCTGTCGAAGGTGGCCGCGGGAGGCGGACCGCCGGTGGCGGTGACGGCGCTCGACTCGAACCAGACCGCGCACCGGTTCCCGGAGATGCTCCCCGGCGGCAGGCACTTCCTCTATTGCGCGCTTCCCGCCACGCCCTCGGGCCACGCGATCTTCGTCGGGTCCACGGACGGGAAGACGCGCGAGTTCCTGATGCACTGCGACGCGGTGCCCCGGTACGTGCGGCCCGGATGGCTGGTCTTCACCCGGAACGGGCGCGTGATGGCGCAGCGCTTCGACGCGAAGCGGCGGAGGCTCGTGGGCGCCCCGGGCGTGCTGCGCGACCAGGTGGCGCCTTCCGACTGGATCGGCGCGAGCCGGGTGATCGCCTCGCCCGGGGGAACGCTGGCGTACCTCGCGGGCGGCCCTCGCAACACCGAGCTGCAGTGGCACGAGCCGGGCGGGCGGCGCACGACCGTGGCGATTCCGGAAGGTCGCTACACCGAATTCGACGTGTCCGCGGACGGTTCGCGAATCGTGGTCGTGAAGGAAACGTCGCCCATCGAGTCCGACCTGTGGCTCGTCGAGCCGGGGCGCGGTGGCTCGCGACGCCTGACCTTTGGACCCGGGGCGGTCTCACGACCGAGCCTCTCGCCCGACGCGAGCCGCGTCCTCTACGCGACGGCGTCTCCCGCAGGCTGGGGGATCTCGAGCCGGCCGACCGCGGGCGGCGAAGCGCTCCGACTTCCCACGCCGAAAGCCTCGATCCTGCTCCCTTCGGGGTGGACGCCGGACGGGGCCTTCGCGCTCGTGCAGGTGCTGACCGAGAAGTCGGGCTGGGATGCCTGGCTGATCCCCGCCGACGGCCGGCGGGAGGGCCGCCGGCTGCTCGGATCGCCCTACGACGAACTCGAAGCCGCGGTGTCACCCGACGGGCGATGGTTGGCGTACTCCTCGCTCGAGTCCGGAACCCCCGAGATCTACCTGACTTCGTTCCCCGAGCCCGGCAGCCGTTACCAGGTCTCGCGAGGGGGCGGACAGAGCGCGTTCTGGCGGGCCGACTCCCGGCGGCTCGCCTACCGCGGACTGGACACCGAACGAGGCTGGGAGGTGGACCTGTCGTTCGGGGACGGCGTAAGCGCCTCGGCCCCGAGGCCGTTCTTCGCGAGTTCCGACGCGACGTCCGGCAGGCGGGTGGTGTACGGGCGGGTGCTCCCCGACTTCTCGAAGATCCTGCTCTCGCTCGAATCCGAGCCCGCGCACTCGGTGGTCCCGATCACGATCCTGCAGCACTGGGAGTCGGCGCTCGAGCCGGAGTAGGGGGCCGGCCGCCGCGAGGACTCGGCCGCCGCGCGACGTGCCGGTCCGCGAGGCGGGCGGGAGCCCGCCGTCAGCGAACCAGCACGAGCCTCCGCGACGAGACGCGGCCGTTCCCGGCGACGCGGGCGAGGTAGGTCCCGGCCGGGAGGCGCCGGCCCGTTTCGTCGCGGCCGTCCCACGCCACGACGTGTCCACCCGCGCTCAGCTCGCCCGCGCGAAGCGTGCGCACCAGCCGCCCCGAGACGTCGTGGACCGACACGCGGATGGGTCCCGCCCGTTCGAGCTGGAACGCGATCGACGTGGAGGCCATGAAGGGATTGGGGCGCGCCGACAGAAGCAACGGGGGACCCGGCCCGCCCGGCTCCCCGACGGAGGTCGCGGAAACCAGCGTCAGGGTGACACCGAGGTCGCCGTCCGGATCCTCGTTGTCGCGGTAGTAGATGTCGGCCGGGCTCACGAACAGGCGGGTCGCGCCCGCCGGGATCGTCACCGTGACGCCGCCGGCATTCACGAGGAAATCCTCAGCGATGTCCGTGGGCTCGTTGTTGGGCCAGGTGCCGCCGGAATAGTTGGAGTAGCTCGTTCCGATGGCTCCGGGGACGCGATGGAGAAGCGAACGATGGAGCAGCGTGGCATTCGAGCTGAAGACCACGAGCAGGTTGGTCTGGACGTCTCCGCCCGGACCCGGGTCCCAGTCGCCGGACGTGGCGATGGTGATGGTGTAGCCGGGCGCGAATCCGAGCGCGGCGAGATCCACCGCCACCGCGGCGAAGGCCGAGTCCACCGTGTCGAGGTGGAGATAGGCCGAGCGGACGTCAATCGGGATCGCCGCGCCGGCCGGAGTGGGAGCGGCGAGGGTCAGCAGCAGGCAGGCGGGAATCAGGCAGCGGCGCATGTCGGCAATCCTCCCAGGGTTCGCACCTGATCCCTGAGACGACGGAGGGGGCGGGTTGTCAGCCGCACCGCCGGAGCCACCCTTCGCCTCCCGTCCCCGCGGGACGCCCAGTTCGGCCTAGGGGCGGGCCCCGGTGTCCCCTACCATTCCGCGCGAGGTGGCGGGGCCGGGGAAGCGACTTCACTCGGTCCCGTCGTTGGAGCGTCACCAAATCGAACCGTGGAGCCCTGGGCATGAAGAAGGTGTGGTCCGCGCTGAGCCTGCTGGGGATGTCGGTGCTCGCGGGCGGAAACGCGTTCGCCCAGACCGTGGACACGACGTACTTCTCCACGGACCGGCAGGTCATGGCGATGGCCCGCGAGGGAAACACCGTGTACCTCGGCGGCTGGTTCACCACCGTCGGCACGGCATCGGGCGGCGCGGTGCTCCTCGAAGCGGCGACCGGCAACACGCTTCCGAACGTTCCACGGGTGCGGGGATCGGTCCTCGCCATCGTGGCCGACGGACAGGGTGGCTGGTTCCTCGGCGGGAACTTCTCGACGATCGGGGGGCAGCCCGCCAGCGGCCTCGCCCACGTGCTCCCGAACGGCAGCGTGGACGCGTGGAAGCCGCAGCTCGCCTCGGATTCGGGACCGGGCGTGGTCAACGCGCTGGCGCTGTCGGGAACGACGCTCTACGTCGCCGGCAACTTCACGTCGGCGGGAGGAGTCGCCCGGGGCCGCCTCGCCTCCTTCGACCTCGCCACGGGAGCGCTCACCTCGTGGAACCCAGGAGCCGACGCGGCGGTCCAGTGCCTGGCCGTGGATCACGGCAGCGCCGTCTACGCCGGCGGCGCCTTCACGTCGGTCGGCGGCGCTGCGCGCAACCGCCTCGCCGCACTCGACCCGGTGACGGGCGCGGCGACCGGGTGGGACGCGCAGATTCCCCCGTACGACGGGTCCTTCCCGCTGGCGGTGCGGGCCCTGGCGCTCGGATCCGGCAGCCTCTACGTGGGGGGAACCTTCAACACCATCGGAGGCGCGACGCGCCGCTGCATCGCCGAGGTGCAAACGTCCAACGGCAGCGCCACCTCGTGGAATCCGGACGCCGGGGTCCCCGGCCCGAACGGGATCTCGGCGATCGCCGTCGCCGGGGGGCTGGTGTACGCGGGGGGCGTGTTCCAGACCATCGGCGGGCAGGCGCGCAGCAACCTCGCCGGCCTCGACGCCTCCGGAGCCGCCTCGGCGTGGAACCCTGCCGCCGATGGGCAGGTCACGTGCCTCGCGCTGCAGGGTGGGGTGGTCTACGCCGGTGGGGGGTTCCGGAACGTCGGCGGCGCGGCCCGCAGCCGGCTGGCCGCGCTGGACTCGGCCACCGGAGCGGCGACCCCGTGGGACCCCGCGCCGAACTCGTCGGTCTTCGCAGTCGCGGCGAGCGGGGACACGGTGGTCGCGGGCGGCGTGTTCACGCTCATGCGCCCCGCGACCCGGCGCCGGCTCGCCGCGTTCGACGCGACCACTCACGAATTGCTGGAGTGGAATCCGGATGCCGACGACCAGGTGGACGCGCTGGTCGTGCACGACGGGAAGGTCTACATCGGGGGCGTGTTCCGGAACGTCGGGGGAGTGCCGCGCGACCGGCTGGCCGCGCTGGACGGGGCGAGCGGCGTCCCGCTGGCCTGGGCGCCCGGGGCGAGCGCTCGGGTCAGCGCCCTCGCGTTCAGCGGCGACACGCTCTTCGCCGGCGGGAGCTTCCAGACCGTCGGGGGTCTGTCGCGCAGCCGCCTCGCCGCGTTCGACATGGCGACCGGCAACCTCCTCACGCGGACCTTCGACGCGAACGGTGAGGTCCGGACCCTCACGTCCGCGCGCGGGCGCGTGTTCGCCGGGGGCGCGTTCACGACCATCGGCGGCCTCGGGAAGTCCGGCTGGGCGGCGATCGATCCGGCGCAGGGGGTCGTCTCCGCGTGGACCGCCAAGCGCAGCGTGGGAACGGTTTCCTCGCTCGTGGCCTGGGGGGACACGCTCTACGCGGGCCACGACAACGGGGTCGCCGCGGTACGGCTCGCGACGGGAGACACCACCGACTTCCGTTCGACCCTCCCGTGCGGAACCATCGAGGCCGTCGCCGCGGCCGGAGGGGTCGTGTACGCGGGCGGCAGCTGCCTCGTCGCGCTCCACGGCGAGACGGGAGCGTCGCTGCCGTGGGAGCTCATCACGACCAACATCCGGACCATGCTCGTGGACGGCGACGCGCTCTTCATCGGGTTCGGGCAATCCGTCGCCGCGGGGAACTCGATCCAGACGGGCTTCGTGCGGGTGTCCACGCTCGACCTCACGACGCCGGCCCTGGGCGACCTCCACGCGTGGCGCACGCCCGAGGGAGTGCGTCTCGAGTGGTGGATCGGGGGCGCGATCCCGGTGAGGCTCGAGCGCGCTCCCGCGCTCCCCGGCCCGTGGCGCGATCTCGATGCCGCCCCGGTCGTTTCGGAAGGGCGGGCCGGCGCCTTGGACCGGGAAGCGACGGGGGACGAACTCTGGTACCGGCTGACCGTCCGGCTTGCGGACGGCTCGACCGCGCGCTTCGGGCCGGTACGGGTGCCGGCCGCATCCGCCCCGCTCGCCCGGTCCGGCATCGTGAGCGTGTCGCCGAATCCGGCCACGGGTGTCGTTCGCGTCCAGCTCGCCGCGTCGGTGCGCGAGCGCGTCCACCTCGGCGTGTTCGACGTCGCCGGCCGCAGGCTCGCGGTGCTGCACGAGGGCGACCTCGAACCCGGCGCGCACGCGTTCGTGTGGGAGGCGCGAGGCGCCGGGGCCCCGTGGCCGGCGGGCGTCTACTTCGTTCGCTGGCAGTCGGCGTCCCGAACGGAGGAGCGGCGGGTGGTGATCGCGAGGTAGCGGCGATCGCCCGTTTCGGACTCGTGCGAGGCTCTGCTAGCCTGCCGTCCATGGGCCGCTGGGACTTCCGCCCCGGTGCTGTCGCGCCGGCCGCCGCGCTGCTCGCGTGCCTCGGGGCCGCGGCGCGCACCGACGCGCAGGTCAACGCCACCACCCCGGGAGCGCTGACCGCGTACTCGACGCTGGTCGCCGCGGGCTTCGAGTGGCGCATCTCCGGCGACGACAACTTCAACTGCGCGGTCTCGCTCGAGTACCGGACCGCGGGCGAGTCCGCGTGGCGCCCGGCCCAGCCCCTGATGCGCGTGGCCCGCGACCTGTGGACGCACGGGGAGTCCCCGGGAAATCTGCTCGCGGGGAGCCTCTTCCACCTCGAGCCCGAGACCGACTACGAAGCGCGCCTCACGCTGGCCGACCCCAACGGCGGCGCCGAGCAGCGCGTGGTGGCGTTCCGGACCCGCGCAGGCTACCGGAGCGCGCGATTGCGAACGCTCCACGTGGTGCCGGGGAGCGGCGGTGGCGACGGATCCGAGGGCAACCCGTTTCGCGGGCTCGCGGCCGCGGATTCGGCGGCGCAGCCCGGGGATCTGTTCCTGGTCGGACCCGGCACCTACGCCGGACGATTCCTCGTCACCCGGAGCGGGACCGACTCGCTTCCGATCACCTACCGGGGGAGTGATCCGGCCCTGGTGATCCTCGACGGCGGAGGCGGCACGACCGACAGCTCGCACTGCGTCGTGGTCCGTGGGCGTCGCCGCGTCTACCTGGAGAATCTCGGCTTCGTCAACGCGCTGCGCCCGGTGTGCGCCGACTCGGCGGTGGGCGTGGCGATCCGCGGCTGCGTTGTTCGCCCGATCAACCAGCTGCTCTACACGCAGGGGATTCGTGCCGCCTTCGCGCGCGACCTGCTGATCGCGAACAACGTGGTCGAGATGCCCGGCCAGTGGGCCACGATCGGACGGACCGGCACCTACGGCATCGGGGGGTACGGCATTCTGCTCGAGGGAACCGGACACATCGTGTGCTTCAACCGCGTCGTCGAGGCGTGGGACGCGATCTCGGTTCCGGTGGGAGGGAGCGCGATCCCGGACGACATCACCAGCAACCTCGACGTCTACGGGAACGACGTGGATCGGGCGAGCGACGACGCGGTGCAGGCCGACGTCACGCACCACAACGTGCGGATCTTCGCGAATCGCCTGCTCAATTCGGGTTCGACCGTGAGCTTCCAGCCCGGCTTCGGCGGGCCCGGATACGTGCTCTACAACGAGATGTACAACGCGCGCATCGAGCCCTACAAATTCCATCAGGAGCTGGTTTTCGGCTGGGCTCAGGAGACCAGCGGTTTCCGCGTCTACCACAACACGAGCATCAGCAACCGGAACGGCTGGTACGAGGCCGGGATCTGGCACAACGGAAGGCTGCGGAACAACCTGATCCTCGGCGCGCGCGCCGGCCAGGCGACGCTGGTGATGGGCTACACGTACCTGGGCGCCGACCTCAACTACGACGGCTACAACCGGGTGGGAGGAAATCCGACGCTGGTCCAGTACTCGGGCTCGAACTACGCCAGCCTGCCCGCGTTCTACGCCGGGCGGGGCCATGAGCAGTTCGGCGTGGAGCTCGGTTATTCCGCGTTCGTGAACGCGCCCGTGCCTCACCACCCGGAATGGAACTGGCAGAACGGCTACGGCGCGGCCTACGTCCCCGGCGACTACGACCTGCGGCTCGCGGCCGGCAGCGCCGCGATCGATCGCGGGCAAGTGCTGGCCAACATCAACGACGGCTACTCGGGCGCGGCCCCGGACCTGGGCTGCTACGAGAAGGACCAGCCGATTCCACCGTACGGACCGCGCCCGGCTTCGCAGCCGCTCCGGGCGCTCGCGGGGCGGGATCTCCCCGCCGGCGAGGCGCCCCTGACCGTCCAGTTCACCGGTGCCTCCCAGAACGCGCGCGGACCCGGCACCACCTATCGGTGGGATTTCGGCGATGGCTCGCCGCCCACCGACGACCCGAACCCGACGCACACGTTCGTGACCCCGAATCGCTACGACCCGCGGCTCACGGTGACCGATGCCGACGGCACGGTGGCCGACACCACCGTCATGGTGCTCGTGCTCGAATCGGCGACCGGAGTGCCGGAGGCTTCGAGGCGGCTCGCGGCGCCGCGCGTGACGCCGAACCCCGCGTCGGGCCCGGCGACGATCCGGTTCGCGGTGCCCGAACCGGCCCGGGCGTGGCTCGCGCTCTACGACGTGCGAGGCACGCGCCTCCGAACGCTGCGGGAGGGCTGGTTCGGCGCCGGCACGTACGAGGTCGAATGGGACGGCCGGGACTCTCGCGGACGTCCGATGCGGCCCGGCGTCTACTTCCTCCGGCTGGTCGCCGGCGATCGCGAGTCGGTGCGCCGGCTCGTCGTCGTGGACCGGAGGTGAGCCGCGGGGCGCTAGACAATATGGAACGACCGGCCTGCGGTCGTAGGGTCGTGCTCTCGCGAG
>CAZIVR010000048.1:0-25334 GCA_964542745.1 uncultured bacterium
CCAGCGAGAAGCCCCCGTGGCTCGAGCGAGTCACGGGGGCTCTCGGAAACTGGCTCCTCGGGTAGGATTCGAACCTACAACCCTCCGGTTAACAGCCGGATGCTCTGCCGTTGAGCTACCGAGGAACGGCGACTGGGGCCCTGTCCGGGGCGACACACCGGGTCGGCCTCCGTTGAAACAAGGCGGGCGAGTCTACCGACCGCGCTTCGAAACGGTCAAGCCATGCCGAGCCCTCGGCCCGAAGCCGCCCGGGGAGCGGCCCCGCCGGCCGCGAGCAGCCGCCGCGCGACCTCCCGCTCCGCCCCGCGTTGCGCGTAGCCGGGATGGGATTCCGGGGGCCGGTTCGCGAGGTGCCAGCCGACGACGCGCGGCAGGTACTCCTCCGGCGTGCTTCCGGTGAACCCGAGGTCGCGGCGCGCGCGCGCCGGATCGATGACCGAGCTCCAGCGGCCCGCGAAGGGCCAGGCCCGCGGGTCGAGGCCGAGCCCGGGGGCGCGCTCGAGCGGCACCGGGACGAACTCGGGCTCGACCCGCGCGGCGCGGGCCGCCAGCCGCAGGAACCGGCCGAGGGGCGTGACGCGGGGCGCGGCGAGATTGTAGACCGCCGCGCGCGGCCAGAGCCCGCCCGCGATCCGCTCGACCAGCGCCGCGGCGTCCGCGACGTCGAGGAACCGCGTGGCGCGCCGGCCGCGGTCGGGCAGCAGCACGGGGCCGCCGTCCACGAGGCGCTCGAGCCACGCCCACAGCCGCAGCGTCGGATCCCCCTCGCCCTGCAGCACCGGCATCCGGAGCACCAGCGCCCGCACGCCGTGGCGCCGCCGCAGGGACAGGAGCGCGGCCTCGGCCGCGCGTTTCCCGACGCCGTAGCTCCACTGGCCGTGATCCGGGCTCGCGGGATCGGGCTCGGCGACGACCGCGCGGCGGCTGTCCGGTTCGCGATGCGAAGGCCGCGCGGACTCGGTGACGAGGTAGACCTGGCCCGAGGAGACGAGCACCGTGCGGCCGAGCGCGGTTCCGGGCACCGCCCACAGCGCCTCGATTCCGGCGGCGTCGTAGGCCGCGAGATCCACCGTGAGGTCGAAGCGGCGGCCGCCGATCGCGGCGCGGAGCGCGCGAGGATCGCGGCGGTCCGCGACCAGCCGCTCGGCTCCCTCGACCGGCGGGCGCGTGCCGCGCGACAGCACGGACACCCGGCGGCCCGCCCCGAGCAGCGCCCGGGCCACGTGTCGGCCGAGGAAACCGTCGCCCCCGACGAGGAGCACGTCGCGGGCCTCCGTCGCGGAACTCAGGGCTTGCCTTTCACGTGCTTCTGGAGGAAGTCGAGCGTCCGCACCCAGGCGAGCCGCGCCGCCTCCGGCCGGTAGCCCTCCCCTTCCTCGTTCGCGAACGCGTGTCCGGCGCCCGCGTAGACGTGGATCTCCGCGACCTTGCCCGCGCCCCGCAGCGTGCTCTCGAACGCGCCGACGCGCTCGACCGCGATGCCCTGGTCTTCGGCGCCGAAGTGGCCGAGCAGCGGAACCGAGAGCGGCGCCAGCCGATCGGCGCGGGACTCGGGCGCGCCGTAGTAGAGGACCACCGCCGAAAGCGAGGGATCGCGAAGCGCCTCCCGCAGGGCCAGGCGGCCTCCCATGCAGAATCCGAGCAGGGCGCGCCGGCGCTTCGCCACCCGGGGCTCCCCCGCGAGCCAGGCGACCGCCGCCCCGATCCGCGACAGGGCCTCGTCCTCGTCGAGCCCGCGGGCCAGCACGTGGGCGCCCTCGGCGTCCGCGGCCACGCGGCCGCCGTAGAGGTCGGGCACCACCGCGACGTAGCCCTGCCGCGCCAGGCGGCGCGCCACCTCGCGGATCTGCGCGTTGAGGCCCCACCACTCGTGGACGATCACCACCCCCGGCGCCGGTCCCGCCCCGGGCGGGTACGCGACGAAGGCCCCCGACCCGGGGCCGCCGAGTTCGACATGGGCGGTGTCCGTGGCCACCCGCCGCGCCACCCTCGGGCGGGACGCGGTGTCGGCGCGCGCGGCCGCGTGAGGCCCGGAGACCGCGGCGTGCGCCGTGCCGGACGCGGGGCCCGCGGCGGAGGCGGAGGCGGCGTGCGGCCCGCCCGCGAGGGCCGCGAGCAGGAACGTGCCGAACACCGGCGGTGCGGCGAACGCGCGAAACGCGCGGCGGGCTCGAACGCGAGGGTGGCGCATGAGGATCACGAGGCTACGCCCGCGGGGAGGGAGCGGCAATCGGCCGGGCGCCGCTATTCGCCGCTCGCGAGCGGCAGGTCGCCCTCGTCGTGGCCGGCGCGGCAGGCGGGGCACACCGTGCGGTCGAACCCGCGCACGCCCCGCGCCTCCAGCAACTGCTCGATCTCGATCCAGCGGTGATCCGCGGCCTGCCCGCGCTTGCACCCGGGGCAGAGCGCGCGCAACCCGCCGGATCCCGGCGCGCCGCCCGCGGACGGCGCGGCCTCCGCGGCGCGCAGGCGGCCGAGGGCGTCGCGCAGGTCGCGGGTGAGCAGCACGATGCGCAGGCCGGCCCGGACGCGGGCCATCAGCTCGGCCTGGTCGCAGGGCTTGACGAGGTAATCGTCGGCCCCGGTTTCGAGCCCCAGCAGCCGGTCGCTCAGCTCGCCCTTGGCGGTCAGGAGGATGAAGTAGGGCGCGCTCTCGCGAAGGCCGGTCTTCACCGACTGGCAGAGCTCGAGCCCGTCCACCTCGGGCATCATCCAGTCCGAGATGACGAGGTCGGGCTCCCAGGCCACGATCGCCTTCATGCCGTCCCGGCCGTCGGACGCCGTCTGGACCTGGTAGCCCTCGGCCGTCAGCCGCTTCTGGAGGACGCGCTGGAAGTAGGGGTCGTCCTCCACCACCAGCACCCGGATCTCCGCGTTGGGCTTCATGCGGCCTCGCTGAGGAAGCCGCGCACCTGCTCGGCGAACGCGGCATGGTCCACGATCGGCTTGGCCACGTAGTCGTCCGCCCCGCTCTCGGCGAGCAGCCGTTCGCCGTCGCCGCGCATCGCGTGGGCGGTGGCCAGGATCACCGGCACGCCGACGGTGAGCGGGTCCGCCTTGAGCAGCTTGCAGAGCTCCACCCCGCTCATCGGGCGGCCGTCGAGCGACGTGTTGGCCAGCGAGACGTCCAGCACGATCAGGTGCACTTCCCCCGAGCGCGCGAGCCGCAGGATCTCGGCGCCGTCCTCGCAGAGCGTCACGCGGAAGCCGGCGCGCTTCTCGACCACCTTCCGGAACAGGAGGGCGTTGTGCGGATCGTCCTCGACCACGAGCACGTGCTTCATGCGGCGGCCCTCAGATCAGCGGTCTCGTCGTCGCCGCCCTCGCGGGCGAGCTGGAGCTGCCAGTCGATCATGTGGGGAAGCAGCTGCGGGTTGTCGTGGACCGCGGCCTTCGGCAGCACCTCGAGCACGAGGCCCTGCTGGAGCAGGCGTCGCTCCTCCTCATTCCGCGGCTCGGGGAAGTTGGTGAGCACCAGCACCGGGAGCGCCGGGCTGAGCCCGGTGAGCGTCATCTCCTTCAGCACGTCGTAGCCGCTGACCTCGGGCATCATCAGGTCGAGCAGCAGCAAGTCGAATCCCCTCGGCTGCGTGCGCAGCGCGTGCAGGCACTGGTCGCCGTTCCCCGCCACCTCGACGTGGAACCGGTCGAGCGGCAGCACCTTGCGCACGTAGGCCGCGACCGAGGGATCGTCGTCGGCCATCAGCACCCGGATCACGCGATTCTGGAGGTTGCCGACCAGCGCCTGGATCTTTTCGACCAGCAGGCTGCCCTCGATCGGCTTCACGAGATGCTCGGGGTGCCGCGCGAAGGCGGTGCCCTTCAGCTTCTCCCGCAGCTCCTGATCGAAACCGGTCACGAAGATCAGCGGAATGTGGCGGGTGAGCGCGTCGGAGGTCATGCGCTCGGCGAGGTCCCAGCCGGTCCGCAGCGTGGCGCCTTCCGGGCAGCTCAGCGCGTAGTCGCTGACCACCACCGACGGCCGGAGCTTGCGCGCCAGGTTCCAGCCCTCCTCCGCGTTCCGGGCCTCCAGCGTGCGGCATCCGTGCCCGTGCAGCAGCGCGCGCATGTAGCCGCGGAACATCGCGTCGTCCTCGACCAGCAGGATCACGGGGCCCCCGGCGGGTCCCTGGATGCGCTCGCCGGGCCCCTCCGCTTCCTCCGCCTGCAGCTCCGAATCCCGCCAGATCGGCAACGAGAAGTACATGCGCGTCCCGCGCCCCTCCCCGTCGCTGTGGACCCCGATGATGCCCCCCATCAGCTCGACCAGGCTGCGGGTGATCGCGAGGCCCAGGCCGGTGCCCCCGTACTTGCGGGTGGTGCTCCCGTCGCCCTGGATGAACTTCTCGAAGATCGCCTGCTGGCGATCGAACGGGATCCCGATGCCGGTGTCCACGACCTCGAAGACGAAGTGCCCATGGTCGGGGTGGACGGCGGCGCGCACCGTGATGGTTCCGGAGGGCGTGAACTTGAGGCTGTTGCCCACCAGGTTGATGAGCACCTGCTTGACCTTGCCGAAGTCCCCGCGCGCCCCGGGGGAGTCCGCGGGCGGGGGCTCGAAGCGCAGCTTGACGCCCTTCTGGGCGGCCTGCACGTGCGTCACGGTGTAGACCTCGTCGAAGACCTGCGCGACGTCCACCCGGGAGATCTCGAGCGTGAGCTTGCCCGCCTCGATCTTGGCGATGTCCAGAACGTCGTTGATGAGCCCGAGCAGGTGACGCGAGCACTGGAGGGCCTTCTGCAGGAAGTCCCGCTCCTCCTCCGGCGTGTCGCACAGGCCGTCCAGCACGAGCTGCAGGAATCCGATCATCCCGTTGAGCGGCGTGCGGAGTTCGTGGGAGGTGTTGGCCAGGAATTCGCTCTTCAGCCTCGAGGCCTCCTCGAGCTGTGCGTTCACTTCCTCGAGGCGGGCGTTGCTCCGGGACAAACCGTCGGCGTAGGTCTGGATGCGCTTCTCGGCCTCGACCCGGTCGGTGACGTCGCGCACGATCGCGGTGTGGACGAGATCCCCGCCCTCGCCGGCGTGGCCGAGCGAGAATTCGACCGGGACCAGCGACGCGTCGGGCCGCAGGGCCTCGCCGCGCAGGACGGTGCCGGAGGCGATGGCGTCCCCCGGCATGCCGTCGGGGAACACGTCGCAGTGGAGGAAGCGGCGCAGCGGCTGACCCTCCATCTCGTCCGCGCCCCGCCCGAACAGCGCCGCGCCCGCGCGATTCAGGGTCACGATCCGGCCGTCGCGATCGAAGGTCAGGATCGCGTCGAAGGCGGTGTCGAAGATGGACTGGATGCGGCCGGCGTGGCGGCGCGTCACCTCGGACTCCCGCTGCGCGAGCCCGCTCCGGTACTGGCGGCGCCAGTACCAGAATCCGGCCGTCGCCAGCACGAGCATGGCGAGGTCGATGGCGAGCAGCCCGAACAGCGTTCCCCGCAGGCCGGCCATGGCGGTGGCGCGGTCCATCTGGGCCACGAGGCCCCACCCGCGATCGGACAGGCCGCGGGTCACGACCCAGAGCGGGCGGCCCTGGGCGTCCACGGACTCGAGGTTCGACTCGGCGCCCTCCACCGCCATCGCGGCCGGAAGCATGTAGTCGCGATCGAGCGGCGCCCGGTCGCCCGCGACGGAGCCCAGCCCGGCGGGAGGCGACGTGACGAAGGCGATCCGGTCCCCCTCCCGCTTCACCAGGTAGGCGCCCGCCTCGGTCCCGAACCCCGGCCAGCTCATGAGCGGCGGCAGCAGCGCGTCTTCGAGATCGCCCTCGAACAGGATCGCCAGCCGCTCCGGTTCGGCGGGGACGGGCACGGCGAGCACCATGCGGGACTGCCTCGTCCCCTCTTCCCGGACGTCGGTCATGCGCGAGCGGCGCTCACGGATCGCGGCGGCCGCCAGCTCGCGCTCCTCGGGCGATACCGCCGGGGTGGCCCCGGTGCTCGCGGCGATCACCCGCCCGTCCGCGGTCACCACGCGGATCCCGGCGTAGTCGAACGCCCGGGCCGCGCGGCTCAGTTCGTCCCGGAGGGAGGCGAGCCCGGCCTCCCCGCCTTCCCCGCGGAACGCCCCGCGGATCCACGCGTTGACCTGGGGCTGCCCGGCCACGTACTCGGCCTGGTGTTCGAACTGCCAGAGCAGGTCGCGCACTTCCTCGCGCTTGGCGTCGAGGGTGGCGCCGATCTGGGTCCAGCGCTCGCGGGCGAGCCGTTCGCGAGCCCCGCTCAGGATGCCGAAGTTGAGCAGCACGATGCCGAGCACCGCCAGCAGCAGGAAGCCGACGGCGATGCGGCGCGATTCCGTGCGCGGATCGGCAGCACCGGTCAGGAGCCGGGCCCCGGGCTGGAGACCCTCTCCGAGCGGCGACACGACCGGTCCGCCGGGCGCGGTGTCGGGCCGCGCCCAAATGGGCTGCTGCTGGAGGCTCATGGGAACGGAATCCTTTCCTCGCAGCCGTTTTCGGCCGATCCCGTCCGGGCTTGAGCGCTTCGGGGAGCCCGCCCCCTTCCCGCTCAGCCGCCCTTTTGCCAGTACCTCGGGCGGATGTTGGCCGCCAGCACGCGCTTACGGAGGCGCAGGGCCCGCGGGGTGACCTCCAGGAGCTCGTCCTCGCGGATCCACTCGAGGGCCTGCTCCAGGGACAGCCGGTGCGCCGGCAGCAGGTGCACGCCCTCCTCGGCGGTCGAGGAGCGCATGTTGGTGAGCTTCTTCTCCTTCACGATGTTGACGTCGATGTCCTCCTCGCGGGCGTTCTCTCCCACGATCATCCCCTCGTAGCATCGCTCCCCGGGCTCCACGAACATCTCGCCGCGGTCCTGCGCGTGCTCGATCGCGTACGCGGTGATCTTCCCCGCGCGGTCCGCGACCAGCGCCCCGGTGGTGCGGTGCGGGATCTCCCCCTGCCACGGCTCGTACCCGTCGAAGAGGTGGTTGAGGAGACCGGTGCCGCGCGTGTCGGTGAGGAACTGGCTCCGGAAGCCGATCAGCCCCCGCGACGGGATGCGGAACTCGAGCCGCACGCGTCCGGTGCCGTGGTTGACCATGTTGGTCATCCGGCCCTTGCGGCGGCCGATCTTCTCGGTGACCACGCCGACGAACTCCTCGGGGCAGTCGATCACCAGCCGCTCCATCGGCTCGTGGCGCACGCCGTCCACGGTGCGCGTGATGACCTCGGGCTTGCTCACCGCCAGCTCGAACCCCTCGCGGCGCATCATCTCGATGAGGATCGCCATCTGGAGCTCGCCGCGGCCCGACACCATGAAGGCGTCCGGGGTGTCGCCCGCGTCCACGCGGATGCTCACGTTGGTGAGGATCTCGCGCGCGAGCCGGTCCTTGATGTTCCGCGAGGTGACGTACTTGCCCTCCTGCCCGGCGAACGGCGAGTTGTTCACCGAGAACACCATGCTCACGGTGGGCTCGTCCACGGACACCCGGGGCAGCGGGCGGGGACGCTCCGGATCCGTGACGGTCTCGCCGATGTGCACGACCTCGAAGCCGGCGAGGGCCACGATGTCCCCGGGACCCGCCTCCGTCACCTCGGCGCGCTCGAGGCCCTCGAACGCGTACAGGTTGGTGACGCGGGCGCGCTGGATCGAACCGTCGTGGCGGGCCAGCGCGACCTCCTGGCGGGCGGCGACCCGCCCGTTCACGATGCGGCCGATCGCGAGGCGCCCGACGTAGTCCGAGTAGTCGAGGTTGAGCACCAGCATCTGGAGCGGCTCGCCTTCCCGGAAGCGCGGCGCGGGAATGGTCCGGACGATCTGGTCGAACAGCGGCTGGAGCCGGTGGTCCTCGCCGTCCGGGGTGAGGCGGCAGATGCCGTCGCGGGCGATCGTGTAGAGCACCGGGAACTCGAGCTGGTCCTCGTGCGCGTCGAGATCGATGAACAGGTCGTAGATCTCGTTCAGCACCTCCTGCGGGCGCGCGTCCTTGCGGTCGATCTTGTTGATCACCACGATCGGCGGCAGGCCGAGCTCGAGCGCCTTCTTCAGCACGAAGCGGGTCTGCGGGAGCGGCCCCTCGCTCGCGTCCACCAGCAGCAGCACGCCGTCCACCATCTTGAGCGTGCGCTCGACCTCGCCGCCGAAGTCGGCGTGTCCCGGCGTGTCCACGATGTTGATCTTCACGTCGCCGAAGCGCACGGCGGTGTTCTTGGCGAGAATCGTGATGCCCTTCTCGCGCTCGAGGTCGTTGGAGTCCATCACGCGTTCGACCACTTCCTGGTTCTCGCGGAACACGCCGCTCTGCCACAGCATGGCGTCCACCAGGGTGGTCTTGCCGTGGTCCACGTGGGCGATGATGGCGATGTTGCGCAGGTCCTCGCGGACCGATTCCTCGCCGATCTTCACCGCGTTCGCGGCCGTCGTCGGGCTGCTGTCCAAAGCGTCCTCCATCCTGGGTTCCGGCCCGCCCGAAGCGGCCCGGCGGCCGGGCTCAGGGCCCGGCGAAGAGAAGCTCGCGGAGCCGGTCCCAGTAGCCGGGCCGGGCCTCGAGCGCGTCGTACGAATACACGGCGAGCGCGGGGAAGCCGAGGGCGCGCGCGCCCTTGATCTTGGCCGCCGCCGTGCCCGGCGGCGTGTTGTACACGGCGATGCCGGGCACCACCCGGCCGCCCGCGCCGAGGCTGTTCACCACGGCGAGGAGCTGGTCCATCACGGTCTGCACCGGCTGCGCGTAGCACATCACGTAGACCCGGTCGAGCAGGCCGGTCCGGAGCCAGTCGCGCCAGCGCTGGGCGTTGTGGCGCTCGGCGGTGAGCGTGTCGGCGATCACCGCCGCGCTCACCGGGAGCCCGGGCCGCCGCGCGTGCACCGAGTCCCGCACGGTCGCCACCACGGCGCGCACCTGCTCGCCCTGGAAGGACCGCCACAGCGAATCCACCCGCGTCCGCTCCGTGCCCTGCAGCCGGTCGAAGCGGGCCGGGTCCACGCCGGCCTCGAGCGCGAAGCGGGCCCGCGTGGTCGGGTCCCAGCCGACCGCCACGGTCGGCTGGCGGATGTAGTCCAGGTGGATGCCGTCCACCGGATAGCGCGACACGACCTCGGCGGCGGTGCGGGCCACCCACTCGCGCACGCCCGGGTGGGCGGGCGCGAGGAACACGCCTTCGAGCCCGAGCGCCTCGCGCTGCCGCGGCGTGAGGCGGTGCAGGGCCCGGCCGTCCCGCAGCCGCGCGATCCACTCGGGATGCGTGTGCAGCACGTGGCGCGGGTCGCGCGGCGGCTGCGGCGCGGACCACACCAGCATGCAGTTGATCCACGCGTGCACCTCGATGCTCTCGGCGTGGGCGGCGCGGACCAGCCGGTCGAGCGGGTCGAACGCGCCCCCCGGAAGCGCTTCGGACCGGGGCAGGTGGTCGGAGCGGTAGAAGGCGTCGCCGCGTCCCACCACCTGGACCAGCAGCCCGCGCACCCGTCCCGAGCGCGCCCGCGCGATCACCTGGTCCACCCCCTCGGGGGTCAGGATCGCGGTGCGCACCACCCAGAGGTACTCGAAGGGCACGGGTTCGCCCGCCTCCCGCGCCGGAGGGGCCGCCTCGGACGGCGCGGCCGTCCCCGGGGGAACCGGGGCCGCGGGCGCCGCCCCGGGCGAAACCGGAACGACGGGGGCGGCCGGGACGGCGGGGACCGCGGGGACCGCGGCGGAGTCCGGGCGCATGCCCCAGCCCCAGCGCGCGGAATCGGCGAACGAGGGCGCGGCGGCGCGGGCCGGAGCGCCCGCGAGGCACGCGGCGGCCAGCGCGGCCCACGCCGCGCTCCGGGCCGCGCACGGCCCCCAAGCGAGCGCGGGCGGGAGACCGGCCCCCGCCCGCGGCTCGATGCTGCCCGTTTGCGTCACGCGGCGCCTATCCGGTCTTCACTCCGGTCCGGGTGCGCTTCTTGGCGGGCGCGGGCGCCGCCGCTCCGCCGTCGCGCTTGCCGCGCTTCGGCTTTTCCTTCTCTTCCGGAGGGGCCTCCTCCGCCTTCGAGGACTTCTTCGCGGTGGCCTTGTCGCCCTTGAGGGCCGCTTCCTTGGCCTCGGCCGCCGCGATCCGGGCCTGGCGCTCCTGCTCCTTCTGCTCGGTGGTCTTCACCAGCTCGAGGTAGGCCGTCTCGCTGGCGTCGCCGAGACGGTGGCCGATGCGCATGATCCGCGTGTAGCCGCCGGCCCGCTCCGCGTACCAGGGCGCGATCGTGGTGAACAGCTTGCTCACCACGTCCGGCCGCGTGACGAAGCGCGCGACGTGGCGCCGCGCCGACAGGTCGCCGCGCTTGCCGAACGTGATCATCCGCTCGGCCACCCGGCGGGCTTCCTTGGCCTTCGCGACGGTGGTCTCGATGCGCTCGTACTGGAAGAGCGCCGTGACCAGGTTCCGCAGCAGGGCGCGGCGGTGCGCCGCGTTGCGGCCCAACTTGCGGTGGTCTTTGCGATGACGCATGACGAACGTGTTCCTTTCCGCTGAGGCCGGCGCGCCCGGTCAGCTCTCGACGGCGGTGGCCGGCGCCGCCGGCATGCGGTGCGCGTAGTAGCGGCTCACGTCCATGCCGAAGTGGAGCCCCATCTCGCCCAGGATGTCCTGAATCTCCTTCAGCGACTTGCGGCCGAAGTTGCGGAACTTGAGCATCTCGGGCTCGCCCTTCTGGACGAGGTCGCCGATGCTCTTGATCTCCGCGGCGCGCAGGCAGTTGCTCGAGCGCACCGACAGCTCCAGCTCCTCGACGCTCTTGTCGAGCAGGCGGCGGATGCGGAGCACCTCGGGATCCTCCTCCTCCTCGGCTTCCTCCTCGATCGGCTCCTCGAAGTGGATGAAGAGGTTGAAGTGGTCGCGCAGCAGCTTCGCGGCGATCGCCACGGCGTCCGACGGCAGCAGGCTGCGGTCGGTCCACACCTCGAGGCTCAGCTTGTCGTAATCGATGCGCTGGCCGAGGCGCGTGGTCTCGACCTGGTAGTTGACCTTCGTGACCGGCGAGAACGTCGAGTCGATCGGAATCACGCCGATCGGGTAGTCGGTGCTCGAGTGCTGGTCGGCCGGGACGTAGCCGCGGCCCGCCGCGATCTCGACCTCCATGCGCAGGTCGCCGTCGCGGTTGAGCGTGGCGATGTGCAGGTCGGGATTCAGCACCTCGATTTCCGGATCCACCTTGAGATCGCCCGCACGGACCTCACCCTTGCCCTTCATCTCGAAGGTCCCCTTCTTGGGCCCGTCCCCGTGCAGTTTGAGACGCATCTGCTTGAGGTTGAGCACCAGTTCGGTGACGTCCTCGATGACCCCGGGCAGGGTCGAGAACTCGTGGAGCACGCCCTCGATGCGCACCGAGGTCACCGACGCGCCCTGCAGCGACGACAGCAGCACGCGCCGCAGCGCCGTGCCCAGCGTGACCCCGAAACCGCGCTCGAGCGGCTCGATGACGAACTTCCCGTACCCCTCGGTGTTGCCGGGATCGGGCGTGACCTGCTTCGGCATGGTCAGATTCTTCCACTTCATCCGCAAGCCTCCCATTGGAGAAGGCGAATCAGCTACTTCGAGTAGAGCTCGACGATGAGCTGCTCGTTGATCGGAACCGGAATGGACTGGCGAGACGGGATGTTCAGGACCCGGCCGGACGGAGCGGACGCGTTCAGCTCCAGCCACTCCGGGGTCCCCTGGCCCTTGCGGGCCTCGAGCGAGGACGCCACCGACGTGAGGTTGCGGCTCTTCTCCCGGAGCCCCACCTCGTCGCCCGCGCGCACCTGCTGCGAAGGAATGTCCACGCGACGGCCGTTGATCGTGACGTGGCCGTGCCGCACCAGCTGGCGCGCCGCGCTCCGCGAGGGAGCGAAGCCGAGCCGGAACACCACGTTGTCGAGCCGCCGCTCGAGCATCTGGAGCAGCACCTCGCCGGTCACGCCCTTGGCCACCGAGGCCTTGCTGAACATGTGGCGGAACTGCCGCTCGAGCAGGCCGTAGATGCGGCGGGCCTTCTGCTTCTCCCGCAGCTGCTGCCCGTAGTTGGTCTCCTTCACGCGCCGGCTCTTGCCGTGCTCGCCGGGGGCGTATCCGCGGCGCTCGAACGCGCACTTGTCGCTGAAGCAGCGCTGCCCCTTCAGGAACAGCTTCATGCCCTCACGCCGGCACAGCCGGCACCGGGCATCGTGATAGACCGCCATCGAGTTCTCCTAGACGCGGCGCCGCTTCGGCGGGCGGCATCCGTTATGGGGAATCGGCGTCACGTCCTTGATCGCGGAAATCTCGAGCCCCGCGGCCTGCAGCGACCGGATGGCCGCCTCGCGACCGCTGCCGGGACCCTTGACCCACACCTCGACGCGCTTCATGCCGAGATTGAGAGCCTCGCGCGCGCTGGCCTCGGCGGCCACCTGCGCCGCGAAGGGCGTGCTCTTGCGCGAGCCCTTGAAACCGACCTTGCCGGCACTGGCCCAGGTCACGACGTTCCCGTCGAGATCGGTGATGGTCACGATGGTGTTGTTGAAGCTCGCCTGCACGTGGGCGACGCCGTTGACGCCCACCTTCCGGTCGCGCTTCTTGGTTTTCTTGACTTCCGCCACGCCTGACCTCCGTCGGGCCGCCCGCGGGCGCCCCCGTTTGCGTCCTCGTTACTTTTTCGGTCCCGGCTTCGCGGCCGGCTTCTTCATCACGCCCGCGGTCTTCTTCGGACCCTTGCGGGTGCGGGCGTTGGTCTTGGTGCGCTGGCCCCGCACCGGGAGTCCCCGGCGGTGGCGCAGACCACGATACGCGCCGATGTCCATCAGGCGCTTGATGTTCATCGCCATCTCGCTGCGCAGCGCGCCCTCGACCTTGAGGTCGCGTTCGATGATGCTGCGGAGCTTTCCGGCGTCCTCGTCCGAGAGCACCTTGACGCGGGTGTCGGGGCTGACCCCCGCCTGCGCCAGGATGCGCTTCGCCGTGGTACGGCCGATCCCGTAGATGTAGGTCAGCGCGATCTCGACCCGCTTGTCCGCCGGAAGATCGACGCCCGCAATGCGTGCCACTGGCTTCCTCCTTCGCTACTTCTGACGCTGCTTGTGCCGCGGATTGCGCTTGCAGATCACGCGGATCACGCCGCCGCGACGCACCACCTTGCAGTGCTCGCAGATCTTCTTGACCGAAGTTCTCACCTTCATGGTGCCGCTCCTCCCGCCGCGCTACTTGTAGCGGTAGACGATGCGCCCGCGGGTGAGGTCGTACGGGGACAGCTCCACCGTCACCTTGTCGCCGGGCAGAATCTTGATGAAATGCATGCGCATCTTGCCCGAGATGTGGGCGAGCACTTTGTGCCCGTTCTCGAGCTCCACGCGGAACATCGCGTTCGGCAGGGGCTCGACCACCGTGCCTTCGAGCTGGATGCCTTCTTCCTTCGCCAATCGTGCTCCCGTCTTCAGTTCGACAACGAAAGGATCTCGGCGCCGTCCGGGCCGACCGCGACCGTGTGCTCGAAGTGCGCGCTCAGGGAGCCGTCCTTCGTCGCCACCGTCCAGCCGTCGGGCCGCGTCACGACCTCGAATCCGCCCATGTTCACCATGGGTTCGATCGCCAGCACCTGGCCGGCCATCAGCTTGGGGCCCCGGTCCGCCGGACCGTAGTTGGGCACCCGCGGCTCCTCGTGCATCTCCCGGCCGATCCCGTGCCCCACCAGCTCCCGCACCACCGAGAAGCCGTTCGCCTCGACGTGGGTCTGGATGGCGTGCGAGACGTCCCCGACCCGCGCTCCCGCGCGGGCCCGGGCGATGCCGGCCTCGAGGGCCTCGCGGGCCACCCGCAGCAGCCGGCCGACCTCGGGGCGGACCTCGCCGACCGCGAACGTGCGCGCGGCGTCGCCGTAGAATCCCTCCATCTCCACCCCGACGTCGACCCCCACGATATCACCCTCGCGCAGCGCGCGTTCGCCGGGGATCGCGTGCACCACCTCGTCGTTGACCGACGGGCAGATCGAGGCCGGAAAACCCCGGTAACCCTTGAACGCCGGCCGGCCGCCGTTTTCGACGATGAAGGCCTCGGCGATGCGGTCCAGCTCCCCGGTCGTGACCCCCGGCCGAATCTCGCGCTCGAGCCGGTCCAGGGTGCGCGCCACCAGCCGGGCCGCGGCCCCGATGCAATCGATTTCCTGGCGATCGCGCAGGTAGACCATGGTCAGCGCCCCGCTCCGATCCGGTCCACGGCGATCCGCAGCGCCGCCTGCACCTCGTCCATGCTGCCCGCGCCCTCCACCTCGGTGAGGCGGCCGCGCTCCCGGTAGTAGCCCACCAGCGGCTCGGTCTGCGCGCGGTACACCCCGATGCGCCTCCGCACCGTCTCGGGCGCGTCGTCGGGCCGCTGGCGGAGCAGCGCCTCGGGGTGGTCGTCGCAGTGGGCCCCGTCCCGGGACGGAGCCGTGTGCAGGTTGTAGGCGCGCTGGCAGACCGGGCACTCGCGCCGGCCGCTCATGCGCCGGATCAGGGCCTCCTCGGGCAGCGTGAGGAACAGGGCGGCGTCCAGCGCGCGGCCCCGCTCGGCGAGGGTCGCGTCGAGCGCCTCCGCCTGCGGGACCGTGCGCGGGAAACCGTCCAGCACGAAGCCGTGCGCCGAATCCGGCGCCGCCGTGCGTTCCCTCACCAGTCCGATCATCACGTCGTCTCCCACCAGCAGGCCCGCGTCCATCTGGGCCCTGGCCTTCAATCCGAGTTCGGTCCTGCGCGCCGCCGCCTCGCGAAGCATCTCCCCGGTCGAGATCAGCGGCCAGCCGCGCTCGACCGCGAGGCGGCGGCCCTGGGTTCCCTTGCCCACGCCGGGCGGACCGAGCAGCACCAAGCGCATGACCCTCCTACATCCTCTGCGTCCGGCCGCGGATGCGGCCCTGCTTCACGAAGCCCTCGTAGTGCCGCATGATCAGGTGCGACTCGATCTGCTGCAGCGTGTCGAGCGCCACGCCCACCACGATCAGCACGCTGGTGCCCCCGAACCCGAGGAACGGCACCTTCATCCACGCGATGATCATGTCGGGCAGCACCGCGACGAACGCGAGGAACACCGCGCCCGGCAGGGTGATGCGCGACAGCACGCGGTCGATGTACTCGGCGGTCTTGCGCCCGGGCCGGATCCCCGGGATGAATCCGCCGTACTTGCGCATGTTCTCCGCGAGGTCGTTCGGGTTCAGCACCACCGCCGTGTAGAAGTAGGTGAAGCCGATGATCAGGACCGCGTACAGGATGTTGTAGATCGCCCCGAGCGGGTTGAACCACTGCCCCATGGCGGCCAGCGGATGGTTGGTCGGGAAGAAGCCCGCCACCGTGGCCGGCAGGATCAGGAGGCTCGACGCGAAGATGATCGGGATCACGCCCGCGGTGTTGACGCGCAGCGGGATGTGGGTGTTCGCGCCGCCGTACATGCGGCGCCCCACGATCCGCTTGGCGTACTGGACCGGGATCTTCCGCACGCCCTGGGTCATCGCCACCACCGCCGCCGTCACGCCGACCATGATGGCCGCCGTGATCAGGATCACGAACAGGGACAGCGTCCCGGCCCGGAAGCTGTCGTAGGCGGCGAGCACCGCGTTCGGCAGCCCGCCCAGGATGTTGACCATGATGATCAGCGAGATGCCGTTGCCGATCCCGTGCTCGGTGATCTTCTCGCCCATCCACATCACGAAGATGGTGCCGGCGGTCTGGGTCACGATCGTGGAGAAGGTGAACAGGAAGCCGGGCTCGGGAACCACGGTCAGGCCCTGCGACGCGCCCAGGTTCACGAGGAACACGCTGTAGGCGAAGGACTGGACGAACGAGATCAGCACCGTCCCGTACCGCGTGATCTGGGTGAGCTTCTTCTGGCCTTCCTCCCCCTCCTTCTTGAGCTTCTCGAAGTAGGGAATCACGGCGCCGAGCAGCTGGAGGATGATCGAGGACGAGATGTACGGCATGATGCCGAGCGCGAAGACCGTCGCGCGCGAGAACGCCCCGCCCACGAACAGGTCGTAGAGGCCGAACAGGTTGCCCCGCTGGCTCTCGAAGGCGCCCGCGAGGGCGCGCGCGTTCACGCCGGGAGTCGGCAGGTGCTCGCCGAACCGGTAGACGACGAAGATGCCCAGCGTGAACAGGATCCGCCGGCGCAGCTCCGGAATCTGGAAGATGGTCCTCAGCTTCTCGAACATGAGCCTCAGGCCCTCGGGGCCGGGGTTTCGATCTTGCCGCCGGCGGCCTCGACCGCCTTGCGGGCGGTCGCGCTGGCGGCCTCGACCTGGACGGTGAGCGAGGCCGGAGCGGCGCCGCCGCCGAGGAGCTTGATCGGCCCCGGGCGACGGATCAGGCGCTGCGCCTTGAGCCACTCGCGGTTCACCACCGCGCCCGCGGGCGCGCCCGCGAGCTGCGCCAGGTTCACGACCTGGTACTCCACGCGCGTCGGGTTCTTGAACCCGCGCTTCGGCAGACGGCGCTGGAGCGGCATCTGGCCGCCTTCGAACCACGCCGGAATCTTGCCGCCGGTGCGGGCCTTGTGCCCCTTGTGGCCGCGTCCCGAGGTGCCGCCGAGGCCGGTGGCGGAACCCTTGCCGCGGCGCTTGGAGGGCTTGGTGGCGCCCGCGGCGGGGCGAATGTTTCCGATCTTCATGGCAGTCGCTCCGTCAGGCCTGTTCCACCCGAACCAGGTGGCGAATCTTGAACACCATGCCCCGGATCTGGGGCGTGTCGTTGTGCTCGACCGTCTGCTGCATGCGGCGGATGCCCAGCGCCCGCAGCGTCGCGTGCTGGTCCTGGGTGTGGCCGCTCGCGCTCTTGATCTGCTGGATCTTGAGCTTACCCGCCATGGCTCTCGCTCCTCGCGCCGAACATCTCCTGCAGCGTCATGCCCCGCATCGAGGCGACGTCCGAGGGACGGCGCAGGCGCCGCAGCGCGTCCACGGTCGCCTTCACGAGGTTGTGCGGATTGCGGGTGCCGAGGCACTTGGTCAGGACGTTCTGGACGCCCGCGACCTCGAGCACGGCCCGCACGCCCGCGCCGGCGATGACGCCGGTGCCCGGCGACGCCGGCTTGAGCATCACCTCACCGGCGCCGAAGTGGCCCACGATCAGGTGCGGCACCGATCCGTGCCGGGTGACCGGCACGCGGAACATGTTCTTCTTCGCGGTCTCGCCGGCCTTGCGGATGGCGTCCGCCACTTCGTTCGCCTTGCCGAGGCCGACGCCGACCTGGCCCTTGCCGTCGCCGATCGCGACGATGGCGTTGAACGAGAAGCGCCGGCCGCCCTTCACCACCTTGGCGCAGCGGTTGACCTGGATCACGCGCTCGGCGAAATCCGACTTGGGTGCATCCTGGTGTCGTGACGTGGGACGGACCACCGCTTGTGCCTCCTAGAAGTCCAGGCCGCCGGCGCGCGCGCCGTCGGCGAGCGCCTTGACGCGCCCGTGGTAGAGGTAGCCGCCGCGGTCGAAGCACACCCGGGCGACGCCCGCGGTCTTCGCGCGCTGCGCGATCAGCCGTCCGACCGCCTGGCTGAGACGGATGCGGCCCTTGCCCTCGATGCCCGACGTGTCGAGATCCTTCTCGCGGCTCGAAGCCTGCGCCAGCGTGACGCCGCGCTCGTCGTCCACGAGCTGCGCGTAGATGTGCACGGCGCTGCGAAACACCGAAAGACGCGGGCGCTCGGCGGTGCCGTTGACCCGCTTGCGGATCCGCAGCCTGCGGATCGCGCGACGCTCGTACTTGTTGTGCTGTCCGCTCATGATTACGCGGCTCCCGCGGCCTTGCCGGCCTTGCGACGAATGAACTCGCCTTCGTACTTGATGCCCTTGCCCTTGTAGGGCTCGGGGGGACGGAACCCGCGAATGTCGGCGGCGACCTGGCCCACGAGGCACTTGTCGGCGCCGCTGATGCTCACGCGGGTGGGAGTCTCGGCCTTCAGCGTGATGCCCGCCGGCGGCTCGAACACGACCGGGTGCGAGTAGCCCACCTGGAGGACCAGGTTCTTGCCGTCCATCTGGGCGCGGTAGCCGGTGCCGACGATCTCGAGCACCTTGCTGAAGCCCTTCGTGACGCCGAGCACCATGTTGTTGATGTTCGCGCGCATCGTGCCGAACGCGGGGTTGCGCGTGATCTTCTCGGCCGTGACCCTGACCTGGCCCTCGGCCACCGCCACGGTCGTGCCCTGGAGCACGTGCGTGGACAGCTCGCCCTTCGGGCCCTTCACGCCCACGCGCCCGTCGGCCACCGTGACGGTGACGCCCCCCGGGATCGGGACGGGAAGCTTTCCGATTCTCGACATGGCGCTCCCCCTACCAGACGGTGCAGATGAGCTCGCCGCCGAGACCCGCTTCGCGGGCCTCGCGGTCGGTCATCATGCCGCGCGAGGTGGATACGATCGAGGCGCCGAGCCCGCCCATCACCTTGGGGATCTCGGTCTTGCCCACGTACACCCGGCGGCCCGGCGTGCTCGCGCGGCGGATGCCGGTGATCACGCTGACGTCGTCGGCGGTGTACTTGAGGTAGACGCGCAGGACGCCCTGGCGCGAGTCCTCGATGACCTTGAAGTTGTTGATGAAGCGCTCGCGCAGGAGCACGCGGGCGAGATCGGTCTTCACCCGCGTGGCGGGCACGTCCACCTTGCGGTGCTTGGCCCGCACCGCGTTGCGCACGCAGGTCAGGAAATCGGCGATCGGATCACTGACGGACATCGAACCTCCGGGAACCAGCGTCCAGCCCCCGCTCCGGGCGGCGGCTGCAGCCTGACTCCGTGAATGGAACTACCAGCTCGACTTGACGACTCCCGGGATCTGCCCGGTGAGCGCCAGATCGCGGAAGCAGATACGGCACAGCCCGAAGTCCCTCAGGAACGCGCGCGGGCGCCCGCAGCGATGGCAGCGGGTGTAGGCGCGCACCTTGAACTTCGGCGTCCGCTTCCACTTCTCGATGATGGACTTCTTGGCCATGAGGTCTCCCTGCCTACTTCAGCCGGAAGGGCATCTGCATCTGCTTCAGCAGCTCGCGCCCTTCCTCGTCGTTCTTCGCGGACGTCACGATCGTCACGTCCATCCCACGGATCTTCCCGACCTTGTCGTAGTTGATCTCCGGGAAGATGATCTGCTCGGTCACGCCCATCGTGTAGTTGCCGCGCCCGTCGAACGACCGGGGATTGAGGCCCCGGAAGTCGCGGATGCGGGGCACCGCCACGTTGATCAGCCGGTCGTAGAACTCGTACATCCGCGCGCCCCTCAGGGTCACGGAGCAGCCCACCGGGAGTCCCTGGCGCAGCTTGAAGTTCGAAATGGCCTTCTTCGCGCGGCGCACCGCGGGCTTCTGCCCGGCGATCAGCGCCAGCTCGTTCAGCGCCGCGTCGAGGAGCTTCTGGTCCTGCGTCGCGTCGCCCACCCCCATGTTGATCACGATCTTCTCGAAGCGCGGGGCCTGCATGACGCTCTTGAACCCGAACTTCTTGACCAGCTCGGGCCGCACCTTCTCGAGGTAGAACGTCGCGAGCCGCGGGCGCTCCTTGGGGCCGCGCGGGCGCTCCGCCACGACCGCGCCCGTGAGCGCGCCGGCGCCCTTCGACTTGCCGCCGCCCTTGGCGCCGCCCTTGGCCGCGGGCGCCTTCGCGCCGTCGCCCTTGGGGGCCGCCTTGTCCTGCTTCTTCTCGTCCGCCATGTCGCCTTCTCTCCAGGGTCCTTGCTCCGCCGTTCCCCCGAGACCCTGGTGTCCGGGAACGGCGCCGGGCCGCGAGGCCCGCCGTGACTCAGCTCTTGCCCAGCGTCTCGCCGCTCAGGCGCGAAAAACGCTCGCGCGTGCCGTCTTCCAGCCGCCGCACCCCGACCCGCACGCCGCGGCCCGACTTCGGGTCGAGCAGCTGCACGTTCGAAAGGTGCACCGGCGCTTCCTTCTCGATGATGCCGCTCTGGGTCCCCTGGCGGCGCGCCTTGGTGTGACGCTTCACCATGTTGACCTTCTCGACGAACACGCGCTGCTTGTCCTCGTCCACCGCGAGCACGCGGCCGGTGCGGCCCTTGTCGTCACCCGCGATCACCTGCACGGTGTCGCCCTTGCGGATCTTGAGTCCCATCAGATGACCTCCGGCGCGAGCGAAATGATCTTCATGAACGCCTTCTCGCGCAGCTCGCGCGCGACCGGGCCGAAGATGCGGGTGCCCTTCGGCTCACGGTCGTCGTTGATCAGGACCACCGCGTTCTCGTCGAAGCGGATGTACGAACCGTCCTTGCGCCGGCCTTCCTTCACCGCACGCACGACCACCGCCTTGGCCACGTCGCCCTTCTTCACCGCCGCGCCCGGAATCGCGTCCTTGACCGACACCACGACGATGTCGCCGAGGCGCCCGTAGCGCTTGTGGTGGCCGCCCAGGACCTTGATGCACTGGGCGCGGCGCGCGCCCGAGTTGTCCGCCACGGTCACCATCGTTCTCAACTGGATCATGATCGGGACCCCCGCGCCTTACTTGGCGCGCTCCACGAACTCCACGAAGCGCCAGCGCTTGTCCTTCGACAGCGGCCGCGTCTCCATGAATCGAATGATGTCGCCCACGCGACACTCGTTCTTCTCGTCGTGCACCTTGAACTTGTTGCGCCGGCGAACGTAGCGGCCGACGGTCGGGTGCTTCACCAGCCGCTCGATGGACACGACGACGGTCTTGTCCATGCGGTCGCTGACCACCTTGCCCATGCGCAGCTTGCGTCGGCTGCGGACTTCCGGAGTCGTCGTCATTTCGCGGCGCGCTCCTTCTCGTTGAGGATCGTCATCAGGCGCGCGAGTTCCCGCCGGCCCGCCCGGATCTTGAGCGGGTTGTCGAGCTGCTTCATCGAGTTGCGGAAGCGCAGGTTGAACAGCTCCTCGCGCAGCTCGGCGATCCGTCCGCGGATCTCCTCGGCGCTCTGGTCGCGCATCGTCGTTGCCTTCACGTGCGGCATGCTCACGCTCCTCCCAGCTGGTGGCGCTCGATGAAGCGGGTGCGAACCGGCAGCTTCGACGCGCCGAGCTTCATCGCCTCCTGCGCCGCGGTGCGCGAGATGCCCTGGAGTTCGAACATGACGCGCCCGGGCTTGATCACGGCGACCCAGCCCTCGGGCGAGCCCTTGCCGGTGCCCATTCGGGTCTCGGCCGGCTTCTTGGTGAACGGCTTGTCCGGGAACACCCGGATCCACACCTTGCCGCCGCGCTTGATGCTGCGCGTGATGGCGACGCGGGCGGCCTCGATCTGGCGGCTCGTGATCCAGGCCGGCTCGAGCGCCTGCAGCCCGAACTCCCCGAACGCCACGGCGCCGCCGCGGTAGGCCTTGCCGTTCATGCGGCCGCGCTGCTGCTTCCGGTACTTGACTCGCTTCGGCATCAACATGGTTCGGCTCCTAGCGCGGGCTCGCGGCCGCCGCGGCGGCCTGCGCCTGGTTCTTGTCGAGCACCTCGCCGTGGAACATCCAGACCTTGACCCCGCAGGTGCCGTACGCCGTGTTGGCCGTGGCGCGGGCGAAGTCGATGTCGGCGCGCAGCGTGTGCAGCGGAACGCGTCCCTCGCGGTAGGTCTCGAACCGCGCCATCTCGGACCCGCCGAGGCGGCCCGAGCACGCGACGCGGATGCCCTTGGCCCCCGCGCGCATCGAGGAGGCGATCGCCTTCTTCATGACCCGGCGGAACGAGACGCGCTGCTCGAGCTGCTTGGCGATGTGCTCCGCCACCAGCTGGGCGTCGAGGTCCGCGCGCTTGATCTCCTCGATGTTGAGCTGCACGTGCTTCTTGGTGAGCGCCTTCATCTCCTCGGAGAGCTTGTCCACCTGCTCGCCCTTGCGCCCGATCACGAGGCCCGGCCGCGCGGTCTTGATGCCGATCGTGATCTTGTCGCCCTTGCGCTCGATCGTGATCCGCGAGATGCCCGCCTGGTAGAG
Organism: uncultured bacterium; assembly: GCA_964542745.1. GTDB lineage: Bacteria > Eisenbacteria > RBG-16-71-46 > RBG-16-71-46 > RBG-16-71-46 > DATKAB01. Next base: position 21,803 of record CAZIVR010000048.1, read on the forward strand.
GCGCTTCTTGAGGTACCGCTTGATCAGCAGGTCCTCCTTGAGGAGCTCGGGGTAGTTCCGGCCCGCGAACCACCGCGAGTCCCAGGTCTTCACGATCCCCAGCCTCAGGCCGATTGGATTGGTTTTCTGACCCATCAGAGCGACTCCCGGGTGGCCACGGTCACGGACACGTGGCTCATGCGCTTGAGGAGCGGCGTGGCCCGACCCTGCGCCCGCGGCAGCCACCGCTTGAGCGTGGGACCGGCCCCGACGACCGCTTCCTTCACGAACAGATCTTCCATGCGGACCTTGCCCTCGTGGAGGGCGTTGGCGACCGCCGACTTGAGCACCTTCTGGATCACGCGGGCCCCGTACTTGGGCGTGAACTGCAGCGTGACCTGCGCCTGCTCCACGTTCTGGCCCCGGATCAGGGCCAGCACCTGGTTGCACTTGCGAGGCGTGATGCGCGCGTAACGCTGAATGGCTCGAGCTTGCATCGGATCACTTCCCCGGCGCCGGCGCCTTGTCCGCCTGCGCCTGACCGTGACCGCGGAACACGCGGGTGGGCACGAACTCCCCGAGCTTGTGCCCCACCATGTTTTCCGTCACGTAGATGGGAATGAACTTGTTCCCGTTGTGGACCGCGAGCGTGTGCCCCACGAATTCCGGAAGGATCGTGCAGCGCCGCGCCCAGGTCTTGAGCACCCGCTTGTCGCCGCTGCGGTTCAGCCCCTCGATCTTGTTCACGAGGGAGATGACCACGTACGGCCCCTTCTTGATCGAACGCGCCATCGTTTCTCCTATTTCTTCCTGCGGCGCACGATGAGCGCGTCGCTGAGCTTCCGCTTGCGGGTCTTGAGACCCTTCGCCTTCTGGCCCCACGGCGAGCACGGATGCCGGCCGCCCGAGGTTTTGCCCTCGCCGCCGCCCATCGGATGGTCCACCGGGTTCATCGCCACGCCGCGCACGCTCGGGTTGCGCCCCAGCCAGCGCGAACGGCCCGCCTTGCCGCTCGAGACGTTCTCGTGGTCGAGGTTGCCGACCTGGCCGATCACCGCGCGGCAGTTCACGTGGAACTTGCGCACCTCGCCCGACGGCAGCCGCAGCTGGGCGTAGTCGCCTTCCTTCGCCATCAGCTGGCAGTAGGCGCCCGCCGAGCGCGCCACGCGCGAGCTGCGGCCCGGCACGACCTCGACGTTGTGGATGTTGGTGCCGAGCGGAATGTTCTTGAGCGGAAGGCAGTTGCCGTTCCGGATCTCCGCGTTCGGCCCCGAGTCGAGCATCTCGCCCACCTTCAGGCCGTCCGGCGCCACGATGTAGCGGTACTCGCCGTCGCGGTAGCTGAGCAGCGCGATGCGCGCCGAGCGGCTCGGGTCGTACTCGATGCTCACGACGCGCGCCGGCACGCCGTCTTTGTCGCGGCGGAAGTCCACGATCCGGTAGCGCTGCTTGTGGCCGCGGCCGATCCAGCGCATCGAGACGTGGCCGTAGTTGTTGCGCCCGCCCTTCTTCGTGAGCCGCTCCGTCAGCGACTTGAGCGGCCGCTGCCGGGTGAGCTCCGAATAGTCGGGCCGCACCGCGTGGCGCAGCGTCGGGGTGACGGGTCGGAATTTCTTCAAGCCCATGGTTCGAACCTCAGATCTGCTCGAACAGCTCGATCTTGTGATCGGGCTGGAGCGTGACGATCGCCTTCTTCCAGTTGGCGCGGCGGCCGGCCCAGCGGCCCTGCCGCTTGACCTTGCCCCGAACCTGCATGGTGCGCACCTGCGAGACCTTCACCGAGAAGATCGCCTCGACGGCGCGCTGGATCTCGATCTTGTTCGCGTCGCGCGCCACCTCGAAGTAGTACTGGCGGCGCAGCTCGCGCAGCACGGTGCCCTTCTCGGTGATGAGCGCCTTCCTGACCACCGTCCGCGGGTCCTTCATCGCGCGAACACCTCCTGGATCTTCGCGAGGCTCTGCGAGGTCATCACCACGGCCTCGGTCTCGAGGAGATCGTAGGGGTTGAGCTGGTGCGCGAGCGTGGTGCGGAGATTCTTGAGGTTCCGGCACGACTTGACCACGTTCGGATGGGCCTCTTCGAGCACCAGCAGCGTGCGCTTCTCGTAGAGCCCGAGCTTGCGCAGCACGTCCGCCATCTGGCGGGTCTTCATCTCGGGAAACGACAGCGACTCGAGCACGGTCACCGCGTTCTCGCCCGCGCGCAGCGACAGCGCCGCCGCGAGCGCCGCGCGCCGCTGCTTCTTGGGCAGCTCGGTGCGGTAGTCACGGGGCCGCGGCCCGAAGGCCCGCCCGCCGCCCGGCATGAGCGGCGACGTGTTGGAGCCCTGGCGCGCCCGGCCGGTGCCCTTCTGCTTGAAGGGCTTCTTGCCGCCGCCCGACACCCGGCCCTTGTTCTTGACCGACGCCGTGCCCTGGCGCTGGTCGCCGAGGTGCCGCTTGGTGGAGAGCCAGAGCAGGTGCTCGTGCACCTGCTGGCCGAAGAGCTTTTCCGGGAGCGGGGCCGAACCCTTCTCGGTGCCGTCCGGTCCGTAGAGTTTCGCGTTCATGTCAGTCTTCCCGCTTGCGGACGATCACGAGCCCGTTGACCGGGCCCGGAACCGCGCCGCGCAGCAGCAGCAGGTTCTGTTCGGCATCCACGCCCACGACGCGCAGGTGCTTGATGGTGAGCGGCTTCCCGCCCATGCGGCCGGGGAGTCGCTTGCCCTTGATGACGCGCGAGGGGTAGGCGGACGAGCCGATGGATCCCGGCTCGCGGCCCATGGTCGGGCCGTGCGAGGCGTGGCCGGCGACGAAGCCGTGACGCTTGATCACGCCCGCGAAGCCCCGACCCTTGGTGACGCCCTGCACGTCCACGCTTCTTCCCTTCTCGAACATCGTCACGGTCAGGCTCTGCCCGACCTCCATGCCGCTCACGTCCTCCACGCGGAACTCGCGCAGGGCCCTCGAGGGCGGCAGATTGCGCTTCTTGAACTGGCCGAGCGCCGGCCGCGTGAAGCGCTTCTCCTTGTTGGTCCCGAAGCCGAGCTGGACCGCGGCGTACCCGTCGCGCTCGAGCGTGCGGACTTCGGTGATGGTGCACGGACCGGCCTCGATCACGGTCACGGGGATGGCCTCCCCCTGATCGCCGAAGACCTGGGTCATGCCGACTTTGCGTCCAATCAGACCGATCATCGCCCTCTTCCTTACGTCCGGATTTCGATGTCGACGCCCGCGGGGATGTCGAGCTTCTCGAGTGCTTCCATGGTCTGCGGGGTCGAACGCGTGATCTCGACCAGCCGCTTGTGGATGCGGATCTCGAACTGCTCGCGCGACTTCTTGTCCACGTGCGGGCTGCGCAGGACGGTGTAGATGGTCTTCCTCGTCGGCAGCGGCACGGGACCCGAGGTCATCGCGCCGGTCCGCCGGGCGGTGCGCACGATCTCGGACGCCGACTGGTCGAGCGTCGCGTGGTCGTACGATTTCAGTTTGATGCGGATTCTCTGGAGCATCAGGTTCTCCCGCTACTCGAGGATCTCGGTGACGACGCCGGCACCGACGGTGCGGCCGCCCT
>CAZIVR010000049.1:0-25171 GCA_964542745.1 uncultured bacterium
CCCTTCCAGTCGTCGGGCGTGCCGAGGCCGTAGATGCACGACACGCTGGCCACGACGATCACGTCGTCGCGCTCCAGCAGCATCGAGGTGGCCTGGAGCCGCAGGCGGTCGATGTCGTCGTTGATGCTGGCGTCCTTGGCGATGTAGGTGTTGGTCTGCGGGACGTAGGCCTCGGGCTGGTAGTAGTCGTAGTAGGAGATGAAATACCCGACCGCGTTCTCGGGGAAGAACTGCCGGAACTCGCCGTAGAGCTGGGCCGCCAGCGTCTTGTTGTGCGAGATGACGAGGGTCGGCTTCCCCCACCGGGCGATCACGTTGGCCATGGCGAACGTCTTGCCGCTCCCGGTGACCCCGAGCAGCGTCTGGTAGCGCTCGCCGGCCTCGAGGCCCGCCACCAGCTCGGCGATCGCCTGCGGCTGGTCCCCGCGCGGCTCGTAGGGTGCGTGGAGCTTGAAGGGCATAGGCGCGGAGAGTAACGGAGGGGCGGGCGGGGAAGGAAACGCGGCCGGCCGGAAACCGCGCCGGGGTTCCGAGTGTCGCGAGGCCCCGGCGGCCCCGCCTGCGGCGCCGCTTCGCGCACGGCGGCGCGCCGGGCGCCCGTGTGGCATGCTGCGCCCTTCTCGGGAGGATCGCGCATGCGCTTCAAGGACTGGACCGTGATCGTGACCGGCGGGGGCGCCGGCATCGGGCGCGCCATCGCGCTGGCCTTCGGGCGCGAGGGCGCCCACGTGATGGTGGCGTCACGCTCGAAGCCGAATCTCGAGGCCACGGCGGGCGAGCTGCGCGCGTTGGGCACCCGGCCGATGGTGGCCGTGCTCAGCGTCACCGACGAGCCCGCGGTCGAGGCGGCGGTGCGCGCGGCGGTGGGCTCGACCGGGCGGCTCGACGTGCTGGTCAACAACGCCGGGATCACCGGACCCGCCGCGCTCGCCCGCGACATCACCGCGGCCGACTTCCGCGAGAACCTCGACGTCAACGTCACCGGGGCGTTCCTGTTCGCGAAGCACGCCTCGCGCGTGATGATCGAGCGGAAGCGCGGCTCGATCGTCAACATCGCCTCGATCGCGGGCCGAATCGGTTACGCGCTGCGCACGCCCTACGCCGCCTCCAAGTGGGCGATGATCGGGCTCAGCCACTCGCTGGCCGCGGAGCTCGGACCCCACGGCGTCCGCGTCAACGCGGTGCTGCCGGGACCGGTCGCGGGCGAGCGCTTCGACCGCGTGGTCGCCGAGCGCGCCAGGGCGCAGGGCAAGTCGCTCGAGGAGACCGAGCGCTGGTACCTGAAGGAGATGCCGCTCGGCCGCGTCGTGACCCCCGAGGAAGTGGCGAGCGCGGTGACCTACCTCGCCTCGGACGACGCGGCCGCGATCACCGGTCAGGCCCTCAACGTGGACGGCGGCTTCCGGATGCAGTGAGGGGCGGCGCTCAGCGCGCCGGCTTCCCCTCGGCCGCCAGCTTCTCCCCCACCTCCCGCGACAGCGCGAGCGCGGCCCGCAGCCGCAGGTGGGTGTAGTCCGCGAACTCGCTCGCCGGAAGCACCTCGAATTCGCGCTTCAGCACCGTGATCTCGCCGCGCGCCGCGAGCGAATCCACGAACGCGACGTACGCGGGCGCGAACCCGAGCGTGTCGCGAGCGGCCGCGACCGCCTCGTGCTCGGGAAGCGTGAGCCAATAGACGCGGATGCCGTGCGTCCGTGCCAGCGCCAGGGTGCGGCCGAGCATCGCGGTGACGCCCGGGTCGGGTTCGAAGCGCCGCAGGTAGACCGGGTGGAGCGGCCCGGGAGCGCCCTTCCCCTCGCGCTCCCACTTCGCCTCGGCCTCGACGCCCACCCGGCGCACCCAGGCCTCGGTGGGCAGCGGGTCGTTCCAGCTCGCGATCGCGGCCCTTCGACCCTTGGCGAGGTCGCCCAGCTCCTCGCGGTGGCGGAGCGTGAAGGAGAGCTTGCACAGCACGCCGTACAGCGCGTCGAAGAAATGGCGGCCGTGGAGGAACGCCTCCGGGATCTCGCCCCAGCCGAGGAACGCACCGACCAGCACGCCCATGCGCTCGGTGACGAACGTGTGCGGCGAGTGGGCGATCACGATCGCGCCGGGCGCGCGCCCGCGCTCGACCTGGCGCTTGAGCAGGAAGTAGGTGAACTCGGGGCCCGAGCCCTGCAGCGAGGCGTTCCACACCTTCGTGCCCGGCGGCAGCGACTTCTCGATCTCGCCGGCGAGCAGGGCGCCCTGCGCCACCGAGTCGCCGTGGAGCTGGATCGCGGCGGCGGGCTCCCGATCGAGCCTCGCGCGCATCCAGCGCATGGTGCGGATCATCACGTTCTCGGGCACGACGGCCAGCACGGTCTCGATCGCCACGGCGAGCAGCGCCGTGACGAGGACCGAGCGGGCCAGCCGCTCGAGGCTAGAACTGGAAGTAGATGAAGGCCGCGCCACGGAACACCCCGAACAGGAGGATCGAGTAGAGGCAGAAGAGGTAGAACGGAACCTGCGCCCACGCCGGCCAGCGCGTCATCACGTCGAGGTCGCCGGCCGCGCGCTGGAATCCCTGCACCACCACCAGCGGCAGGCAGTAGAACCCGATGGTGCCGAGGCGCGGGAACCACTCGGCCCCGAGCGGCCCGCCGAAGAGCGCCGCGGTCATGGCCGCGATCTGGTCGAAGCTGTGGCAGCGGAACAGCAGCCAGCCGAAGAGGGTGAGCGCGAACATGAACGCCACGCTGAGCCCCCAGCCGAGCGCGCTGCCGCGGCGCGGGGTTTCGCCGCCCCCCTCGCCGATCGCCGCCGAGGCCGCGGGGGCGCGCTTCCCCACCCCGCGCAGCTCCTCGATCATGCGGTGCGCGGCCAGCAGCGTGCCGTGGTAGGCGCCCCACGCCACGAACGTCCAGCTCGCGCCGTGCCACAGGCCGCCGAGCAGCATGGTCAGCTCGAGGTTCACGTAGGTGCGCAGCCGCCCCAGCCGGTTCCCCCCCAGCGACACGTAGAGGTAGTCCCGCAGCCACGTGGAGAGGCTGATGTGCCAGCGCCGCCAGAAGTCCTGCGGGCTGGTGGCCAGGTAGGGCAGGTTGAAGTTCACCACCAGCTCGAAGCCGAGCAGCTTGGAGCACCCGCGCGCGATGTCGGAGTAGCCGGAGAAGTCGCCGTAGATCTGGAACGCGAACGCCAGCACCCCGACGAACACTTCGCCGAAGGCGTAGGGCGCGGGGCGCGCGAAGATGGGATCGGCGATCAGCGCCATGTTGTCGGCGATCACCATCTTCTTGTAGAGGCCCCACAGGATCAGCCGGAGGCCGTCGTAGACCTGCTGCCGCGTCACGACCCGGGGCGTCTGCACCTGCGGCAGCAGGGTGGTGCCGCGCATGATCGGGCCCGCGACCATGTGCGGCCAGAAGGCCACGAACGTGCCGTAGTCGAGCAGGCTGCGGCACGGCCCGATGTGGTTCCGGTACACCTCGATCGTGTAGCTCATGGACTGGAACGTGTAGAACGAGATGCCGATCGGCAGCACGATCTGGAGCACGCGGATGTCCGGGTGCCAGCCGAAGAGCCCCGCGAGGTCCATGAAGCTCGAGACGAAGAACCCGTAGTACTTGAAGATCGCGAGGAAGCCGAGGTTGAAGATGCAGCTCAGGAGCAGCGTGCGCCTGCGGTAGGCCTGCGGCTTGGAGGGATCGAGGTGGAGCCCGACCCACCAGTCCACCACGGTCGAGATCCAGATGAGCGACAGGAAGCGCCAGTCCCAGGCGCCGTAGAACACGTAGCTGCCGGCCAGGATCAGGTGGTTCTGCCACCGGTGGGGCATGCGGTGGTAGAGCAGCAGGAAGACGACGAAGAAGACGCCGAACAGCAGGCTGTTGAAGACCATGCGTCTCCTTCATCGGGCGCGCCCCGTCGCCGGATCCGTCCGGAACGGGGCGCTCTCGTGGGGCGCGGGCTCGGAGCGCGCGCCGGCATCTCGGGCCGATCCTAGTCATCGGCGGGGGGCGCGGGCCAGTTGACGCGCGCGGGGCCGCGGCGCGCGGGCGGTCGCCGCGCCGCGGCGCCCCGGACGCGAGCCCCCCCGCGCTAGTAGCGCACGCGCACCGTGTAGGTCAGCACCGCCTCCTTGCCGCTCGCCACCGGGATCTCCCACTTCAGGGTGTTGGCGTCCTTGCGCTCGAACGGGTGGCTGCGCTGGGTGATCTCGCTGTCGCCCGCCACGCCCTCCTCCACCGTGATGGTCACGGCGGCGGGCTTGCGGTTCCGGAGCTTGATCTCCACCTGGTACTCGCGCTCGCGCTCGGCGATCCGCCGGTTGGCCAGCTCGCGCCGCTCGCCCACGAGGTCGAAGGCGCGGCCCACCTCGAGCGTGAGCTTCTCGCCCGGGGCGGTGTGCGGCACGTTCGACTCGCCCGTGAACTGCAGGTCGCCGGAGGCGTCCGCCTCGAAGATGCGCACCCGCCCCGCGGGAATCGCCACGCCGAGGCCGCTCGCGGCGTCGTTCACCAGCTCGAGCTGGGTGCGCACGCCGCGCGGGTCGTTGCCGCGGTAGAGGTAGCGGGGCTTCGTCTTCACGTCGCGCGTGTCGAGCATCACGAGCGACTGGGTCTCGCGGTCGCGCAGCGTCGCCGGGCGGTCGAGCGTGTAGAGGTGGTACTCGGCGAAGCTCTCCTCGCTCATGTCGGCCTTCTCCGAGGCGTCGGCGGCCAGGACCCGCATCTGCATCATCATCGGCCGCGGCGGCGCGGGCCCGCCGGTCCGCGAGGGCTCCCCCGCCACCAGCTTGACCGACGCCTCCACGAAGTCGCGGCCCGTCGAGTTGTCCACGGTCACGCGCGAGGTCCAGGCCCCGGCCGACTCGCCGCGGCGCACCAGCACGTGCTCGGCGGCCCACGAGAGCCCGCCGGTGAGGTAGCTGAGCTCGGCCTCGGCGCGGCCGCGCTTGCCGCCCTCGATCACCGCCTCGATCGTGGGCCGGAGCGACAGCGTGGCCGGCGGGTTCGCGAGCCGCACCGCCTCGACCGCCGCGCGCGACAGCGTGTGGAGCGCGCCGTCGTCGCCGCGCACGACGAGCCACGAGCCGTCGGAGGCCACCAGCGTTCCCTCGGTGACGCGGTCGCCGCGGGTCACCACCCGCACCCGGCCGCCGCGCGCGCGCTCGACGAGCCCGTCGCCGCTGGCGGTGTCGTAGCGGTAGGCGAGCCGCGCGACCCGCGCGCCGTCGGCGGGCGCGAGCCGCACCGAGGCGAAGTCGAGGCGCTCGGACACGTCGGCGAGGCGCACGGTGTCGCGCGGCGCGGCCAGCTCGTAGCCGCGGGTTTCGCGGACGTAGCCGAGGTCCGCGGAGTAGATCGTGACGCGCGGCCCGGCGGCGAGCGCGGGCAGCGCGGCGAGCAGCGCGACCGTGGCGGGCGCGAGACGGGCCGCGGCCCGAAGGCGGCCCGGTGACGTGCGGAGCGTGGGCATGGAAGTCCCTCCCGAAAAAGTGGTCGAAAGTCGGCGTCCGCAGACCATACGCCGCGCGCGGGGATTTCGTCCCGCGCGCGCCGTCACGCGCGCGCCGGTCCCGCGGCGGCGCCCTCGGCCCCGAGCCGAGCCTCAAACGTCGCCGGAACAAAGCGTTGGACGATGGCCTTGAGGCTCCGCTCGAGCAGGTCCCGCTTCTCGGCGAGGGGCCGGTCCATCCCCGGGTGCTTCGCCAGCCGCGGATCCACGCGGTCCTCGGCGAGCCCCAGCACGTCCACCGCGTGCAGGATGTACGAGAGCGGCTCGCCGCGCCGCGCGAAGCCGTCGAGCGCGGACTCGAAGCGGGCGTCGGCGAGCGAGTAGCGCAGCGTGTGGTAGACGGGCAGCCGGAGACCCGGCGTCACCGAGGCCGGGAACTCGTGCAGCGTGCGCCCGTCGAACCGCAGCGCCGAGGGCCGCCGCTCGAGCGAGAAGGGCCACGGCCGGAGCCGGAGCACCGAGCGCGGGTCCCGGCTCTTGAGCGCGAGCAGCAGCCGCGCCGGGAGCAGCAGCGGCGTCGGGTAGGCCGAGGCGTCGTAGCGGTAGCCGCAGGCCGCCAGCACCCGGAGCGCGTTCCGGTCCATGTCGAAGTTGGGCGAGCGGTAGCCGGCGGGCGCGCGGCCGGTCGCCGTGGCGAGGGCGTCGCGGCTCCGCTCCAGCTCGCCGCGCATCCCGGCGTCGCCGAGGCTCGCGAACGCCAGCGGGTGGGTGAACGAGTGGCTCGCGACCTCGTGCCCGGCGCCCGCGAGCGCCCGGAGCGCTCCCGCGTGACGCCCGGCGTCGCGGCCCACCACGAAGAAGGTGCCCCGCACGCCGCAGCGCTCGAACAGTTCGGCGAGCCGCGGCAGGGCGACCTCGTACACGCCCGGGTCGGCGGGCAGGCCGCGGTAGCCGTAGCCGACCAGGTGCAGGTCCACCGGGTCCACGTCCACGCTCACCGTGGCGAAGGGACGTCCGCTCATCGGGCCGAGTCGGCCGGGGCCGGGAGCGGGAGCGCGAACAACGAGAGCGTGCCGATCGTCTCGTTCCACTCGGGGTGCACGATGGGTAGCGTCGCGGTCCGCGCGGGCTCGAGGAAGGCGGGCACCCCGAGATCGGGCCGGATCGGGCTCGTGACGATGGCCACGTGCCGCGCCCCGAGCGCGTGGAGCTTCGCGAGGCGCTCGGGCGTGAGGTCGGCGATCGCCACCGGCCAGCCGTCGCGGTCGGCGCGGTGGAGCAGGCGCGGGTCGGAGTGTCCCGACGAGTGATCGCTCGCCACCACCAGCTCCCCCTTCGGGAGCTTCGCGTCCATGAGCCGGCCGGCCTCGATGCGCAGCCAGTCCACGCCGTAGTAGTGGAGCCGCCCCGGGCTCACGACGACCATGATCGCGAACAGCGCGGCCGCCAGCACCGACGCGACCCGGGCGCGGGACGCCATGGCCTCGAACCCGAGGGCGATCAGCAGCGCCGCCGGCGCGAGGAACGGGACCTGGTAGTAGTTGTGGATGACGTTGAGCGGGAAGAACACCAGCAGGTAGGCGAGCGCGGACAGGCTCCACGCCAGCGCGAGCGCCCGCGGCCCGAAGCGGAGCGCGGCGGCACGCGCCGCCGCGAAGGGCGCGGCGAACGCCACGAGCACGCCGGGCGGGGTGGCCACCTCGTACACCAGGCGCCGGGCCACCTTCACCCAGCTCGCGCGGTCCAGCCGCTGGCCCCATTCGCCGAAGTACCACCACAGCGGGTTCACTTCCTTGTAGTAGCCGGGCAGGAAGAACCAGTCGGGGGCGCCCGCGTTGACCGCGTCCACGTGGCCGCGCCACAGCTTGAAGGCGACCGCCGTGACGGCGAGCGCCATGCCGAGCGCCGCGAGCGACGCCGCGCCCGTGGCGGAGAGCGCCGCGAGCGCCAGCGGGCCGAACGCCGCGAGAAGGTACGGCGCCTTGACCAGCGCGGCGAGCGTCCCTCCCGCCGCCGCGCCGGCCGCGTGGCCCCAGCCGCCGCCGCGGGCGGCGCGCGCGCCGTGGAACAGCAGCGCGTGCACGCCGGCCACCGCCGCGAAGTCCACGTGGGCGGCGCGCGAGTAGAACTGCCCGAGCGGCAGGCCGAGCCACGCCAGCGTGGCGAGCCACGCGGTGCGCCGTCCGGCGGCCAGCCGCAGGAAGGCGTGGAGGTAGGCGGTGGCGGCGAGGAAGAACGCGAGCGCCACCAGCCGGTCCCAGTGCTCGCCCTCGCCGAACGCGCGCTGGAGCAGGCCGCTGAGCGCCTCGGGCAGCGGGAACTCGAAGATCAGCGTGCGGTGTCCGCCGAGCCAGCACACCGCCGGGTGCAGCAGGTCCACGCCGTGGCGCGCGAAGTCGAGCGAGTAGCGGGCGGTGTCGCACTGCCGCCACGAGTGGGGATCGTCGAGCGGGCCGAAGAGATGCGGCAGCCTCAGGCCGACGAGCGTCGCGGCGGCGAGCCACCAGCCGAGGGCGCGTGCGGGCGGGGACGGCGCGCCCTCCGCGCGCGGCGGGCGCGCGGGATCCTCCGCTCGGGCCTCGGACTTCGTCTCGCTCACCCGTTCTCCCGGTTGGACTGGAAGCCCCGCGCGGCCGCCGCGGGCACGGCCCGGCCTCGGAGCCGCGGCAGTCTAGCAGGCGCGCGGCCGGGGGTGGCGCGGACGCGCCCCCGCGCTCCGGGACACGGCGCGCAGGGGGGCCCGCGCCCGCGATCCGCGGCGTGTAACTGGTACAACCCTCCGCGCGATTCGTGCACGCGCCGGAGGCGCGGCGCCGCAACTCGAAGCCCCGCGCCGCGCACGGCCCGGGCACGGGCCTTGATAGGCGTGGCAGGCATGCGCTCCCCATGAACGCGCCGGCGCCCCACACCGGCCGGCGCGAACGAGGAGGACACCATGCTTCGCACGCATCGGTTTTCGAAGTCCGCGGGACTCGCGGCCGTGATCCTCACGGCCGCCGCGCTCCTGGCTCCGGCCGTTTCGGCGGCCGCGACCGACACCGACCTGCGCGCGGGGATCTACCCCGACGCGAACGCCCTCGCGCTCGGCGCCGGCATCCTCGCCGACGTGGGCGCGGGCGGCGGCTGGTACTTCAATCCCAACGTCGAGCTGGCGATGGGAGGGCGCCGCGACGTGGTGGCGATGAGCGGCGACTTCCACTACGACTTCGCGGAGAACCGCAGCACCAGCTTCTGGATGGGCGCGGGACCCGCGGTGCTCCTGACCAGCCGGCGCGGCGGCGACCGGGAGACCGACGTCGGACTCAACGTGCTGACCGGCCTCGGCGCGCGCCGGGGCGAAGTGCGGCCGTTCGCGCAGCTGCGCGGCACCCTCGCGGGCAGCGGCGAGCTCGCGCTGGCCGGGGGCGTCCGCTTCTAGGGGCCTCGCATCGTGGGGGGCGGCGCCTCGGCGCCGTCCCCTCCCCGGCGCGGGCCGACCCTCGCGATCCGGCACACCCGTCCCCGCCTCGGGGCGCCGTGCCCCGCTTCCCGCGTCCTCCGCGCCCGCGCGCTTGCCGCCCCATCGCCGAGCGCCTAATCTGCCCGTCCGCCCCGCCGGACGCGGTCCGCCGCGTCGCCGCAGGGCGGCGCGGGCTCGCGGCTTCAGCGCCGCAACTCGCTGGCCGATAACCGGAAACGCCGGGGTCCGCGCGACGGTCCGGGGCCGGGCGGGCCCCGGCGGCGGCCCCTCCGCACCGGGCCGGCGAAACGCGCACACCCACGGGGAACAGGAGCGGCATGGCCAGGACGGCGGCGGTGATCGGCGGGGGCATCTCGGGGCTCGCGAGCGCGTGCCGTCTCGCCGCGCGCGGGGAGGCGGTCACGCTCTACGAGAGCGAGGACTTCCTCGGCGGCCTCGGCACCACCTTCCCCTACCGCGACGGGCACCTCGAGCGCTTCTACCACTGCATCCTCCCGGACGACGACGCGCTGGTGTCGTGGGTGCGGGAGCTCGGCCTCGAGCCCGAGCTGCTGTGGCGGCCGACCGCGATGGGCTTCATGTACCAGAACCGCGTCTATCCGATGAACACCGCGATGGACCTGATCCGCTTCTCGCCGCTCTCCCTCTGGGAGCGCTTCCGTCTCGGAGTGATGGGGCTGCGCGCGCGCTCGATGGGCCGGAACACCGAGCTCGACAACGTGAGCGCCGAGCGCTGGATCCGCGGCATGGTCGGCGACCGGGTCTTCGAAGTGCTGTGGAAGCCGCTGCTCTCGGCCAAGATCGGCGACCACTATCCGGCGCTGCCGGCGCTCTACGTCTCGAGCCGCATGAGCCGCGAGAAGAATTCGCAGCAGGAGGTGAAGGGCTGCCTGAAGCGCGGCTACCGCTCGCTGATCGACGCCTTCGAGCGACGGCTGCGCGAGCGCGGGGCCACGATCGAGTTCCGCGTGCGCGTCCGGGCCATCGAGCGCGACGGGGAGCGCATGGCGGTGGTGCGCGAGGACGGGCGGCGCGAGGTCTTCGACACCGTGGTCTCGACCTCGCCGCTGCTGCAGTTCCAGCGCATGACGCAGGGACTCGAGCTTCCGGCCAAACTGGCGGGGCTGCGCCTCGACTACCAGGGCGTGGTGAGCGGCGTGTTCCTGACCCGCGAGCCCCTCACCCACTACTACTGGATGCCGTGGGTGGACAGCGGGGCCACGGCCCAGGGCGCGATCGAGATGTCGAACCTGGTGCCGCTCGAACGCTCGGGCGGCCTGCACGTGAACTACCTGGTGAACTACACGCACCGCGAGAGCGAGCTGTTCCGCAAGAGCGACGACGAGATCTTCGCGATCTACCGCGCCGACCTGCAGCGGCTCTACCCGAAGGTCGCCGCGTCGATCGTGGACCAGTTCGTGTTCCGCGCGCCGTTCGTGGAGCCGATCTGGACGGTGGGCTACCACGCGCTGAGGCCGTCGCCCAGCGTGATCCCCGGGCGGCTCTACCTCGCCTGCACGGCGCAGGTCTACCCGCGGGTCAACTCGTGGAACTCGTGCTGCGAGGTGGTGGACGAAATGATGGAGCGCTACGCGGCGGAAACCCCGGCCCCCGCGCGGGCCGCCTGAGGAACGCGGAACCATGAAGATCGGCATCGTGGTGGGCACCCGCCCCGAGATCATCAAGATGGCCCCGGTGGTGCGCGCCTGCATCGCCCGCGGCGTGCCCTACCTGCTCCTCCACACCGGCCAGCACTACTCGTTCGAGATGGACGGCGTGTTCTTCGAGGAGCTGGGCCTTCCGCAGCCGCACCACAACCTCGAGGTGGGTTCCGGCTCGCAGGTCTACCAGCTCGGCACCATCCTGCTCGGCGCCGAGCCGCTGATCGCGCGCGAGAAGCCCGACGTGATGCTCGTCGAGGGCGACACCAATTCCGTGCTGGCGATGGCGATCGCCTCCCAGAAGCTGGGCGTTCCGGTGGGGCACGTCGAGGCCGGGCTGCGCTCCTACGACCGCGGCATGCCCGAGGAGATCAACCGCATCCTCACCGACCACCTGTCCGAGCACTTGTTCGCCCCGACCGAGAAGTCGAAGACGATCCTGCTCGCCGAGCAGATCGCCCCCCACCGCATCCACGTCACCGGCAACACCGTGGTGGACGAGCTGCTGCTCCAGAAGAGCCGCGCCGAGCGACCGGGCCTGTTCGAGCGCTTCGGCGTCGAGCCCGGCCGCTACGCCCTCGCCACCGTGCACCGCGCCGAGAACACCGACGCCCCCGAGCGGCTGCGCGGCATCTTCGAGGGCCTCGCCCGGAGCGGCCGCGAGCTCGGCCTCACGGTGCTGGCCGCGCTGCACCCGCGCACGCAGGCGCGGCTCGGGACGCAGGGCGTGAGCGTGGACGGGGCGGTGCGCGTGCTGCCGCCGCTCTCCTACCTCGACTTCCTCGGGCTCCACGCGCGCGCCGCGCTGGTGCTCACCGACTCCGGGGGGCTCCAGGAGGAGGCCTGCTCGCTCGGCGTGCCGTGCGTGACGCTGCGCGACAACACCGAGCGCCCGGAGTCCGTCGAGGTGGGCGCCAACGTGCTGGTCGGCGCGAACCCGGACCGCATCGTGGCGGGCGCCCGCGCCATGCAGGGCAAGGCCCGCGGCTGGCCCAACCCGTTCGGCGACGGGCGGAGCGGCGAGCGCATCGTGTCCATCCTCACGGACGGGCGATGAACGCCGCGGGCCCGCCCGCCCGCCGCGAGTCCCCGCTCGCGCTCCCCGCCGTGCTGGCCGGGGCGCTGATGCTCCGCCTCACCGGGCTCGGCTCGCGCAGCCTGTGGACCGACGAGGGCTCGACCTGGACCGCGGCCAGCGCGCCGCTTCGCGAGCTGATCCGGCTGTGCGCCGAGAAGGACGCGAGCCCGCCGCTCTTCTACCTGCTCACGTCGCTGGCGCTCCGCTTCGGCGACTCGGAGGCGTGGCTGCGCTCGGTTTCGGCGCTGGCCTCGGTGGGCATGGTCTACCTCGCCTACCGGCTCGCCCGGCTCGCCGCGGGCCGCACCGAGGCCACGCTGGCCGCGATGATCGTGGCGCTCTCCCCGCACCAGATCATGTTCGGGCAGGAGGCGCGCACCTACATGCTGGTCGGGCTGTTCACGACCTGGTCGCTCTACCTGTTCGCGCGCGCCGTGCTCTTCGAGCGCCGGCGCGCGTGGCTGCCGTTCGTGCTGGTCACCGCGCTCGGGCTGTGGACCCAGAGCATCGCGGTGCTGGGCCTCGGCGTGCAGGGCGCGATGATCGTGCTCACCGCCGCCGGCCGCCGCAACCTGGCGCGCTGGGGGCTCGCGGTGGCGGCGGCGTTCGCGCTCTACGCGCCATGGCTCGCGATCAGCGCGGCGCAGGCCTCGCGGCTCGGCCACAGCCACTGGTACCTCGAGACCCCGGGCGGCCACCAGGTGTTCCAGGTGCTGCGCGCGGTGTTCCTCTCGCCCATCCCGCTGGTGACGCCCCCCGCGACCGCGGCGCTCCCCGGAATCGAGGCGGTGCTCCCCCGCCCCGTGGCGCACGCGATCCTGCTGCTGCTCCCCGCCCTGCCGCTCGCGGCCGCGCTGGCCGCGGCGCGCGGCCCCACGCCCCGGGCGTCGCTCACCCGCTTCGCGCTCGCCGGGCTGTTCCTGCCGCTGGCGGCGGTGTACCTGGTGTCGTTCCGGATGCCGCTGTGGCTGCCGCGCTACTTCGTGTTCCTGACCCCGATGCTGGCGCTGCTGCTCGCGCGCGGGCTGTGGTCGCTGCGCCCGCCCGCGCTGGCCGCGGGGTGGACCGCGGTGCTGCTCGCAGCCTCGGGCTACGCGTGCCTGCGCTACGCCACCGACTACGGCAAGGAGCCGTGGCGCGAGGCGGTCGCGCGGATCGCCGCGGCGGGCGCCCCGGGGCGGACCGCCGCGCTCGTGCCGTTCGACGCCGACCCGTTCCGGTACTACAATCGCCGCCAGCCCGCGCCGGTGTCCGCGTTCGAGGTGTCGCACCCCGAGGTGCCCTTCGCCTCGGACTACACGCCGGCGCAGCTCGACGAGATGGAACGCGCCGCCCGCGAACGGGTCGCGGGATTCGACGAGGTGTGGGTGGTGGTGCGCAGCCCCAACTCGGAGATCCGCCGGGAACTGGCGCGGCGCACCGAGCGTGCCGCCGCGACCGGCGGCCGGGCGCTGGCCGGCCGCGAGACCTGGAACTCCATGACCGGCCCGCTGCGGCTGGCGCGCTTCCGGCGCGGCGCCGCGGACTCGCTCAGCCCCTGACGCGCCGCGGCGATCCCGCGCGCGCCGGCGACCCCGGGCGCCGCGGGCGCGCGGGACCCGCCGCGATTCCGCGCGGTTTCCAACCGCAGCGGTCGAGCCGCGCCCGGCCGCGCGCGTCGAACGCCACGCCCTCGGCCTCGAGCCGCAACCTCTGGAGCAGCGCCCCCTCGGGATTCAGCCGGGCGAGCGTCAGGCGCCCGCCCGCGCCCAGTACGCGATGCCAGGGGATCGGCGTGCCGTCGGGCTGGGCGTGGAGCGCGTAGCCGGCGAGCCGCGGGGCGTTCGGGAAGCCGGCCAGCGCCGCGACCTGGCCGTAGGTGGCGACCTTGCCGCGCGGGATGCGCCGCACCACCGCGAGGATGAGGGCGTAGGCTCCGGCCCCGCGCGCGGGAGCCGGGGATTCGCGCGGTGCCGCGCGCCGGGGAAGCGCCCGCCGCTTCGGGACTCCGCCGAGTGCGCCCGGGCGGGGCGTGCGCCGGCTCACGCCGGCGAGACCCGAAGGCTCTCCTGGGCGCGCTGCAGCTTGTCCATCGTCTCTTCGAGCTGGGCGAGCCGGGCCTTTTCGCGCTCGACCACGTCGGGACGCGCCTTGTTGAGGAAGTCCTGGTTGCGGAGCTTCTTCTTCACCGCCTCGAGGTCGTCGAGCACCTTCTCGGCCTCGCGGGCGAGCCGCGCGCGCTCCTCGCCGACGTCGATCAGCCCCTCGAGCGGCAGGAAGATCTCGGCGCCCTCCACCACCGCCGAGGCCGCGACCCGCGGCCGCGGGCCCTCGGTCATGAGCGTGAGGGTCTCGATGCGGGCCAGCGGCTTGAGCTGCTGCTCGAGCCGCCGGAGCTGCTCCAGCTGCTCCTCCCCCGCCCGCACCAGCACCGGCACCGCGCGCCCCGGCGCGAGCTTGGCCTCGACGCGCAGGTTGCGGATCGCCACCACCACGGCCTGGAGGAACGCGACCTCGCGCTCGGCCGCCGCGTCGAACCAAGAGCGCTTCGCGCGCGGCCACGCCGCGAGCGCCAGCGTCTCGCCGTCGTGGGGAATCGCCTGCCACAGCTCCTCGCTCACGTACGGCATGAAGGGGTGGAGCAGCCGCAGGATCCCGTCGAGCACCTTCCACGAAACCCAGCGCGCGGTGCGCAGGTCGGCGCGCTCCCCGGGCTCCAGCGCGTCGCCGGACCCGGCTTCGCCGGGTGCCCCGGCCAGCGCCCAGCGCGGCTTCGCCATCTCGAGGTACCAGTCGCAGTAGTCGTTCCACGCGAAGTGGTAGAGCGCCTGGGCGGCCTCGGCGAAGCGGAAGGTCTTGAGGTTGCGGGTCACGTCCTTGGAGGCGTTCGCGAGCCGCGACAGGATCCAGCGGTCGGCCATCGTCATGGCGAGCTGCGACTCCCGGATCGCGCCCACATCCTCGCCGCCCAGCCGCATGGTCACGAGGCGGGTGGCGTTCCACAGCTTGTTCGCGAAGAACTTGCCGTGCTCGAGCCGCTTTTCGTCGAACAGCAGGTCCTGCCCGGTCGGCACCTGGATCATCGTGAAGCGCACCGAGTCGGCGCCGTAGGTCGCGATCATCTGGAGCGGGTCGGGCGAGTTGCCGAGCGACTTGCTCATCTTCCGCCCCTGCGCGTCGCGCACGATGCTGGTGAAGTAGACGTGCGAGAACGGCGCCTCCCCGAGGAAGTGGTAGCCGGCCATCACCATGCGGGCGACCCAGAAGAAGATGATGTCGCTGCCCGTCACCATCAGGCTGTTCGGGTAGTAGCGCGCGAGGTCCGGGGTCTTCTCGGGCCAGCCGAGCGTGGCGAACGGCCACAGCCACGACGAGAACCACGTGTCGAGCACGTCCTCGTCCTGCCGCCAGCCCTCGCCCTCCGGACGGTCGAGGGAAACCACCATCTCCTCGCCCCGGTACCAGACCGGGATCCGGTGGCCCCACCACAGCTGCCGCGAGATGCACCAGTCGCGGATGTTCTCGAGCCAGTGGACGTACACCTTCTTCCACCGCGGCGGGAAGATCTTGACCTTGCCCTTCTTCGCGGCCTCGAGCGCGGGGGCGGCGAGCGGGGCCATCTTCACGAACCACTGCCACGAGAGGTAGGGCTCGATCACCGAGTCGCAGCGCGAGCAGTGGCCCACCGAGTGGGTGTGCGGCTCGACCTTCTCGAGGTATCCCGAGTCCTTGAGCGCTTCCACGATGCGCTTGCGCGCCTCGAAGCGGTCGAGGCCGCGGAAATCGCCGGCGTTCTCGTTCATCACGCCGGCCTCGTCCATCACGACCATTTCGGGGAGCCCGTGGCGGCGCGCCACCTGGAAATCGTTCGGGTCGTGCGCCGGCGTCACCTTCACCGCGCCGGTTCCGAACTTCGAGTCCACCATCGGGTCGGCGAGGATCGGGATCTCGCGCCGCATCAGGGGCAGCACCGCGGTCTTCCCCACCAGCTTCTTGTAGCGGGTGTCCTTCGGGTTCACGACCACCGCGGTGTCGCCGAGCATGGTCTCGGGCCGCGTGGTGGCCACCGTGATGGACTTCTCGCTGTCCTTGATCGGGTAGCGCAGGGTCCAGAGATGGCCCTGCACCTCCTGGTGCTCGACCTCCTCGTCCGAGAGGGCGGTGCGGCAGCGCGGGCACCAGTTGACGATGTAGCGGCCCCGGTAGACGAGCCCCTCGTCGTAGAGCGCCTTGAAGACGTGGAGCACCGCGCGCGAATAGCCCTCGTCGAGCGTGAAGCGCTCGCGGGTCCAGTCCGGCGTGGTGCCGAGCCTTCGCTCCTGCTGGAAGATCAGCCCGCCGTACTGCTCCTTCCAGCGCCACACTTCCTCGAGGAAGCCCTCGCGCCCGAGGTCGTGACGGGAGCGCCCCTCGGCCTTGAGCTTCTTCTCCACCACGTTCTGGGTGGCGATCCCGGCGTGGTCCATGCCGGGGATGTAGAGGGTCTCGCGGCCCTCCATGCGCTGCCAGCGCACGATGCAGTCCCGGATGGACTCCCCGAGCACGTGGCCCATGGTGAGCGAGCCGGTCACGTTGGGCGGCGGGATGGCGATCACGAACGGCTCGCCGCCGGCCTCCGGGCGGGGCCGGAACACGCCGAGTTCCTCCCAGCGGGCATACCACGACGCCTCGACCCGCGAGGGGTCGTAGCCGGCGGCGAGGGCGTCGGGGGAACCTGGGCGCATCGGGAGGAGGCCTCCGGGGAACCGGGGCGGGAAACGCAACGGCCCGGCGGGATCGCCGGGCCTGCGCCCCACCGGAACGAGGGCGGGGACGTTAAGGGACGGGGCTCGGGCCGGTCAACCGGAGGCCTAGGGGCGCGTACAGACGGCGCAGGTCACTTCACGGTCCTGCACGTAGGGCGCGCAGGGAAGCGACCCGCACTCCGCCTCGGTCGGGTACCAGAGGTTCCCGCCCTGGAGGGAGACGTTTCCGATCGCGGCGGGCAACCGATCCACGCAAACCAGCTCGCCCCCACCCCCCGACTGCGTGTAGTGCGTGCCCATCAGGTACCCCGAGTACTCGAGGTTCCACCCGGCCGGACACAGCTTGCTGCCCGGGATCATCAGGGAGATTCTCGCGTTCTCCCTCAAGCACACCACGCACGGGGCACTGAAGTTGTGAACCGAGGGCCAGGGACTGGCGGTCAAGCCGTAGCCGTTGGTCTGGTACTCGGTCCCGTAGAGCAGCGCGCCGTTCTGGTTCAGGTCGCTGTAGGAGTCGTAGGACGGGGAGTCGGTCAGGCAAAGCAGGTTGCGCGCGGCTCCGGGTTGCTGGTAGTGGCCGGAGGCCGCGTAGCCGGAGTAGACGACCGAGGCGCCGACCGGGCAGTCCGAGCGCCCCCAGCGCGTGTAGGTCACGGCTCCCGAGCCCGGTGCCGCGGCCGCGCTGTCGGCGATCGCGGCGCGCGCGGCGTAGCCGACGCTCACGATCGGGCGGCGCGGCGACAGGACGTTGCCGCTCACGGTGGTCTCGATGTAGAGCGTCTGCCCGGTGAAGAGGCTGCCGAGCGGCAGCGGGGTGTCGCTCCCGAGCAGCACGTTGAACACGCCCGCGGTCACGGTGACGTTGGCGTAGCTCTCGGACCAGAGCGGCGTCCCGCCGGCGGGAACCGTGAACAGCGCGAACGTCATCGGGAAGTTTCCGGTGAGCGGACCGCCGCCGTTGCTCAGGTGGCCCTGGTAGTTGAGGAGCGCCGGAACGGCGCTCGCCGGACCGCAGGGGACGGAGCCGAGGCACAGGGCGAGCAGGAGCGCGCCAGCGCTCCTTCGCGCGACGAAGCGAACCCCTTCGATCATGGAATCCTCCGGATGCGGTTCATCGGATGCGCGCGAAGCGCCCGGTGACGGTGAGGGGACCCGAGCGCATCCGGCAGAAATAGATCCCCGCTCCCGCCTCGAGCCCCCGGTCGTCGCGCCCGTCCCAATGGAACGTGCGCGCGGACGAAGCCCACGTGCCGGGCGCGGCGACGGGCTGCAGGGTGCGGATGCGGCGCCCTCGCGTGTCGTAGATCGTCGCGGTCGCCGCGGCCTCGTGCGCCGCGGGGGCCGGGGACCAGCGGAGCACGGTCACGCCGGAGCCGGGATTGGGGTGGATCTCGAGACCGGGCGGGACCGACGTCGCCGGCCCGTCGTCGTCCCCGACGCCGAGCACCGCCACCGAGCCGGGCCCCCAGAAGCCCGCGACCTCGGCGCGCTGCGCGGGAATCGAGAGGGAGAGTCCGACCGCGCCTTCGCCGAGCGTCATGCCGAGCGTGAGCCCGCCGCCCGTGAGCCACCCGCCCGCGGCGGCCGCGACGTGCTTTTCGAGCACCGGGACGGCGTGAGCCGCCGGAGCGGCGAGGAAGAGCGCCGCGGCGAACGACCCCGCGAGCAACGCCCGGCCGGCTCCCACGCACGACGCCGCGTGGAAGTCTCGGAACCGGGTCTGGGGGGATGGGTGCATGGGCGGCCTGCCGGTTCTCGACGGACCCGAGCCCGGCAGGGCCAGCCGCTCCCGCCGGGAGTGACATGGAGCCGAGCCCCGCGGGATCGCTCCCGCGGGGCCCGGGTGCCGGGACGCGCCTGCGGCCCTAGGGCGCCACGACGATGCGCTGCACCAGCCGGCGTCCCGCCGCCTGGAGTTGCAGGAAGTAGACGCCGGCGGGAGCCGTCCGGCCCTCCACCTCGCCCGACCACGCGGCCTGGTAGCGGCCGGCGCGGAACGGGCCGCTGGCCAGTTCGGCCACCTGGCGGCCCTGCAGGTCGAGCACGACGAGCTTCACGTCGCTCGCGCGCGGCAGGGTGAACTCGGCACGCGCGACGCCGGTGGTCGGATTCGGCGACACCGGCATCAGGGCGAAGTCGGCGACCGCGGTGCCGGCGCCGCCCGCGAGCGGGCCGAACACCTGCACCTGGCCGAGCGCGTTCACGGTGCGCAGCCGGTAGTAATAGGTGGCTCCCGGCGAAGCGCTGCGGTCCACGGCGACCGTGACGCCGCCCTCGTTGCGCCGCTCGGCGTGGATCGTCGCCCACGGCCCCTGCGACGCGGTCGCCCGCTCGACGTCCACGCTGCGGAACTCGGCGCCCGTCCCGAACTGCCAGCGCAGGGCCACGCCGTCCTCGAGCGACTCGGCCTCGAACAGCGACAGCAGCGCGCCGGTCGCACCGTCGATGATCGCCCAGTCCACGTCGCTGACGTCGGAGCCGGCGTTGGAGGCGGCATCGCGCGCGGTCACGCGCAGGATCGCGGTGTTGGTCGGCGGCCCGGTCACGTTCCAGGTGTAGCTGCCGGTGTTGCCGACGCCCAGGGCGATCGTCTCCCAGGGCCCGAGCGCGCCGCTGCGCGACAGCTCGAGGTCCACGCTGGTCACGCCCACGTTGTCGGAGGCCGACCACGTGAGGTTGGCGTTCGCGCCGATCACCAGCGTCTCGCCGCCGTTCGGGAAGGTGACCGTGACCGACGGGTCGGCCAGGTCGCCGAGGCGCAGCTTGCCGGCGCCCCAGTCGAAGTTCGGCACCACTCCGGTGTTGGCGTCCACCAGCGCGTTGGCCGCCAGGTAGGTCTTGGCGAAGGCCGGCGTGATGTTGCCGAACTTCTGCATCAGCAGCGCGACCGCGCCGGCGGTGTGCGGCGCCGCCATGCTGGTGCCCGCGTTCACGATGTGGTTCGGCCCGTCGCCGATGATCGTGGTCGCGCCGGAGGCCGGGCAGTTGTTCACGTAGTCGAGCGACTTGGTCGAAACGATCGCGGTGCCCGGGGCGGCGATGTCCGGCTTCTGCCGGCCGTCGCGGGTCGGGCCCATGCTCGAGAAGCTCGCGAGAGGTCCCGGAGGCGGCGTGCCGGAGAAGGTCGTGAGCGTGCCGGTGCAGGCGATCCAGTTCTGCTTGCTCACCCACGCGGCGGTGGTGATGACGCCGTGGGCGTTGCCGGGCTCGCTCACCAGCATCTCGTTGTTGGCCGCGCCGGTCACGAAGTTGCCCGTGAATCCGGTGCTGTTGAAGAAGCGCCACAGGTCCACGCGGCCGCTGGTGGCGCCGAGCGTGATCGGGATGAAGCGGAAGGTCCACGTCCCGTTCGACGTCGCGCCGGTGGCCCCGATCTCGATGTAGACCTCGCGGGCCCCGCCGCTGGTGACGGCCGCGCCGTTCTCCACGTAGACGGTGCCGTTCGGGGTGGCCGCACCCGGGTAGGCGGCGTTGATGCCGCCGAAGAGGATCGGCCCGATCACGGTGCCGCCCGGGGTGGTGACCATGACGTTGATCACCTCGCTGGCCTCGTAGTAGCCGTCGATGGCGATCACGCGCCCGGCGGAGGATCCGCTGATGGACATGGTGACGTTGGTGCCGGCGCCGGCCGCGTTCACGGCGGCGTGGCGGATGTTGGTGGCGCTGCGCTCGTTGCCCGCCGACTTGGTGATCACGCGCCCGGGACCCGAGATCGCGGTCAGGCCGGCCTCGAACGGGCTGTTGCCGTCGTGCGGGCCGTAGTGCGAACCGAGCGAGAGGTTGACCACGCAGTTCTTCCCGAGCGTGGTCGCCCGGCCGAAGATGTAGTTGACGCCGTCCAGGATGGACGTGGTCTGGAAGTTGGTCTTGACCATGCAGAGGTCGGCGCGGGGCGCCATGCCCGCGTACAGGTACGGGGAGGTGCTCTGGCTGCCGTCGCCGGCGGCGATGCCCATGACGTGCGAGCCGTGCCCGCCGTTGGCGGCCGGGTCGGTCTGCGAACAGGTGCCCGCCGTGAGCTGGGCGGTGGTGCACTCGTTGCCGTAGGCGTAGCCGGCCGGGTTCACGCCCGCCACGGTCTGGTCCCACACGCTCACCAGCCGCGAGTTGCCGAGGGCGTCCTTGAAGTCGCCGTGGTCGTAGTCGATGCCGCTGTCCACGTCGCCGACCAGCACGTTCTGGCCGTTGATCCCGGTGAAGTTGGGGCCCGCGCCGCGCAGCAGGTGCGCGTTGGTGGTGGGCACGCTGAGGTCGAGTTCGAGCTCGACCGGGGCCGAGCCGCGAATCGCGCGCACGCCCGAGAGCGACGCCACGGCGTCCACGGCGTTGGCCGGGATGAAGGCGGTGAAGATGCCCGGCAGCGCGGTGCGCACGACGGCGCCCGCGAGCTCGAGCTCGGTGCGGGTGACGCTGCCCTCGATGAAGACGTCCAGTTCGCCGGTGGAGGTGGCCGCCACCATCCGCTCCGCCATCTTCGCGGCCGGGGTGCCGGCGTTGATCTCGGCGAGCGCGATGCGCGCGCGCGGATCGAGCTTGGAGAGATCGGCCCATCCCGGGCCGGCGATCAGCGTCAGCAGGGCGAAGGCAAGAAGCAGGGAACGCAGTCGCAACAGCGCCACGCGGCACCTCCGTGCGGTGGGGGAAACGAAAGACCCGGCGGAGCCGCCGGAGGGAATTTGGAACGACGGGCAGATGATACCGGGGCCCCTCCCCCGACGCGAGGGATAAGTTGCTGTCGGAACGCGGGATGAATCCCCGGGGGCGGGCCGGAGGCCCGGCCGCGGGTCCGGGCCACGCGACCCGCGGCACCGTGCCCGGAGGGTGGCGTGCCCGGCATCCCACCGCTAGCATGCGCCCCATGCCGTCCCGAGCGCGGTTCCCCGTTGGGCGACAACGCGCTGCCGCGCCCGCGCCGCCCGCCCGGCCCGCCCGCCGCGTGGCCCTCCTTCTGGGAGCCCTGCTGGCCGCGGTGGTGGTCCCCCCGGCGGCCGTCTCCCATCCCGCCGCCGACCTCGAAGTCGGAGACCCGCTCGAGGCCGAGATCCGGGCGCTCGAGCTCGTCCCCGGCGCCTGGGGCGACCTCCCGGGTCCCGCGTGGGGGACTCGACCGTGGCGGCTCCGCGACCTGGTCCCCCCCGCCGCCGTCCCTTCGGCGGGCCCGATCGCCGCTCCCTCGTGGCGGAGGCTCGAGCGGGCGCTGCACCGCGAGCGCGAGGGTCCCGCCACGGCCGGCCCTCCCGGCGCCTCCCGCCATCTCGTGCGGCTCGACGAGGCCGGCGAGGGCACGCGCCTCGACCTCTCCGCGCGCCTCGAGGGCCGGCTGGTCGGCGATCCGGACACCGTGCGCTTCGCCACGCTCTCGGGGCTCCACCTGCGCGGGTCCCTCGGCTTCCGCCACTGGGTGCTCCAGAGCCACTGGCTGGTGGGCCAGGTGGACAGCGCGCGGCGCTTCGGCGATCCGATCGTCACCGGCGAGGACCTGGTCGCCACCGCGGAGCAGGCGCTGGTCGCCTACGCGGAGCCCGGCGCGCGGTGGGGCGCCCGCTTCGGGCGGGGACGCTGGCACTGGGGTCCCGGGCACGAGGGCTCGCTGCTGCTGTCGCGGACCTCCGCGCCGCTCACCGCGCTCGAGGCGCACGCGGCGCTCCTGCGCGGCCGCCTCGTGCTCACCGCGCTCTCCGCCACGCTCCACGCCGCCGCCGGGGAACAGCTGGCCGCGCACCGCGTCGAGTGGCGGGCGGCCGAGGGCCTGCGCTTCGCCGCCAGCGAGGCGGCGGTCTACGCCTCGAGCGGCTGGCGGCCGCTGTACGTGCTCGGGCTCCTTCCCTACACGGTGGTCCAGCGCCTCGAGGTGGAGGACGAGCCCGGCCGCGAGCCCGCGCTGCGCAACAACGTGCTGGTGTCGTTCGACGCCTCGTGGCGGATCGCGGCCGGCAGCCGGGTGTACGCCGAGCTGCTGCTCGACGACGTGCACGCGCGCACGCGCGACAACCCGGACAAGCTCGGCTTCCAGCTCGGCTGGGACGGCGCCGGCACCGCCTTCGGCTCGCGCGTCCGGTGGAACGGGGAGTTCACCCGGCTCACGCCCTACACCTACACGTCGTTCTTCGGGCGCGAGGCCTCGGCCCGCGGGCGGCCGCTGGGATTCCCGACCGGACCGGACGCCCGGCGCCTGCGGGTGTGGAGCGCGTGGGATCCCGGCCGGGACTTCGAGGTCAGCGCCGCCGCCGCGCGCACCGACAAGGGCGAGAACGACCTCGGCGAGCCCTTCGTTCCCGGGGCGCCGTGGGCGTCCTCGGTGTGGCGCGCGGTCGGGGTGGTCGAGCGCGCCCGCGAGGTCGAGCTGCGGCTGCGGTGGTGGCCGGCCGGCGGCGTGGACGTCTCGGTGTCGGGCGGCTACGAGTGGCGGGAGAACGCGGGCCACGTGGCCGGGCGCTCGCGCGACCGCGGGCGGGCCGCGCTGGAGTTCCGGATCGGCCGCTGAGCGCCCGCCCGGATCAGGGGCGCGCGGGCAGCTTGTGCGCGCGGGACCACTCCACGGTCCGGCGCAGGCCCTCGTCGAAGCCCACCGTCGGCGCCCAGCCCAGCACCCGCTTCGCGCGCGCGGCGTCCAGGTAGATGCGCTGGATCTCGCCGGGCCGCGCCGCCTCGAAGATCGGCTCGAGCGAGGTGCCGAGGATCTTGTTCAAGCCGCCCACGATGTCGAGCACCGACGTGCCCACGCCGGTGCCGAGGTTCACGGTCTCGCCGCCGCCGCGCTCGAGGGCGAGCGCGTTGGCCTCGACCACGTCGCCCACGT
Source organism: uncultured bacterium (assembly GCA_964542745.1). Lineage (GTDB taxonomy): Bacteria > Eisenbacteria > RBG-16-71-46 > RBG-16-71-46 > RBG-16-71-46 > DATKAB01. Next base: position 23,144 of record CAZIVR010000049.1, read on the forward strand.
ACAGGTAGTCGCGCACCTGTTCGCCGGTGCCGAAGATGCGCGGCCGCTTCCCCTCCAGCATCAGCCCGATGAAGATCGCGTTGACCCCCGCCTCGCCGTGCGGGTTCTGGCGGGGCCCGAACACGTTGGGGTAGCGGAGCACCGTGTAGTCGAGCCCGTGCAGCAGCCTCCAGAGGTAAAGGTAGTGCTCGAGCGTGTGCTTGCTCGCCCCGTAGGGCGCCTCCGGGTTCACCGGGTGGTCCTCGTCGGCGGGGAGCCGGCGTCCCTCGCCGTAGAGCGCGCCGCCGGTCGAGGCGTAGATCACCTTGCGCACGCCGTGCCGGGTGCAGGCCTCGAGCAGGCGGATGCCCCCGATCACGTTGGTCATCGCGTCGAAGACCGGGTCGCTGACCGAGCGCCGCACGTCGATCTGCGCCGCGTGATGGTCCACCACCTCCGGCTTGAACTCGGCGACGCAGCGCTCGATCGCGTCCGGGTCGCGGAGATCCCCGAGGTGGAGGCGCCGGTCGCCGGGCACGAACTCCCGGAAGCCGCTCGACAGGTCGTCGAACACCGCGACCTCGTGGCCCAGCGCGACGAAGCGGTCGGCGACGTGGGATCCGATGAAACCGGCGCCGCCGGTGACGAGGATGCGCACGTGGGATCTCCGGGTACGGGGACGATCGGGAACGGGGACGGGCGCGGCACGTTAGCCCGCGCCCGCGACGCCCTGCAAACTTCCGCGCCGTTCGGGCCGCCGCCGGACGGCGCCCGCGGCCCGCGCCCGCGCGCGGCGCGTCAGGTGCCGCGGCCGCTCGTCGAGCCCTCGCGCTCCCGGCGCATGCGCCGCATCCACGCGAGGAAGCGCAGCTTCTCGCGGATCCGCAGGTCGCTCTCGAGGACGGCCGGAGGGGAGACGCGCACGTCGCCCCGGACGCCTCCCGCCGCGGCGGGCGCGGGGTCCGCGCTCCCGACCCCGGCGAGCGCGACGAGCCGCGCCTCGAGCGCCGCGAGGTCCGGGCTCGGCATCGCGGCGAGGTCCATGGCCGAAAGCACGCCGGCGATCCGCTCCCCGGCCCGGCGCGCGGCGCTTCCGGTTTCGGGGCCGGGCCCCGCCCACCAGCCGCGCAGGAGCCGGCCCGCGAGCACCCCTCCCACCTCGGCGGGAACGTCCGGGTCGAGCGCCACGATCACGCGGTCGAAGTGCGGGCGGAGTTCCTCGAGCACCCGGTCGAGGGCGAGCCAGCTCCCCGCGCCGCCGCGGCGGCCGCGCGAGAGGAGGAAGAGCCCGGTGAAACCCCCGCTCTGGAGCAGCCCGAGGGCCGGCAGGTCCCGCGACGCGCATTCCAGGTACCCGAGCCGGGCGCTGAGGCGCAACGCCTCGTGCAGGCGCGCGCGGCGCGAGGCGTCCACCAGCACGACGCGCGAGCCGGCCGCCAGCGGGTGCGCGGCCAGTTCGAGCGCCCCGCGGGCGAGCCGGTCGCGCCGCGTGCCGGTCACGACGTGCAGCCATTCGGTGGTCTCCGCGGGGCGCGCGCCCGGCGTGGCGGCCGGTCCGGCGGGCGCTTCGCGCGGGCCGCGGGGCGACGCGAACGCCACGGCGAGCGCGCCGACCAGCGCGCCCGCGAGCGCGCCGGCGGCCGCCACGGCGGCCCAGAAGCGCCAGAGCGGGCGCACCGCGATCGCGGGCGGCGCGGCCGGATGCGCGGCGAGCGGCGCCGAAGGATCCGGCACGCGGCGTTCGACCAGCAGCGCGGCGAGCGCGGCGTGGGGCGCCATCGCCTCGCGCGTGGCTTCGGGATCGCCCGCGGCGAGCGGGGCGGACAGGGCCTCGAGCTCCGCGGCGAGCGCCTCGAGGCGCCGGCGCCACGTCCGCCACAGTGCCGGGCGCTCCGCCGGCGTGAGCGCCGCCGCGCGCGCGTCGAGGTCGCGCCGCAGGGCTTCGAGCCCGGCCGTGAGCGCCGCGTCCATCGCGCCGGGGTCGCCGGACGTCGCGGCCTCCCGCAGCGCGCCGGACGCGGAGGGCGAAAGCGCCGCGCCTTCGCCCGG
>CAZIVR010000050.1:0-25024 GCA_964542745.1 uncultured bacterium
CGGCGCGCGTCCGGCGCGGCGGGTCGCGCCCGCCACCCAGCGGCCCGGGCCCGCGGCGCGCGGCCGCCGCCGGGTCATGGCGTCCCCCGCGCGGAGCTTCCGAGTTCCCGGTGGAGCCGCTCGGCCTCGGCGAGCTGGTCCGGCGTGTTGATCCCGCACAGCTCCCGGTAGTCCTCGGCGCACACCACGGCGGTCGGCTTTCCCTCGCGCAGCAGGAGCGCGACGGTGTCGGTGAGGTAGTACTCGCCCTGGTCGTTGTGCGCCCCGAGCCGCCCGAGCACGCCGACCAGCGACGGGTAGTGGAAGGCGTAGATCCCGGAATTCACCTCGTCGAGGGCGCGCTGCTCGGGCGTGGCGTCGCGGTGCTCCACGATCGCCGCCACCCGGTCGCCCTCGGCACGCACGATGCGGCCGTAGCCGGTCGGGTCGGGAAGGCGCATCGAGAGCACGGTGACCGCGGCGCCGCTCGCGCGGTGGCCCGCGAGCAGGTCGTGCAGCGTGCGCGGGCGCAGCAGGGGCGTGTCGCCGCACACCACGAGCAGCGTCCCCTCGAACTCCTCGAGCGCCGCGCCCGCCATCATCACCGCGTGCCCGGTGCCGCGCTGCTCGGCCTGCGTCACCCACTCCACCTCGGCCCCCGCGAATTCGGCGAGCACCTTCTCGCGCTGGTGCCCGATCACGACCAGCGTGCGCCCCACGCCGAGCCGGTCGAGCGCGCCCAGCACGTGCCCGAGCAGCGGCCGGCCGGCCATCGGGTGCAGCACCTTGGGCAGGTCGCTCTTCATGCGCGTCCCCTGCCCCGCCGCCAGCACCAGCGCGGCCACGTCGGCATGGTGAAACGTGGTCATCGGCTTCCCCCGCGTCGCGCGCCCGGCGTCATTTGGGCTCCCATTCGAAGTTGTCGATCAGCCGCGCCCGGCCGACGCGCGCCGCCACCGCGACCAGCACCCGGCCGCGCACCGACCGCACCGGCGCGAGCGTTTCGGCGTCCACCACCGCCACGTAGTCCTCGCGCACGTGCGCGAGGCCGCGCCACTCGCGGCGCACCGCCGCCTCGAGCCGCCGCGCTGACCGCTCGCCGGCCTTGAGCAGCGCCTTCGCCCGCCGCAGGCCCCGCGACAGGGCGGCCGCCTGCTCGCGCTCCTCCGCCGACAGATACCGGTTGCGCGACGAGAGCGCCAGCCCGTCGCGCTCCCGGACCGTGGCGCCGCGGCGCACCGTCACCGGCACGTGCAGGTCCCGCACCATCTGTTCGATCACCCGGGCCTGCTGGGCGTCCTTCTGGCCGAGCACCAGGACGTCCGGCCCGACCGCGAGCAGCAGGCGCAGCACCACCGAGGTCACGCCCTCGAAGTGCCCGGGGCGCGACGCCCCCTCGAGCACCGCCGTGAGGCCCTCGACCCGGACGCGCGTGCGGTCACCGGGCGGGTAGACGTCCTCGACCGCGGGCTCCCACAGCAGGTCCACGCCCTCCCGCGCGAACGCCGCGCGGTCGGCGCGGAGCGGGCGCGGGTAACGCGCGAAGTCCTCCCCGGGCCCGAACTGGAGGGGATTGACGAAGATGCTCGCCACCACCCGGCCGCGGGTCCGGCGCGCCAGGCGCACCAGGCTCAGGTGACCCTCGTGGATCGCGCCCATGGTGGGCACGAACGCGACCCGCTCGCCGCGGCGGCGCCAATCGGCCACGGCGCGGCGCACGTCCGCCACCGAGCGCACCCGCCGCATCGGGCGTCGGCGGCTCAGTACCACTCCTTTTCGCCGGGGAAGCGGCGGGCGCGCACGTCGGCCGCGAACCGCTCGAGCGCCGAGCGCACCTCCCCGGCCACGTCCGCGTAGCGGCGCACGAATTTCGGCGTGTGGCCGAGGTTGAAGCCGATCAGGTCGTGGGTCACCAGCACCTGCCCGTCGCACTCGAGCCCGGCGCCGATCCCGATGGTGGGCACGCGCAGGGCGCGCGACACCTCGCCGCCGAGCCGCGCGGGGATCCCCTCGAGCACCAGCGAGAAGCACCCGGACGTTTCCAGCAGCTGCGCTTCGCGCATCAGGCGCTCCTGGTCGGCCTCGCCGCGCGCCTGCACCTTGTAGCCGCCGAACGCCAGCACCGACTGCGGCGTGAGCCCGAGGTGGCCCATCACCGGGATGCCCGCCTCGACGATGCGACGGATCGCGCCCGCGACCCGCTCGCCGCCCTCGAGCTTGACGGCGTCGGCGCCGCCCTCCTGCACCAGCCGGCCGGCGTTCAGCACCGCCTGCTCGGGGCTCACCTGGTAGGACATGAACGGCATGTCGGCGATCACCATGGCCGAGGGCGTGGCCCGCGTCACCGCCCGCGTGTGGTGGAGCATGTCCTCCATCGTCACCGGAAGGGTGCTCTCGTAGCCGAGCACCACGGTGCCGACGCTGTCGCCCACCAGGATCATGTCCACGCCCGCCTCGTCGGCGAGCCGCGCGGTCGGGTGGTCGTAGGCGGTCACCACCACCACCGGCTTGCCCTCGCGCTTCAGCGCCTGCACGGCCGGCGCCGTGACCTTGGGCCGCGGGGCGGGCCGCGCCCCGACGGCGGATTCGCCGCTCATGTGCCGCTCCCCTTCTCGATCGGCGCGTAGTACACCGTGCCCTGCCGGTGCGACAGGATGCGCGTCTCCAGGTCCTGGAAGTCTTCCGGGTTGTTCACGAAGTCGATCCGGTTGGTGTTCACCACCAGCAGCGGCGCGTCCACGTAGTGGAAGAAGAAGTGATTGTAGGCCTCGTTCAGGCTCTTGATGTAGTCGCGCTCCATCTCCTTCTCGAACGCCCGCCCGCGCCGGGCGATGCGCTCCATCAGGGTGTCGGGGCTGGCCTGAAGGTAAACCACCACGTCCGGCTTCATCACGTCGAGCTCGAGCCAGCCCACCAGCCGCTCGTAGAGGGCCAGCTCGCGTTCCTGCAGGTTGAGCCCGGCGAAGATCCGGTCCTTCTGGAACAGGTAGTCCGCGACCATGCGCTCGTTGAACAGCTCCAGCTGGCGCAGGTTGCGCTGCTGCTGGTAGCGGCTGAACAGGAAGTGCATCTGGGTCTGGAAGCCGTAGCGCACCCGGTCCCGGTAGAAGTCCTTGAGGAACGGATTCTCCTCGACCTCCTCGAGCACCAGCCGCGCCGAGAGCCGCTCGCTGAGCAGCCGGGCCAGGCTGGTCTTGCCGGCCCCGATCACGCCCTCGACGACGATGTAGCGGTTATCGGGCATGGCGTGCGGGGGACGCGGCGGGGGGCGCGGCCGTCACCGTCAGTTCCAGAGTCGCGTGCCCCGCTTGACCGGCGGACGCACGCCGAGCAGCGAGAGGTGGTGCACCAGCGTGTGGCCGGTCGCCGGGTGCACCAGCATCGGGTCCAGCTCCACCAGCGGAACCAGCACGAACGAACGCCGCGTCATCTCCGGGTGCGGCAGCACGAGGTCCGGCTCCTCGAGCACCAGCGACCCGTAGAGCAGCAGGTCGAGGTCGATGGTGCGCGGGCCCCAGCGGCTGGTGCGCACCCGCCCGAGGCGCTTCTCGATCAGGAGCAGGTTCCAGAGCAGCTGGCGCGCGGTCAGCTCGGTGTCCACCTGCGCCACCGCGTTCAGGAAGTTGGGCTGTTCCACCTCGCCCTGGGGCTCCGTGTCGTAGAGCGAGGAGGCCCGCACCAGCAGCGTTCCGGGCAGGCGCGCCAGGTCGTCGAGCGCCAGCCGGATCATGGTCTCGCGCTCGCCGAGGTTCGATCCCAGCCCGATGTAGGCCTGCATGGTCAGCGCCGCTCCCGGGTCACTTCGATCACCGCGCGGCCGCCCGTGGTCCAGCCCAGGTTCTGCTTGGCGATGCGCACCCGCGCCCGCCGCACCGCGAACCGCTCGAGGATGGTCTCGGCCGTGGCCGCGGCCAGCGCCTCCAGGAGGTGGAAGCTCTTTCCTTCCACCACCTCCCGGACCGTGCGGTAGAGCGCGTCGTAGTCCACCGCGTCGGCGAGGCGGTCGCTGGACTCGGCGCGGTCGTCGTTCGGCACCAGCTCGAGGTCCACCTCGAGCCGCTGGCCGGCCTCCTTCTCGTAGGGCCGCGCGCCATGGTGCCCGAAGACCGAGAGGCCCTCGAGCCGGATGATCGCCACGGTCCCTCCCTCCGACGGTCGAAGACGGCCGCCGCGTTCGCGACGGCCGTCCGAGTTCGCGCCGGAGTCTAGGAGGGGGTCCGGAAGGGGGTCAAGCGCTCGGGCGCGTCACGCCGGCGCCGCGGCCGGCGCGTCCCGCCGGGACCGCGCGAGCGCGCCTAGGGCGACTCCCCGAGCTCGCGCAGGATCTCGCGCGCCTCGCGCGACTGCGGCTCGATCCGCAGCGCCTGGCGGAAGCTCTCCACGGCGCGGGCGCGCCGGCCCGCGTGGAGGAACGCCTCGCCCGCGATCCGCCAGTAGAGCGCGTTTTCCGGCTCGAGTCGGACCAGGGCCTCGCCGAGCGCGGCCGCGTCCTCCCACGCGAAGCGGTCGCGCAGTTCCAGCAGCGAGCCCGCCACCGCGCGCGACGGGTCCGCGAGCCACGGGTTGGGGTGCGCGCCCGTCCACTCGCGGAAGGCCGCGACCGCCGCGTCCGGGCCGCCGCGGCGCGAGGCCTCGAGCATTTGCCGCTCGAGCGTGCCGTGGCGCACCGCGTCGAGCACCTCCTCGAACGGGGCGTCGCGGCCTTCGCGCCAGTCGGAATAGTTCCAGGGCACCGCCACCTCGGGCGCGATCCACGGCCGCGGGTCCTGCGGGAACCGGCTGAGCCACGGCACGGTCGAGACCTGCAGCAGCATGCCGAAGTTCGGGGTCTGGCCGTCCGTGGCGTCGCCGTAGTGGTTGAGCCCGCCGCCGGTCGGCTCGCCCACGAACGTGGCGCGCGTCTGGTTCTTGAGGAAGACCGCCGCGTTCATCGCGGCCGAGAACGTGCCGCGGTCGGTGAGGGCGAACACGCCCCCCTTCCGGCTGAGCCACGGCCGCTCCACGATCCCCCGCACCAGCGGGTCCACGACGTTGTTGCTGCCCCCGTGGTTGTGGCGCAGGTCCACCACCAGCGCCGCGGGCCGCGCGCTGTCGGCGAGCGCGAACAGCCGTTCGAAGAACTTGAGGTGATGCTCGGCCGCGGGGCCGCGCGACGAAACCACGTCCACGCGCCGCAGGCGCAGGTACAGCACCCGGGGTTCCGGCAGCCATTCGAACCACCACGCGTCCTCGGGCCGCCGGTCGCAGCGCGGCGGGCCCTGCGGCGGCAGGCGGCGGGCGGTCTTCCAGTCGGCGGGAAACTCGGGCTCGGTCTGGAGGAACGCCCCGGGAAATCCCGCGGGCGGCGCTCCGCCGTGGAGGGTCATCACCTTGCGGCGCCCCTTCTCGGTCTCGGTCTCGAGCACCACCCGGTCGCGGAACTCGCTGATGCCGAGCGCGTGGAGCACGGCCGGCATCATGAGGAACAGCGGCACGCGGTCGAGCTTCGTGTAGCGGTTGTCCCCGCTCGTGATCGTCCCGACCCGGTCCACCGCTTCCTGGGCGGCCACCCGGCCGATCCGCGTGACCCGCGAACCCACGGCGTCGCCGTTCGCCGCGTCGGCGGCCACCACGAAGATCCCGTCCTCGAACGGGCGCAGCGCCACGGGCAGCACCGACGTGAAGCCGAGCGGCGGGAAGGTCCCGACCGCCATCGTGTGCCCGTCCTGGAGCAAGGCCACCATGCGCATGCACTCGACCGCGAGCGCCGGATCCTCGGTGGTCGGGAGGCTCGCCTCGATCGCGCGCGCCGCCGAGTCGAACACCGCCTCCGGGCAGTGGTGGAAGGGCCGCGGGTGCCGGGTCCGCACCTGGCTGCGGATGTACGCCAGGTCCTCGCGCCAGCGGCGAATCCGCGAGGTGTCGGAGAGCGCGAGGTGCGGCGCCGGGGCGCTCGCGGGCGGCGCGTGCTGGGCGGGCGCCGGCGTGGCGCCCGGACCCAGTGCGGAGGCGAGGCTCAGGGCGAGGAGGACGGCGCCCGCTCGACCCGTGGCGATGGGTTCAGGACGTCGGTTCATGCACGATCCTTCCGGGGAACCCGGCGCGGGACGCGCCGGCACGATACGGGACCCGAGTGCTACGCCATCCCGTCGCCACGAGGTGCCGGGCCGGGACGAACGTGGGTTGGACGGGGACGAAGGCCGGAGCGATGGGTCGCGGCCCCCCGTCGCGGCGGGCGCGGGCCCGCCCGCGCCCTACACCGCAACGCCGAATTCCCGCAGCGCCTCGTTGAGGGAGGTCTTGCGGTCGGTGCTCTCGCGCCGTTCCCCGATGATGAGCGCGCACGGGGTGCCGTACTCGCCGGCCGGGAACGCCTTGGGTCTCGTCCCCGGGATCACCACCGCGCGCGCGGGCACGCGGCCCCGGGTCTCGACCGGCGTTCGTCCCCGCACGTCCACGATCGGCGTCGAGGCGGTGAGCACCACCCCCGCGCCGAGCACCGCGCCCGGTTCCACGCGCACCCCTTCCACCACGATCGCGCGCGAGCCGATGAAGCAGTCGTCCTCGATGATGACGGGCTGCGCCTGCGGCGGCTCGAGCACGCCGCCGATGCCGACGCCGCCCGAGAGGTGCACGCGCCGCCCCACCTGCGCGCACGAGCCGACCGTGGCCCAGGTGTCCACCATCGTGCCCTCCCCGACCCGCGCGCCGATGTTCACGTAGCCCGGCATGAGGATCACGCCCCGCTCGAGGAAGCTGCCGTAGCGCGCGATCCCCGGCGGCACCACGCGCACTCCCGCCGCCTCGAGGTTGCGCTTCGGGGGGATCTTGTCGAAGAACTCGAACGGTCCCGCCTCGATCACCTGCGAGACCCGCAGCCGGAAGAACAGCCCGATCGCCTGCTGGAGCCAGCCGTGGGTGACCCACGGGCGGTCCTCCGAGTCGGGCACGCGCGGGTCCGGTTCCGCCACCCGCAGGTCCCCGGCGTCGAGCGCCGCGACCGCGCCCTCGACCGCGGCGCGCACGCCGGGCTCCTCGATCCGGAGCTTTCCCTCCCACGCCGCGCCGATCCGTTCGCGCCACGAGTCCAGCGGATAGTCGAGCCCCGTCATGCCACGCCCTCCAGCCGTGCGATCGCCTCGCGGCACTGCTCGGGGGTCGGCACCAGCGCGAGGCGCACGAAGCCTTCGCCGCCCGGACCCAGGAACGAGCCCGGCATCGCCACCAGCCCGGCGCGGAGCAGCCGCTCCACGAACGCCACGTCGTCCCCTCCCGGCGCCGCGAGCCACAGGTAGAAGCTCGCCTCGCTCGCCTCGGTGCGCCAGCCCCGCTTCGCGAAGTAGTCGAGGAACAGCCGGCGCTTGACGGCGTAGCGCGCGCGCTGGTCGTTGGGGTGCTCGTCGTCCTTCCAGGCCGCGATGGCCGCGGCCTGCACGAAATCCGCCGTCGCGACGCCCACGTTGGGGCGGAAGCGGCGCAGCGCGTCCATCAGGCGCTCGTCGCCGCACATGAAGCCGCTGCGGTAGCCCGTCATCGCCGAGCGCTTGCTGAGCGTGTGGAAGGCGATCACGTTCTCGAAGCCCGCCTGCAGCATGCTGGGCGGCGGCGCGTCGAAGTAGACCTCGGCGTAGGCCTCGTCGGCCGCCACCCAGAACCCGTGGCGCCGGGCCAGCTCCGCCACCGCGCGCAGCTCGTCGAGCCCGAGCGTGGCCCCGGTGGGATTGTGCGGCGAATTGAGCCAGAGCAGCGCGGTCTGGGCCCAGACCTCGTCGGGAACCGCCGCCGGGTTGAAATGCCAGCCGTCCTCGGAGCGGAGCGGCACGAAGTACGGCTCGCCGCCCGCGTAGCGCGTGCCGGCCTCGTAGACCGGGTAGGCGGGCGAGGGGATCACCACGCCGCGGCGCGCGCTCCCCGGCACCAGCACCGCGAGGTGCAGCAGGAACACCGCCTCCTTGCTGCCGGTCGCGGGCAGGATGTGCCGCTCGGGATCCGCCTTCACGCCGAAGCGGCGCTCGAGCCACCCCGCGCACGCCGCGCGCAGCGCCGGCTGGCCGGCCGAAGCCGGGTAGCTCGACATCTCGGGCACCGCGCGGCGCAGCGCCTCCCGGATGAACTCGGGCGTGGCCTCGCGCGGGTCGCCGATGCCGAAGTTGATGACCGGCAGCCCCGGCGGGGCGAGCTTCGCGCGCATCCCGTCGAGCTTCACGAACGGGTACTCGCGCTCGGGCGAGAGCAGCGGGTGGATCGGCGGCGCGGCCGAGCTCACCGGGGCGCCGCCTCGAGGAACTCCCGGAGCCAGCGGTAGCCGGTCTCCAGGTTCGCGACCGGGCAGTACTCGTCGCGCTGGTGGGCCAGCTCCGGGATGCCGGGCCCGAAGTTGAACGCGGGGATCCCGGCCTCGGTGAAGCGCGCGACGTCGGTCCAGCCCTGCTTCCCCGCGGTCTTCGCGCCGAAGCGCGCGATGAACTCCGCGACCAGCGGATGGTCGGCGCAGATCTGTCCGGGCGGCGCGTGGTCCACGATCCGCACCTCGAACTCGCTCGGCACCAGCGAGCGCACCCGGCGCTCGGCGTCGGCGATCGAGCGGCCCGGCGGGAAGCGGTAGTTGAGGTTCGCGACCAGCTCGTCGGGCACCACGTTCCGTGCCCGGCCCGCGCGCAGCGTCGTCACCTGGAGCGTCTCCCGGTACTCGACCCCGAGGATGGTGGCCGCCGTCACCGGGAAGCGCGTCACCTCGGCGAGCCAGCCCGCGGCCTTCTCGATCGCGTTCACTCCGGTCCACGGCCGCGCGCTGTGGGCGCTCATGCCCGCCACCCGCACCTCGGCGTTCATGGTGCCGTTGCAGCCCAGTTCGACCTGCCCGTCGGTGGGCTCGAGCAGGATCGCGAGCGCCGCCTCGCGCAGCCACGGCATCTCGTTCAGGAGCCGCGGCAGCGAATTGTGCTCGGCCGGGCCCTCCTCGGCCTCGTAGAACACCGCCGCGAGGTCGAAGCGCAGGCCCGCGGGGTCGAGCGTCTCGAGCAGCGCGAGCATCACCGCGTCGCCGCCCTTCATGTCGGTGCTGCCGAGGCCGTAGAGCCGGTCGCCCTCGCGCCGCGCCTTCTCGTTCTGGTTGGGAGGCACGGTGTCGAGGTGGCCGGCCAGCACCACCAGCGGCCGGCCGCGCGCGGGCGACCGCCACACCAGCGAGTTCCGGGAGCGGTGGATCTCCCCCGTCGCCCGCGCCCGCAGGCGCGCATGGAGGAAGTCGGCCATCGCCGCCTCGTTCCCGGTGACGCTCGGGATGTCCACGAGGGTCGCGAGCAGCTCGGCGAGCGTGTCGGCGGTGGGCGGAGGGGCGAGGGTCATGGGCGGCGCGAAGGTAGCATCGGGGCGCGGAAGGCGGCCAACCGGGCCTCTCGGCCGCCGCGGCCCATCGCTGCGCCCGCGCCGCCGCGCATGCTAACGTCCGAAACCCTGAACCACACCTGCTCCGCGACCACCGCGGGACCTGTCCGGGAGTTCCCGATGTCCGAAGACGACACCCTGCCGCTCCGAAGACCGGGCGACGACCCCGCGCTGCCGGACGGGGCGCGCGGCGAGCCCTCCGGAACCATCGGGAACTACCGCATCCTCCAGAAGATCGGCGAGGGCGGGATGGGCGAGGTCTACCTCGCCGAACAGACCGGCGCGATCCAGCGGCGCGTGGCGCTCAAGATCATCAAGCCGGGGATGGACTCGCGCGAGGTCGTGGCGCGCTTCGCCGCGGAGCGCCAGGCCATCGCGATGATGGACCACCCCTGCATCGCGCGCGCCTTCGACGCGGGCACCACCGAGCAGGGCCGGCCCTACTTCGTGATGGAGTACGTGCAGGGACTCCCCATCACCACGTATTGCGACCGCCACCGGCTCGGCATGAACGAACGGCTGCGCCTCTTCGCGAGAGTCTGCGAGGGCGTCCAGCACGCCCACCAGAAGGCGATCATCCACCGCGACCTCAAGCCCCACAACGTGCTGGTGACGCTGGTGGACGACCAGCCCGTGCCCAAGATCATCGACTTCGGCGTGGCCAAGGCGATGGGAACATCGCTCAGCGAGGAGACCGTCTTCACGGCCCTCGGTCAGCTGATCGGCACGCCCGAGTACATGAGCCCCGAGCAGTTCGAGATGACCGGTTCCAACATCGATACGCGCACGGACATCTACTCGCTCGGCGTGATCCTCTACGAGCTGCTCGCGGGCGCGCCGCCCTTCGACGCGGAGGACTTCCGGAAGGACGGCTACGACGCGATCCGCCGCCGCGTCCGCGAGCTCGATCCGCCGCGTCCCAGCACCCGGGCCGGCACGCTCGGCGCGAAGACCGAGACGTGGGCCCGCAACCGGGGCTCGGAGCCCGCGCGGCTCGCCTCGGAACTGCGCGGCGACCTCGACTGGATCACGCTCAAGGCGCTCGAGAAGGACCGTACCCGCCGCTACCCGAGCGCCAGCGAGCTGGCGCAGGACATCCAGCGCTTCCTCGACCACGAGCCCGTGCTCGCCACGCCCCCGAGCATGACCTACCGCTTCTCCAAGCTGGTGCGCCGCCACCGCGGCGCGTTCGCGGCGCTGGCCGGGCTGTTCGTGATCGTGGTGGCCACCGCGATCGCGACCACCTCGCTGTGGTTCCGCGCCGAACGCGAGTCGCGCAAGGCCCGCGTGGCGGCGGCGCAGTCGGAGCAGGTCGCGGCGTTCATGCGCGACATGCTCTCGGGCGTGGGGCCCTCGGTCGCGATGGGGCGGGACACGCGCATGCTGCGCGAGATCCTCGACAAGACCGCGAAGCGCGTGGACCGCGACCTCGCGGGACAGCCGCGCGTGGAGGCGGAGATGCGCTCGGTGCTGGCCGGCGTCTACGCCGACCTCGGCGAGTTCGACGCCGCCGAGCCCCACCTCAACCGCTCGCTCGAGCTGTTCCGGACGCGGCTCGGCGAGCGCGACCCGCGCACGCTCCAGGCCGCCACCCAGCTCGGGGCCCTGCACTACCGGCTCGGCCGCATGCCGGCCGCCGAATCGCTGCTCACGAGCACCCGTGAGACCGAGCGCGCGCTGCTGGGCGAGGACGCGACGCAGACCCTCATCACCACCGGAGGGCTCGCGGCCGTGTACGCCTACACCGGCGAGCTCGACAAGGCCGACAGCCTCGGACAGCGGGCGGTGCGGGGCCTGCGGCGCACGCTCGGCGACGCGCACGCCGAGACCCAGTCGGCGATGTCCACGCTCGCGCAGGTGTACACCGACCAGCGCCGGCTGGGTGCGGCCGAGTCGCTCTACGTGGACCTGATCGGCGCGCTGCGGCGCGAGTTCGGCCCCGAGTACCCGAACCTGCTCTCGGCGCGCATGGGCCTCGGCTGGGCCTACCGCATCGGGCGGCGCTACGCCGAGGCCGAGCGCGAGACGCGGGAGGCGCTCGAGATCATGCGGCGCGTGCTCGGGAACGACCACGCCGAGACGCTGGTGGCGGTGAACAACCTCGCGATCATCTACAAGGACCTGGGGCAGTTCGACAAGGCCGAGCCGCTCTACCTGGAGAACGTCGCGGCCGGTCGGCGCGTCCAGGGGGAGCGCCACCCCGAGACCATCGCCTCGATCGTCAACCTCGCGAGCTTCCACCAGGCGCGCGGCCGCTACGCCCAGGCCGAGGCCGAGGCGGGCCAGAGCCTGCGGCTGTTCGAGGGCGTGGTGCCCGAGAACTTCCCCGGCCGCGGCATCGCGCACCAGATCCGCGGCGTGTGCCGCGTGAAGCTCGGCCGCCACGCCGAGGCCGAGAACGACCTGCTCGAGGCCGACCGAATCCTCGTGCCGGCCTTCGGCCCCGAACACGGCCGGATCCGGGAACTCCGCGCCGCGCTCGTCGAGGTGTACACCCGGCTCGGGCGACCGGAACAGGCCGCGAAGTGGAAGGCGCCGTGAGGACCTGCCCGTGAGTTCCGGCCCGACCACCGTGTTGCGGCTCAGCGGCGTGGACGTGCTCGACCTGCTGCACCGGATCTCGACCCAGTCGCTCACGGACCTCCCGCCCGGCGGGGCGCGCGCCACGCTGTTCTGCGACTTCCGCGCGCGCCTGCTCCACCGCGCCCTCGTGGCACGGCCGCCCGGCGATCACGTGTGGCTGCTCCGCGACGACGCCCCGGGCGGCCCGCTCGCCGCGCATCTCGACCGGCACATCTTCCGCGAGGACGTGCGCGTCGAGGACCTCGGCGGCCGGTTCGACGTGGTGGGACGGCTCGCGAGCGAACTTCCCCCGGGGACGGTCGAGGCGAAGGACGGCGCCCCGGTTCGCGTCGGCATCGCCCCGGGCGCGGCGTTCGAGTTGCGGCCCGCCGGGAGCGGTGGTCCGGCGGCGGGCGAGGCCGACGCCTGGGAACGCGCCCGCATCGAGGCCGGCCGCCCGCGGCACGGAAACGAGATCTCGGAGGCCTTCCATCCCTACGAGGCCGGCCTGTGGGACGACGTGCACCTGAGCAAGGGCTGCTACACCGGGCAGGAGGTGCTGCAGCGGCTGATCACCTACGACAGCGTGCGGCGCAGGCTGGCGCGCGTGGCCGGCTCGGGCGCGGCCCCGATCGCTCCGGTGTCCGCGTGCGTCGGCGAGGAACGCGTGGGCACGGTGACCTCGGCGCTTGCGACCGCCTCCGGCGGATGGATCGGGCTCGCGGTGCTGGCCGCCGCGGCGCTCGAGCCGGGCGCTCCGGTGCGGGTGGAGGACGGGGAACCCCTCGTGAGCGTGGAGCCCTTCCCCCTCGGAGCGCCGCGCGGGCGACCGGCCCCGGGGCGCGTCTGAGGCGCTACTCCCCCGCCGGAGCCTTCGGGCGCCGCGCGCTCGGGAAGTCCACGATGTTCTCCCACTCGCTCGCGTCCGAGCGCGCCACCACCGCCACCACCGGCTCGGTGTCGCTCAGGTTCAGCACCTCGTGTGGCACCCCCGGCTCGATGAAGATGAAGTCGCCCGCCGCGTTGTCCACGGAGTGCTCGAGGTTCGGCCCGTACTCGTGGCGCACGCGGCCCGCCAGCAGGAAGAGCATCACCTCGAAGTCCACATGGATGTGCGCGTAGGCCACCCCGCCGGGCGGGATCGTGGCCACGTTCATTGAGAGCCGCTTCGCGGGAACGTTCTTGGCCGAGAGCCCGATCCGGTAGCGGATCCCGTTCCACCCGCGGGCAACGTTCGGATCGCGGAGGACGTGGAGCCCGTGGGCGGATTCGATGGCGGCGCGGAGGTCGGGGGTCGGGTCGGATGGGGGCATGGCGGGGGCTCCTGTACTCGTAGCGGATCGAGTCTCATCGCATGATTCACGAACTGCGCCGTCGCTTCCGGTCGTACCCGGGAGGCTTGCCTTCGGCCACCTTCGCCAGTCCCCCGGAATCGGCCCGGGCACTCCCACGCAGCCGGCTGCGCAGGAAATCCCCAAGCGGAGCATCCGTGCAGTACACGTAGCACCCCTTGAGTCCCCGGGTCATGAGCGTGCGATAGGTGTTCTTCACGATTCGATCGGCGGCCTGCCGGGCGCGTTCGGGGTCGGTTCTCAGCATCGTCTTGAGCCCCTTGATCGAATGATCGGAGGACGCCCGCCGGGTCGCATCGCTCACGACACGATCTTCGCGATAGGCCAGATCCGGTCCGATGATCACGCCGACGTAGTCGAGCTCGAGCCCCTGGCAGGTGTGGATGCAGCCCACCTGCTCCACGGAGCCTGGCGTCACGATCCACAGGCTGCCATCCCGATCGAGATTCCAGCGGCGGCGATAGCCGAACTCCGGCAGCTCGATGTCCCACGCCTCCGGATTCCTCTTGCTGGGCCACTTCCAACAGTAGCCGGCGACGACGCGCGAGCGGTTGTTCCCCCGATCCCTGCGCTCGATGAGCGCGTGCATCGCAGCGGGGTCGTCGAACACACGGAAGTCGAAGTCCTCCGTATCGAGCACGTCGTTCGCCGTGGCCCGGATCCCGAGGACATGATCGAGCCAGGCGAGATAGCCGTCCGACCCGTTGCACCGAAACTGCGAGGACAGCTCGAGCTCCGTGATCTCGGCATCGCATTCCCGGGCGTACTGCCGAAGCGCATCCGAATGACCGATATCCAGCAGCGTGACTCGCTGATCGTCGTCGACGAAAAAGACCGTGCATCGCGCCGAACGGATCAATTCCCGGATCTGGTTGTCGCCCAGGTTTCGATAGAGGCCGCTCTTTTCGTTCAGCCGATGGGCCTCGTCGACGACCAGGGTGTCGTACGTGTCGGGGGCCTCGTCCACAAACGAGCCGGACCCGCTGAAGAGGTTGCTGATTCGGGTCTTCGTGAAGGTGCCCGAGAGCCGCGCTTCGTAGACCGCCCGTGGCGCCGCATTCTTCGAGACATAGCGCGCGTTTCGGCGTCGTGCGAGCAGTGAGCCGAGCAGGTTGACCGCCACCACCGATTTACCGGTTCCCGGCCCACCCCGAACGATGACGACCTGCCTGCGGTCCGCGGCGCGCGCATCGACCTGAAGAATCGTTTCGTGCACGAGTTTTTGGTCGTCGATCAGTACGAACTCCGGCTTGCCCTGAAGCAGTCCGGCCACGCTGTCGGCGAGCATTTTCGAAGGCCGAATTCGTCCGTTCTCGATCGCATACAGGACGCCCTTGCGGTCACCGTGCCGGACGTGCTGTCGGATGAAAGCCTGAAGGCGGGCTCGCTCACGGGCAAGGAACAGCGGTGCACGCGCGATGTGATCCCGGTAGTGCGCGTGGTCGATCTCCCCGTCCCTCGGATGGTTGTGCAGGTACGCGCACGGCTGCAGTCCCATTTCGCCGTCCTGAACCGCCGTGTTGAAGTCCCTCAGGAGAGCCGCGTACGACCAGGCCTGATACGAGGGATGGGGCCCCTCGACTTCTCCGGACCGGCCGCCGCGACGTGCCCACACGATCGCGTCCTTCTCGCTTCGCCGGGACTCGGACCACTGCTTCAGTTCGACGATGACGACGCTCGCGCGCTCTGCCTCGTCCTCGCCGGCGATCAGGAAATCGATTCGCTTGGCGCTCTGCGGGATGCGGAACTCGATCGCGACCCCCGCGCTCTCGGGGATCTCCTCGTCCCGAAGCACCTTCGCCATCTCGAGCAGCGAGTACTTCCACGCCCTTTCCTCGGCGGGTCCGACCCCTCGGCCGACCACACTCCGGAACTGGCGCGAGACGATCTCCTCGATGTCATCGTGCAGCGCGTGCCGAAGGAATTGATCCTTGCTCGCCTGGTAGACGATCAAGTTGCCGTCTCCTCGTGCGGGATGACCGTGGCAGGGAAGGCGTCTCGCACAGGGGATCTACTCCTCCCCCCCCTCCTCCTCCTCCACCACGATCGCGTCCGTCGTCATCACCAGCGTGGCGATGCTGGCGGCGTTCTGCAGCGCGACGCGCGTGACCATCGCGGGGTCGAGCACGCCGGCCGCCACCAGGTCCTCCTCGCGCCCGGTCAGGGCGTTGTAGCCGTGGCCCGCCGTCGCCGCGCGCACGTGGCCCACCACCACGTCGGGCTCGGCCCCGGCGTTGAAGGCGATCTGGCGGATCGGCGCCTCGAGCGTTCGCAGCACGATGTCCCGCCCCACCACCTCGTCGCCCTTCAGCTTGAGCGCCGCGACCGCCTCGCGGCAGCGCAGCAGGGCGACACCCCCGCCGGGCACGACGCCCTCCTCCACCGCGGCGCGGGTGGCGGCCAGCGCGTCCTCGAGGCGCGAGCGGCGCTCCTTCAGGTCCACCTCGGTGGCCCCGCCCACGCGGATCACGGCCACGCCGCCGGTGAGGCGGGCGAGCCGCTCGCGCAGGCGCCCGCGGTCGTACTCGGAGTCGGCGCGCTTCAGGAGGTTCTCCACCTGCCCGATGCGCTCCTTCACGGCCTCGGGCTTGCCGCCGCCGTCCACCAGCGTGGTGCGGTCGCGGTCCACCACCACGCGGGCGGCGCGGCCGAAGTCGGAGCCGTCCACGGCCTCGAGGCTCCTGCCGATGTCGGTCGAGAGCAGCCGGCCGCCGGTCAGCACCGAGAGGTCGTCGAGGAACTCGCGCCGCCGCTCGCCGCTCTCCGGGGCCTTCACGGCCACCGATCCCACGGTGCCGCGCAGGCGGTTCACGACCATCATGGCCAGCGCCTCGCCCTCGATGTCGTCGGCCACCACCAGCACCGGGCGGCCGGCGCTCGCGGCGTGGTCGAGCGCGGGCAGCAGGTCGCGCACCGCGGCGATCTTGAACTCGGTGAGCAGCACCAGCGGCTTCTCGAGCACGGCCTCCATGTTCTCGGCGTCGGTCACGAAGTAGGGCGACAGGTAGCCGCGCTCGAACCGCACGCCGTCCACCACCTCGAGCGTGGTGCCCATGCCGCGCCCCTCCTCCACCGTGATCACGCCCTTGCGCCCGACGCGGTCCACGGCCTCGGCGACCAGCGCGCCGAGCGCGTCGTCGTCGCCCGCGCTCACGCGCGCCACGCGCTCGATGTCGGCGCGCTTCTCGATGGGGCGCGACTGGGCCTTGATCGCGGCCACCGCCGCCGTGACCGCGGCGTCGATGCCGCGCTTCACGGCCATCGGGTTGTGCCCGGCGGCGGTGGCGCGCAGCCCCTGGCTCACGATCTCGCAGGCGAGCACGGTGGCGGTGGTGGTGCCGTCGCCCGCCACCTCGCCGGTCTTGACGGCCACCTCGCGCACCAGCTGGGCGCCCATGTTCTCGAAGCGGTCGGCCAGCTCGATCTCGCGCGAGATGGCGAGCCCGTCGTTGGTGATGATGGGCGCCCCCGTGCCGCGGTCGATCACCACGTTCCGCCCGCGGGGCCCGAGCGTCACGCGCACCGCGCCGGCGAGCTGCTCCACGCCGCGCTTCAGCGCCTCGCGGGCCGAGTCGTCGAACTGGATCTGCTTGGCCATCAGTCCTTCCACTCCGCGAGAAACAGGTTGGTCTCGCCGCGCACCTTCGCGCCGCGGTTCGAGGCGAACACCAGCCACCGGCCCTTGCTGTCGAACATCGGGAACCCGTCGAAGGTCTCGTCGCGCGTCACGGGCTCGATCCTGCCGCTCGCGAGGTCCACGAGGAACAGGTCGAAGTTGCGCCCGCGCGGGTTGTCGCGGTTCGACGAGTAGATGAGCTTCTTGCCGTCGGGCGTGAAGAACGGCGCGAACGAGGCGCCCGCGTCGTTCGTGACCTGCCGCTTGCCGGTGCCGTCGGCGCGCATCACCCACAGGTGCATGGTGCTCGGCTTCACGAGGTTCTGCGCGAGCAGGCCGCGGTAGGTCCCGGCCGCGGCCTCGTCGGGAATGGGGTTCCGCCGCCAGCAGATCCACTTGCCGTCCCGCGAGAAGAACGCGCCGCCGTCGTAGCCGAGCTCGGTGGTGAGGCGGGTGAGCCCGCTCCCATCGGGGCGCATCTTGTACAGGTCGAGATCGCCGTCCCGCAGCGACGTGAACACGATCCAGCGTCCGTCCACCGACACGGTGGCTTCGGCGTCGTAGCCCTCGCGCTCGGTGAGCCGCCGGAGGTCCGAGCCGTCGGGCCGGGCGGTCCACAGGTCGTAGCCCGGGTAGAGCGGCCACACGTAGCCCTGGCTGAAGTCGGGCAGCGGCGGGCACGAATCGCCGGCGGCGTGGGTCGAGGCGAACAGGACGCGGCGGTCGCGATCGTAGAAGTAGCCGCAGGTGGTGCGCCCCCGCCCGGTGCTGACGCGGCGGGTCTCGCCGGTCGCGAGGTCCATGACGTACTGCTGGTCGCAGGGCCAGCCCTCGCGGGTCCACTGGTAGATGAGGTGGCGGTCGTCGTTCGACCAGTAGCCTTCCGCGTTCTCGCCGCCGAAGGTGAGCTGCCAGAGCCGCTTGAAATGCTTCTCGCCGGGCCGGATCAGGCTGTCCTGGTTGACGGCGGTGGGCGGCACCGGGGGCTTCGCCGCCGCGGGCGTCGCGACCAGGAGCGCGAGGACCAGCAGTCCGTACCTCATCCCGGCCTCCTTCCCAGCGTCACCACGAAGGTCTGCTCGCTCCCCGAGCGCCTGACCGTCACGCGCACCTCCTGCCCCGGCTTCCGCGAGCGGAGCGCGTAGGTGTAGTCGTAGATGTTGTCCACCCGGATGCCGTCGAACTTCACGATCACGTCTCCTCCCTGGAGCCCGGCCAGCGCGGCCGGTCCGTCGGCGCGCACCCCCGAGAGCAGCACGCCGCCCTCGGTCTGCATGTAGTCGGGAATGGTGCCGAGGTAGGCGCCGTAGCCCCCGCCCCCGGCGATGCGCCCGACGCTGCTGTCGGCCTCGGCCCTGCGGTACGGCGGCCGTGGCCGCGCGTCGAGCGACTCCACCAGCGCCGCGGCGAACGCCGAGATCCGCGCGACGCCCTGCGCGTGCACCTTGTCCCAGGTGTCGCTCGGCTTGTGGTAGTCGGCGTGGGCCCCGGTGAACAGCATCAGCACCGGGACCTGCCGCTTGTAGAACGACGAGTGGTCGCTCGGCCCGTAGCCGTCGCTCGAGGTGCGGAGCGCGAAGCTGTCGCGCCCGGCGCGGCGGTTGGCGGCGGCCACCATCGCGGGGAACACTTCCGAGGTGCCGGTGCCCATCACCATCAGCCGGTTGTCGCGGAGCCGCCCGACCATGTCCATGTTGAGCATGGCCTCGATCTCCTTGAGCGGCACCGGGGGGTCGTCGGTGAAGTGCGACGAGCCGAGCAGCCCGCTCTCCTCGCCCGTGAAGGCCGCGAACAGCAGGTTGTGCTCGGGCTGCCAGCCGCCCTTCGCCCGCTCGCCGAAACGCCGCGCCACGCCGAGCATGGCCGCGACGCCCGAGGCGTTGTCGTCGGCCCCCACGTGCGGCCTGCCGGTGCCGGGATCGAGCGAGCTCTCGGTGCCGTAGCCGAGGTGGTCGTAGTGGGCGCCCACCACCAGCGTGCGCCCCGGGTCGCGGCCGCGCAGGATCCCGGCCACATTGCGGATCGAGGCGCGCGTGCGCCGCAGCGTCACGGTGACGGTGGCCGATTCGGGCAGCGCCAGGCTGTGCGGGCGGCGGTGCGACTCGATGGCGCGCTGCGCGGCCTCGAGCGTGATTCCCGCGGGCTCGAGCAGGGACCCGGCCACGCGCTCGCTCACGGTCGCGGCCAGCAGCCCGCCCGACATGTAGCCGGCGCCCTCGGTGCGCGGCCTGCGGAGCGGCTCGCCGGCGTGATGCTGCGGGCCGTTCACCACGAGCAGCGCGAGCGCCCCGTGCTCGCGCGCGGTGATGGCCTTGGTGCGGATCTCCGCGTAGGGCGTGTTCACGCTGCCGTCGAAGCGGCTGGTCGAGTCCATCTCGCCCGGCTCCTGCGAGAGCACCAGCACGATCTTGTCGCGCACGTCGAGCCCGGCGTAGTCGTCCCACTCGTAGCCGGGGGCGCTGATGCCGTAGCCCGCGAACACCACCGGCGCGCGCAGCGTGCCGTTGGTCGAGAACCCGAGCGGCTGCATGTCGTCGCCCGCCGCCACGGCGAGCGCCCCGGCGCTCACGCCGCACGGCTCCCCGACCGAGACGCCGGTCGTGACCTCGAAGGACTGGAAGTAGCCGCTCGAGAACGGCACGTCGAGCCCGGCGGCCATCATCTCGGTGGCGATGAACGTGGCCGCCGAATCGATCCCCCCGGTGCCGATGCCGCGCCCGTCCCAGAGGGGATTCGCGAGCTTCCGCACCACGTCGCGGTACCACGTGGAGTCGAGCGTGGCCGAGGAGGTGGAGGCGATGCTCGCGATCCGGCCGGTCGTCGCGGCGGGCTTCGCGGGGGCGGGCGCGGGGCGCTTCGCGGCGGGCGCCGGGCCCGGGGGCGGCATCGCCGCGGCGGGAACCGCGCCCGCGAGCCCGGCCGCCGCGAGCGCGATCGCCAGCGCGCGGGCGGCCGTGACGAAGGCGGGGCGAGACGCGGGGCGGATCATTCGGAAGTCTCCTCCCAGATCACCCGCATGCCCTTCAGGGTGAGCGCCTCGTCCACCACGTTCACGGTCTCGCACTCGGAAGCGATCACCTTCGCAAGTCCTCCGGTCGCAATAACGTGCGGCGTGCCCTTCATCTCGATCGCGAGACGCCGCACGAGCGCGTCCACCTGTCCCGCCGTGCCCCACAGGACGCCCGCCTGCAGGGCCTCCTCGGTGGTGCGGCCGAGGGCGCGGGCCGGGCGGCGCAGCTCCACGCGCGGGATGCGCGCGGCGCGGCGGAACAGCTCCTCGGCCGAGGTCATCACGCCCGGGGCGATCACGCCGCCCAGGTAGGCGCCCTGCTTGGACACGCAGTCGAACGTGGTGGCGGTGCCGAGGTCCACGACGATCGCGGGCGTGCCGTAGATGGCGCGCGCGGCGACGGCGTTGGCGATCCGGTCCGCCCCCACCGCCGAGCGGTCGTGGTAGCGGATCGGCAGGCTCTTCACGGTCGCCGCGCTGACCTCGAAGGCGGGCCGCCCGGTGACGCCGTCGAGCGCCTTCAGCCACTGCATCGTGAGCGAGGGCGCGACGGAGCACACCACCGCTCCCATGCCCCGGCCCGGGCCGGCGCCGTCGCGGCGCAGCAGGGCCTCGAGCTGCAGGCTCGCCTCGTCGGCGGTCAGCCGCCCGCTGGTGAGCCTCCAGAAGTGCACCGGCTCCTTGCCGCGGAACAGGCCCACGACCGTCTCGCTGTTGCCGACGTCCACCGCGAGCAGGCCCGCGGCGGGCAGCCGGCGGCGCGAGCGGCGCGTCACGGCCTCGGTCTTACGATTGAGGGACACGGTGCTCCTCCCGGTTGGCGGCGGCGCGGCGGCGCGCCACGAGGTACGACAGACCGACGCTCAGAAAATAGAGCAGGGTCATGGGAACGCCCATCACCAGCTGGGCGGTGACCACGTCGCCCGGCGTGATGACCGCGGTCGCGAAGAACGCCCCCACGATCGCGATGCGCCACTGGCGCATCAGGAAGCCCGGGGTCACGAGCCCGATCGCGGTGAGCGTCATGGTCACGAGCGGGAGCTGGCAGACGACGCCGCACGCCAGCGCCATGTTGTACACGAAACCGAGCAGCGCGCCGAGGCGGATCTGGGAGACCATGCTCGGGGTGAGGAACTGGGACATCACCTCGATCACCATGGGCACCACGTAGCCGTAGGCCGCCCACGCGCCCACCGCGAACAGCGCCATGGAGGCCATCGCCATCGGCAGGATCCAGCCGCGCTCGCGCTTGAGCAGGCCCGGCACCACGAAGCTCCACACCCGGTAGAACACCACCGGCAGCGCGAGGAACAGGCCGAGGAAGAGCGCGAGCTTGAGGCGCTCGTTGAAGGCCTCGAGCGGCGAGAGCACCACCGCGTGCTTCACGGTGCGGGCGATGATGTCCTCGAGCACGCGCGGCGCGAGCAGCCAGCCCCCGATCGCGCCCGCCAGGCACGCCAGGATCGAGTGCATGAGCACCCAGCGCAGCTCCTCGAGGTGGCCGAGGAACGACATCTCGCGCGCCCCGGCGGCCTCGTCGTCCCAGCCCTGGTCGCGGCGCGGCGTCATCGCGTCCTCCGCGAGGTCGGGAGGGCGCGGCCCGGGCGCGTCGCTGGCGCCCTCCGGCCCGGCCGCCGGGGGCGCGGGCGCGCGCGGCGGCAGCACCGGCTCCGAGCCGTCGCCCGGCTTGTCGAAGGTCGGGCTCACGGGTGCCCGGTCTCCCCGGGTGCGGCGGCCGTCGCGTCGTTCGCCGTGCGTTCCGGCGCGCCTTCGGCCCACGCCACGTCCCCCGCCAGCACCGCGACGGTCTCCCCGCCCTCGCGCTCGAGCAGCAGCGCGCCGAATTCGTCGAGCCCGCGCGCGATGCCGGTCACCTCGCCGCCCGCGCCGGTGACGCGCAGCGTGCGGCCCCAGAACCCGGCGCGCGCCTTCCACGCCTCGAGCGCCACGCGGCGGTCGCCCTCCTGGTGCTCGGCCCACAGCGGCTCGAGGGCGTTGAGGAACGCCGCGGCCACGTCCTCGCGCGTGGTGGCGCAGCCCTCCATGGCGAGCGACGTGGCGGTGGCGCGCAGCTCGGGCGGGAAGTCCTCGGGCGCGTGCGTCACGTTGACGCCCACCCCGATCACCGCGGCGTCGGTGCCCTCGGCGGTGCGGCGGCTCTCGGCGAGGATCCCCGAGACCTTGCGCTCCGCGAGCAGCAGGTCGTTCGGCCACTTGAGCTCGGCGCGGATCCCGAGCGTCTCGAGGCCGCGCGCGAGGGCGAGCCCGGCCACCAGCGGCAGCGTGCCCAGCTGGCGGCGGTCGCAGCCCTGGTGCAGCAGCACCGAGAGCGCGAGCCCGCGGCCGGGCGCGGTGTGCCAGGAGTGGCCCGAGCGGCCGCGGCCCTTCGACTGCACGTCGGCGACCACCACGGTGCCGTCGGATGCGCCGGCCCCGAGCGCCTCCCACGCCACGTCGTTGGTGGAGCCCGCCTCGGCGCGCGCGACGAGGCGGCGCCCGAGCCGGCGGGTCGCGAGTCGCGCGAGGAAGCGCGCGCGGTCGAAGGTCGGCTCAGCCAATCTCCTCGATCTCCAGGCTCAGGTCGAGCGCCGGCGCGCTGTGCGTGAGCGCCCCGACCGAAACGTAGTCGGCGCCCGCCACCGCGTAGTCGTGAACGTTGGCGAGCGACACGCCGCCCGACACCTCGACCTCGGGCCAGCGCCGCGCGTCGGCGCGCCGGCGCGGGCTCGAGTCCTTCTGCTTCGCGCACCAGCGGTCCACCTCCTCCACCGCCTTCTTCACGGCGTCGGGGGGCTGGTTGTCCACCAGGATCCGGTCCACGTCCGGGCGCAGCGCCTCGCGCAGCTGGTCGAGGGTCTCCACCTCGACCTCGAGCAGCAGGTCGCCCTGCCGCGTGCGCG
Source organism: uncultured bacterium (assembly GCA_964542745.1). Classification (GTDB taxonomy): domain Bacteria; phylum Eisenbacteria; class RBG-16-71-46; order RBG-16-71-46; family RBG-16-71-46; genus DATKAB01. The sequence continues at coordinate 22,786 of CAZIVR010000050.1, forward strand.
CGATCCGGTCGAGCGCGGCGGTGATGCCGCCCGCGGCGCGGATGTGGTTGTCCTTCACCAGGTACATGTCCCACAGGGCGAGCCGGTGGTTCTGGCCGCCGCCCGCCTGCACCGCGTACTTCTCGAGGAAGCGCATCCCCGGGGTGGTCTTGCGGGTGTCGAGGATCACGCAGCCGGTGTCGGCCACCGCCTGCACGTAGCGGCGGGTGAGCGTGGCGATGCCCGAGAGCCGCTGCAGGAAGTTGAGCGCGGTGCGCTCGGCTTTCAGGATCCCGCCGATGTCGCCGATCACCTGCGCCACGCCGCGGCCGGCCTCGATCACCTCGCCGTCGTGCGCGAGCGCGCGGAACTTGAGCGAGGCCTCCACCTCGCGGAACACGAGCTGCGCCACGTCGAGCCCCGCGATCGCGCCCTCGGCGCGCGCCACGATCGCGGCGCGGGCCTTGACGCCCCCCGAGATGGTGTTGAGCGTGGTGATGTCCCCGGTGCCGATGTCCTCGGAGAGCGCGTAGCGGACGATGGGGAGTGCGACGGCTTCGAGCATTCCTCTACTCCCCCCCGAAGCGGTGGCTGCGGCGCCGGGGCTCGCGCGGCCCGCGGCGGCCGCCCGTGCGCGCCCGGGTCGCCGGCTCCCCGCGGCTCACGGCCAGCGCCTGCTCCAGCTCCTCGACCCGGTCGCGCAGGGAGGCGGCCCGCTCGAACTCGAGCGAGCGCGCCGCGGCCATCATCTCGGTCTCGAGCTGGACGATCAGCTCGCGCGGGTCCTGCCCGTCGAGCGCGGCCACCAGCCGGCGGGCCTCCTCCTCTTCGCTCGCGCCGATGGTGTCGGCGATCGAGGTGGCCCGCATCACCTCCTCGAGGCTCTTGGTCACGGTGCGCGGCACGATGCCCTGCTCGGCGTTCCACGCCAGCTGCTTCTCGCGGCGGCGGCGGCTCTCCTCGAGCGCCCGGCGCATCGAGTCGGTGACGGTGTCGGCGTAGAGGATCACCCGGCCGTTCACGTTGCGCGCGGCCCGCCCCGAGGTCTGGATCAGCGAGCGCTCGCTCCGCAGGAAGCCCTCCTTGTCGGCGTCGAGGATCGCCACCAGCGACACCTCGGGCAGGTCCAGCCCCTCGCGCAGCAGGTTGATCCCGACCAGCACGTCGAACTCCGCGAGCCTCAGGCCCCGCAGGATCTCCACGCGTTCGAGCGCGTCGATGTCGCTGTGGAGGTAGCGGATCTTGACGCCCATCTCGGCGAGGTAGTCGGTGAGGTCCTCGGCCATGCGCTTGGTGAGCGTGGTGACCAGCACCCGCTCCTTCGCCGCCACGCGCTTCCGGATCTCGGCCAGCAGGTCGTCCACCTGCCCCGCCACCGGCCGGATCTCGATCTCGGGGTCCACCAGGCCGGTGGGCCGGATGATCTGCTCGACGATCACGCCGCGGGTCTTTTCCAGCTCGAACTCGGCCGGCGTGGCCGAGAGGTAGATCGTCGGGCCGGTCAGGGCCTCGAACTCGTCGAAGCGGAGCGGCCGGTTGTCGAGCGCCGAGGGCAGCCGGAAGCCGAAGTTGACCAGCACCTGCTTGCGGGAGCGGTCGCCCTCGTACATCCCGCCGATCTGCGGCACGGTGACGTGCGACTCGTCGAGGACCAGCAGGAAGTCGGCGCTGCCGTCGGGCTTGCGCGGGAAGTAGTCGAGCAGGCAGCCGGGGCGCTCGCCGGGGGCGCGGCCCGACAGGTGGCGCGAGTAGTTCTCGACGCCCGGGCAGCTGCCCATCGCCGCGAGCAGCTCGAGGTCGTACTCGGTGCGCTGCTGGAGCCGCTGCGCCTCGAGCAGCTTGCCCTCGGCCCGGAACTTCGCGAGCTGCTCCTTGAGCTCCTCCTTGATGCCGGCGAGCGCCGCCTTCATGCGCCGCTCGGGGGTGACGAAGTGCTTGGCCGGGTAGAGCGCGAGCCGGTCCATGCGGCGCCGGACCGTGCCGGTGACGCCGTCCACCTCGGAGATGCGCGACACCACGTCGTCGTCGAGCTCGATCCGGAGGATGGCGTCGTCGTAGGCCGGGTGCACCTCGACCACGTCGCCGCGCACCCGGAAATTGCCGCGGCCGACCTCGATGTCGTTGCGCGTGTACTGGATCGCCACCAGCTGCTCGAGCAGCTGCTTGCGCGTCACCGGCTCGCCGGCTGCCACGTTGATGCGCATGCCCTTCCAGTCGTCGGGCGTGCCGAGGCCGTAGATGCACGACACGCTGGCCACGA
>CAZIVR010000051.1:0-24924 GCA_964542745.1 uncultured bacterium
GCGGGGCCCGCGCGCGCCCCCTCCCGCCGGGCGGAAGGGAGGCGTGCCGGGGACCGCGGGCCGGATCTCGCCGGGCCCGGCCTCACGGCGTGTCTCGCCTTCGGCACGCTCGGGGGCCGGCCGGGGCGGGGCCCCGGGGACCGCGGGGCGGCGCCGCGGGGATCTGCCGTAGCCGGGTCGCTCTTCGTTCACGCTGGGATCTCCTCCACCGACGTCAGTCGTTCGCCGGGAGCGACGCGGGCGCCGCGCGCCCACTCTCCCGCGTTCATCTCGTGGCGCGACTCGGGGCGCACGCGCTCGACGAGGAGCACGCCCGGGGCGCACGCGACCGCCACGCTCGCGCCTTCCACCGCCAGCACCGTCCCGGCCGGCTGCGGCACCGGCAGGCGGTGGTGCGGAAGCGCCCGCGTGAGGACGAGCCGCTTGCCGCGGCAGGCCGCCGCGGCGCCGGGCCACGGCGTGACGGCGCGCTGGTGATTCCAAACCGCGACCGCGTCCCGCCCGAAGTCGATCGCCCCGTCCGCCTTGGTGAGCTTGGGGGCGGCGCTGCCCTCGCGCGGCTGCGGACGGCGCGGGGCCCGCCCCGCGTGCGCCAGCAGCAGGCTCTCGGCGAGCAGCGGCCCGCCGAGCAGCGCGAGCCGCGCCGCCAGGCTGCCGGCGTCGTCCGAAGCCTCGATCGCGGTCCAGCGCTGCAGGATCCGGTCCCCGGTGTCCACGCCCTCGTCCATCCACATCGTGGTCACGCCCGTGCCCGCGCACCCGTCCCACAGCGCGCGCTGGACCGGCGAGGCGCCGCGGTACTCGGGCAGCAGCGAGCCGTGCAGGTTGATGCAGCCGAGCCGCGGAATCCGCAGCGTCTCGGGCCGCAGGATGGTGCCGAAGGCCACCACCGCGAACAGGTCGGCCCCGCAGGAGGCCAGCCGCTCCCGCGCCCCGTCCGAGCGCAGCTCGTCGAGCTTCGCCACCGGGAGCCCGAGCTCTCCGGCGCGGCGCGCCACGGCGCACGGCGCGCTCGCGCGGCCGCGGCCCGCGGGCCGGTCGGGCGGGGTCACGACCAGCGCCACGTCGCAGGCGCGCGCCACGGACTCGAGCGCCGGCACGGCGAACTCGGGCGTGCCCATGAACACGACGCGCGGCGCGCTCATCCCAGCACTTCCTTGGGCGGCGCGTGGTCCTCGGGCAGTTCGCCCCGCGCCAGCGCCTCGAGCGAACGGCGCAGGAACTGGCGCTTGAGCAGCGACAGGCGGTCCGTGAACAGCACGCCGTCGAGGTGGTCCACCTCGTGCTGGATGGCGCGGGCCAGGTAGCCCTCGGCGTCGAGCTCGACCGGCTGCCCCCGCTCGTCCCGCGCGCGCACCCGGACGCGGAGCGCTCGCGTCACCTCCTCGTAGATGCCCGGGATCGAGAGGCAGCCCTCCTCGCCGGCCTGCGTCCCGCTCCGGCTCTCGATCACCGGGTTCACCAGCGCGTGGCGGAGGCGCGGCCCGTCCTCCTGCGGCACATCCACCACCAGCACGCGCTGCAGCACCCCGACCTGGTTCGCGGCGAGCCCCACGCCGTTGTAGGCCTTCATGGTCTCGCGCATGTCCTCGACCAGCGCGGCGAGCGACGCGTCGAACTCGGCCACCTCGCGCGCGCGCTGGCGCAGCACGGGATCGCCGTAGATGCGGACGCGCCGCGCGGTCACGACCTGGCCTCGGCCGTGAGCACCTGCGTGATGGCGCCCTTGGTGAACTCGACCTTCACGTCGTCGGCGATCTTGAGCGTCGCGTGGGCGTCGTCGAGCCCGACCACCGTGCCGATGATGCCGCCCGAGGTGAGGACGCGGTCGCCCTTCTTCAGGGCCTTGAGCATCTGCTCGAGCTTCTTCTGCCGCTGCTGCTGCGGACGGATCAGGAGGAAGTAGAGGATCAGGAAGATCGGCACGAACTGCAGGAGCTGGAGCAGCATCGCGACGGTCGGGTTGGGCGCGCCGGCCGGAGCGCCGGCCTGGGCGAAGGCGTCAGTCCACATCGGGAGAAGTCCTCGGAGTTCTGGGGCGGACGCCCCCGGAGGATCCGGGGGCCTGCGTGGCGTGGGTTTCGAATCGTGCGTTCATGGGACCGGGGCGCTCAGGCGGGCGCCAGGTGCTCCCCGCTCTCGAAGCGGGCGACGACCTCCGCCCGGAAGGCCGCGAAGCCGCCGCCGAGCACCGCTTCGCGGGCGCGGCGCGCGAGCCCCACCATGTGGTGGACGGCGTGGATTGAGGCGAGCCGCATCGCGAGCAGCTCGCCGGCCGCGAAGAGATGGCGCAGGTAGGCGCGCGAGAAACGGCGGCAGGTGGGGCAGTCGCACTCCGGATCGAGGGGCCGCTCGTCGTGCGCGTAGATCGCGTTCTTGACCACCAGCCGGCCGGTCGCGGTGAACACCGTCCCGCGCCGCGCGTTCCGGGTCGGCAGCACGCAGTCCATCATGTCCACGCCGCGCGCCACCGCGTCCACCAGGTCCACCGGGTGCCCCACGCCCATCAGGTAGCGCGGCCGGTCGGCGGGAAACCGCGCGCAGTCGTGCTCGACCATCTCGAGGCTCAGGCTGCGGGCCTCGCCGACCCACAGGCCGCCCAGCGCGAAGCCGTCGAACGGGAGCGCGCCGAGCCCGTCGAAGCAGCGGCCGCGTTCGGCCGCCGAGACTCCGCCCTGGTTGATGCCGAACAGCGCCATCGTCCCGCTCCCCGCCTCGCGAAGCCGCGCGCGCTCCTCGAGCCCGCGCCGCGCCCACGCCAGCGTCCGGTCCACCGCCTCTCCCACCCGGCCGCCCTCGGAGGGCAGCTCGGTCAGCTCGTCCAGCGACATCGCGATGTCGGTCCCCAGCCCGTCCTGGATGCGGATCGCCTCCTCGGGCGTCAGCATCAGCTTCCGGCCGTCGAGGTGCGACCGGAACTCCACCCCCTCGTCGCGGATCTTCCGCAGCGGCGAGAGGCTCATGACCTGGAAACCGCCGCTGTCGGTGAGGATGCCCCGGTTCCAGCTCATGAAGCGGTGGAGGCCGCCGAGGCGGCGCACCGTGTCCACACCCGGGCGCAGCCACAGGTGATAGGTGTTGGCGAGCACCAGCTCGGTTCCCGCCGCCTCCAGCTCGTCGGGCGCCACGCTCTTGACCGATCCCGCCGTCCCGACCGGCATGAACGCCGGCGTGCGCACCTCGCCGTGCGCGGTGGTGATCCGGCCGGCGCGGGCCGCGGTGTTCGGGTCGGCGGCTTCCAGCTCGAACTTCAAGGTCCTGCGGCCCGTGGGACCGGACGATTCATGAACGACCAGCCGATGGTGCGAAAGGGTGCCCGGAAGGATTCCACGGGCCTTCGGTGCGCCTCCTGGGGCGCCACGGCGCGGCGTGGTGCGCCGCGCCTCCTGCCAACGTTCGGAGCGAGACACTAGGGGGAGTCCGAGCGCAGCGTCAAGGGCGCGGCGCCGGCCCGAAACGGCCGCGGCCCCGCTTCCGCGAGGGAAGCCGGGGCCGCGCCGTGGCGCCGGGGGGGCGCCGGGTTCGGGTTACTCGACCAGCATCACGCGCGAGGCGACGTTGCGCTCGCCGACCTTGCCGCGGATGAAGTACATGCCGGTGCGCACGCGCGCGCCGCCGGCGTCGGTGGCGTTCCACACGCTCTGGTGCGCGCCGCCGGCCTGGAAGCCGTCGAACAGGCGCTTCACGAGCCGGCCGGGGAGGTCGTAGACGCCGAGCGTGACGTTCTCGCCCTGCGGCGCGACCGCGTACGAGAGCCGAACGCTGCTCGCGAACGGATTCGGGTAGGCGCGGATCTCGCCCAGCTCGAACGCGCCCGCCGCGCCGCTCACCTCGGCGCCCCCGCCCGCGGCGGTGGTGCTGGAGGTCACCGAAGCCTGCAGTTCGGGGCACACGGTCCCGACGCCGCGGCCGTTGTTGATGGCGTCCGTGCAGGTGATGATCGCGCTGTAGGCGCTCTTCACCGACTCGAGCGCGATGTTCTGCCCCTCGAGCGCCTGGAGCTGCGCGTCCACCGCGGCGATCAGCGCCCCGATGGTGCGCGAGACGCCGCCGCAGGTGACCACCGTCTCGGTGCTGAGGCGGATCCGGTCGCCGTTGCTGGCGATCAGGCCCATCTCGCCGGTGCAGACGTTGGCGAGCAGCCCGGCGAACTGGCGCTTGGCCTGCACGCGCTGGCTCATGTTGTCGGTGCTGATCGTGGCGCAGAAGCCGGCGAAATCATCCGACCAGTTGAAAATGCCGGCCTTGTCGTCCACGCACGACGCGATCGCGGTGACCTGGGCCTTGGTGAACTTGGTGCTGCCGTTCCGCTTCTGCGCGCACTGCGCGCCCCAGTAGCCGACGGTGCGCGGGCAGTTGATCACGCAGGTCTTCTCGCTGATCGAGTGCTTGCAGACCGACGCGCACGAGCCGTCCGGGTTGCTCACGCGCAGCGTGTACTCGCCGGCGGCCGTGACGGTCACGCAGCGGGTCTCGGCGCTGAAGTCCCCGGGGCCGGACCACTCGTAGAGGTACTCGCCCTCGGGCCCGCACAGCTCGGCCTTGGAACCCTTGCAGAAGTCGTCGGGTCCGGTGATCGAGCACTCGGTGCCCTTGCCGGACTCGTACTTGAGGAAGCAGGCCTCGCTCTGGATGCCGGTCGAGCGCGGCGTCACCCACAGCACGTAGACCCCGGCCTCGTCGGCGAGGATGCAGCGCGTCGTCTCGACGCCGCTGAACGGCCGCGCCCAGTAATAGTCGAAGTCGCCCTCCGGGCCGCAAATCTCGGTCTTGCCGCAGCCCGTCATGGGCCCGGTGATCTCGCAGGTGCCCCGGTCCTGGGCGTGCGCGACGCCCGCCATCGCGGCGAGCGCGACCGCGGCGACGAACGCCCGGAGGGGGTGAAAACATCGGTGGTCGGCACGCATGGGAACCTCCAGTCGAGACTGCCATCGGCCGCGGGCGCCGGAAGCGCCGCGACCCGGGAGACGCTCCAACGGCGCCTCCCTCTTCGGAGTGAACGTGCCCCGGGAGGGGCGGCCCGGCCGCGCGCCACGAAACGCGCCGCCGATCCGGAAACCCGGCCGGGGCAAGCCCCCGCCGGACTGAACCGGTGTCCCGAACATGAAAGGACCGTGCCGGAAACGTCCGGCGGGTCCCGACGCGAAAACGCGCGGGTTTCCGGCCTTCGCGCGTCCCGCCGGGCCGCGACGTCGCGGCGCATTCCCCAGCCGCGCGCCGATCGTGGGCCAATTGGCACAGCCGGGGGTTCCCGGTAGAGTCGCCGCCTTCCCATTCACCGCAGTTCCCCGGAGGGTGCGCATGCCGGTCCGTGGCATCGGCGTGGACGTGGTCCAGGTCTCCCGCATCGCCGACTCGCTCGAGCGGTTCGGGGACCGCATGCGGCGCCGGCTCTTCACCGAGGCCGAGCGCGCCTATTGCGAGCGGCACAAGGACCCATTGCCCCACTTCGCGGCGCGTTTCGCGGCCAAGGAAGCGGCCTCCAAGGCCCTCGGCACCGGGATCGCCGGCGGCGTGGGCTGGACGCAGATCGAGGTGGTCCAGCCGGGCGGACGCCAGCCGACGCTCACCCTGACGGGCGCGGCACTCGAGCGCTTCCGCGCCCTCGGCTGCAGCGCCTCCCACCTGACGCTCGCCCACGACGGCGGGCTGGCGGTGGCCTGCGTGGTGATCGAGGGATGAGGCCCGCGGCGCCGGGCGCGGGCGCGCGCCCCCGACCCGAGGCGCGGCCGTGAGCGCGATCCGGCGGGTGCTGGTCGCCAATCGCGGCGAGATCGCGGTGCGCGTGATCCGCACGCTCCGCGAGATGGACGTGACCTCGATCGCGATCTTCAGCGAGCCCGACCGCGCGGCGCTCCACGTGCTCATGGCCGACGAGGCCTACCCGGTGGGCCCCGGACCCTCGCGCGACAGCTACCTGAACGCGGACCGGGTGATCGAGGCGGCGCGCCGGGCGCGCGCCGACGCGGTGCATCCCGGCTACGGATTCTTCGCGGAAAACGCGGCGTTCGCCCGAGCCTGCGCCGCGGCGGGACTCGCTTTCATCGGGCCGCGCCCCGAGACCATCGAGGCGCTCGGCGACAAGCTGGCGGCCCGCGCGGCGGCCCGCGCCGCGGGGGTCCCCCTGGTGCCGGGCTCGGACGGGCCGGTCGCCTCGCTCGACGCGGCCCGCGACGCGGCCCGCGCGATCGGCTGGCCGGTGATGCTCAAGGCCGCGGCCGGGGGCGGCGGCAAGGGCATGCGCGTGGCCCGCGACGCCGCCGAGCTCGAGCGCGCGTGGTCCCTCACCCGCGGCGAGGCCGCGAGCGCCTTCGGGGACGAGCGCGTCTACCTGGAGCGCTTCATCGAGCGGCCCCGCCACGTCGAGGCCCAGATCCTCGCCGACGCCTCCGGCCGCGTGGCGTTCCTCGGGGAGCGCGAGTGCTCGGTGCAGCGGCGGCACCAGAAGCTGCTCGAGGAGACCCCCTCGCCGGCCTTCACGCCGGCGATCCGCGCCCGCTTTGCCGAGGCCGCGTGCCGGATCGCGAAGCAGGTCGGCTACCTGAACGCGGGCACCGTCGAGTTCATCCTCGACGAGCGGGGCGAATTCTACTTCCTCGAGGTCAACACCCGCCTCCAGGTGGAGCATCCCGTCACGGAGATGGTCACCGGGCTCGACCTGGTGGCCGAGCAGGTCCGGATCGCGCGCGGCGAGCCGCTTTCCTTCGGGGACCGCCCCCCCGAGCCGCGCGGCTGGGCGATGGAGGCCCGCATCCTCGCCGAGGACCCGCAGGCCGGCTTCCTGCCCTCGGTGGGCCGCATCGAGCGCGTGCGATTCCCGCAGGGCCCGGGGGTGCGCAACGACGCCGGCGTCTACCGCGGCTACGAGATTCCGGTGCACTACGACTCGCTGCTCTCCAAGCTGGTGGTGTGGGGCGCCGACCGCGAGCAGGCGCGCCGCAGGCTGGTGCGCGCCCTCGACGAGTTCGTGCTCGAAGGCGTGCGCCAGAACGTCGCGTTCCACCGCTGGCTGGCCGCGCATCCCGAGTTCGCCGCCGGCCGGCTCTCGACGCGCTTCCTCGAGGAGCACTTCGGGCCGGACGCGCTCGCGCCGGGACCCGAGGACGGGGCGATCGCGATGCTGGCGGCGGCGCTCCACGCCCGCGAGGAACGGGGCCGCGTGGCGTTCGCCGCCGAGGACCGCGGCCCGCGCTCCGCGTGGCGCTGGCCCGAGCGCGGCCGCCCGGGCCGGAGGCGCCCGTGAAGTTCTGGATCACGCGCGAGGACCACAGCGCCGAGGTCGAGTTCCACACCGAGGGCGAGCGCCTGATCCTCGAGAGCGAGGGGCGCCGCTTCGAGGCCGACTTCCTGCGGCTCCCGGACGGCGAGGTCTATTCGCTGCTCGTGGACGGTCGCTCCTACGAGGTGCGCGTCTCGACCCCCGGCACGGCGGACGGCGCGGCGGCCGGCGTCGAGGTCACGCTGCGCGGCCGCGTGGTCCCGCTCGAGGTGCGGCACCCGCTCGAGAAGCTGCTGCTCGCCCAGCGTCGCGAGGGCGCCGCGGGCGGCGGCGAGACGATCGTGGCGCCGATGCCCGGCCTGCTGGTCGCGTATCGCGTCGAGGTCGGCGATCGGGTCGAGGCGGGCCAGGCGGTGGCGGTGGTCGAGGCGATGAAGATGCAGAACGAGCTGGTGGCGAAGCGCGGGGGCGTCGTGGGAGAACGCCTCGCCGAGGAGCGGGCCTCGGTGAGCACCGGGCAGCCGCTGCTCCGCCTCAAGGCGCCGGAATGACGGCGCGGAAGCGGAGCAAGTCGGCGAAGACGGCGGTCAAGAAGCGCCGGGAACGAGTCCAGTCAGGGAAAGGCCGGGAACGGATATCGCGTTCCGGGGCGCTAAACCGAGGGCCGGGAGGGGGCGCCCCGGAACGCGATAGCCGTTCCCGGCCCTCAAGCTCGCAGGACACCGGACCCCGTCCCCGCTCGGGCACACCGGATCGCGACAGCCGTTCCCGGCCCTCGAGCTCGCAGGACACCGGACCCCGCCCCCGCTCGGGCACACCGGATCGCGACAGCCGTTCCCGGCCCTCGAGCTCGCGTGGCACTCCGTCCCGCGAGACCACGAGCGGCATCCCGCTCGCCGAGGTGTATTCGGCGGCCGATCTTCCGAGGGACTTCGCGAAGCGCGTGGCCACGCCCGGGGAGCCGCCCTACACGCGCGGGATCCACCCGGCCATGTACCGGTCGCGCCTGTGGACGATGCGGCAGTACGCGGGGTTCGGGTCGGCGGAGCAGACCAACGAGCGCTTCCGCTACCTGCTCGGGCAGGGCCAGTCGGGGCTCTCGGTGGCGTTCGACCTTCCCACGCAGATGGGCTTCGACTCCGACCACCCGCGCGCGCGCGGCGAGGTCGGCAAGGTCGGGGTCGCGATCTCCTGCCTCGCCGACATGGAGGCGCTGCTCGACGGCCTGCCGCTCGATCGCGTCACCACCTCGATGACGATCAACGCCACCGCCCCTCTGCTGCTCGCCTTCTACGTGGCGGTCGCCGACGCGCGCGGGGTGCCGCGCGCGGCGCTGCGCGGCACGGTGCAGAACGACGTCCTCAAGGAGTACATCGCGCGGGGCACCTACATCTACCCGCCGGAGGCGAGCCTGCGGCTCATCACCGACGTGTTCGAGTTCACCGCGCGCGAGGTGCCCCAGTGGAACAGCATCTCGGTGAGCGGCTACCACATGCGCGAGGCCGGGGCGACCGCCGCGCAGGAGATCGCCTTCACGCTCGCCAACGCGCTCGCCTACCTGGCCGCGGCGCGCGAGCGCGGGCTCGACGTGGCGCGGATCGCGCGGCGCCTGTCGTTCTTCTTCAACGCCCACAACCACCTGATCGAGGAGGTCGCCAAGTTTCGCGCGGCGCGCCGGCTGTGGGCGCTCCTGCTCGACGAACGCTTCGGCCTGCGCGATCCGGAGGCGCTCAAGATGCGCTTCCACACCCAGACCGCGGGCTCCATGCTCACCGCGCAGCAGCCGCTCGTGAACGTGGTGCGCACCACGGTGCAGGCGCTGGCCGCGGTGCTGGGCGGCACCCAGTCGCTGCACACCAACTCCTTCGACGAGGCGCTCGGGCTTCCCTCGCGCGAAGCCGCCACGCTCGCGCTCCGCACCCAGCAGGTGCTGGCCCACGAGAGCGGCGTGGCCGACACCGCCGACCCGCTCGGCGGGGCCTTCGCCGTCGAGCGGCTGACCGCCGACCTCGAGGACGCCGCGCGCGGGCTCCTCGGCCGCGTCGAGGCCGAGGGCGGCATGCTGGCCGCGATCCGTTCCGGCTGGGTGCAGGAGCGGATCCACGAATCCGCCTACCGCTGGCAGCGCGAGGTCGAAACCGGCGAGCGCGTGGTGGTGGGCGTCAACCGCTACGCCGAGGAGGACGCTCCGGCCCCCGCGTTCCGCCACGATCCCGCGGTCGAAGCGGCGCGCGCCCGCGTCCTCGCCGAGTGGCGCTCCGGCCGCGACGCGCGCGCGGTCGCCGGCGCGCTCGCGAAGGTGGACCGGGCCGCGCGCGGCGACGCCAACCTCGTGCCGCCGATCCTCGAGGCCCTGAAGCGCCGCGCCACGCTGGGCGAAGTCTGCGACGCGCTGCGCGCGGTGTTCGGCGAGCACCGGCCGGGAGCGGGCGCGTGAGCGCCGGGGCCGGCGGCGGCGGACCGGTGCGCGGTCTCGCGCACGTGGCGCTCGCCACGCCCGACGCCGACGCGCTGGCCGCCACGCTCGCCGCCGCGCTCGGCGCGGTGCGCGGCGACGAGGAGTTGCTCGACGGCGGCGCGCTGCGGGTGGTGTTCCTCGCCCTCGGGCCGGTCACGATCGAGCTGCTCGAGCCGCGCTCCGAGGAGCACACCGTGGCGCGGTTCCTCGCCGCGCGCGGCCCCGGCCTCCACCACGTGAGCCTCGAGGTGGCGGATCTCGAGGGCAGCCTCGCCGCCGCGCGCGCCGCCGGCGTGCGGCTGGTGGACGAGTCGCCCCGCGACGGCGCCCACGGCACGCGCGTGGCGTTCCTGCACCCGAAGAGCCTCGGCGGCCTGCTCCTCGAGCTCTGCCAGTCCGCCGCCGGCCGGCGCGAGTAGCCGGCCCGCGATGGCGTCCCGGCGGACGTCGGCGGGCCCGCGCGCGGCGCGGGCGCTGCTGCTCGCCGCGGCGGCGCTCGCCCTCTCCTGCGCGCCGCCCGCGCCCTCGTTCCCCGTCACGGTGGTCGCCGATCCCGGCCCCTTCGCCTCGCTCGAGGCCGCCGCGGCCGCCGCCGACTCGGTGGACTGGGGCGACGCCGATCGGAGCGACGACGACGCCTGCACCGAGGCCTTCGCGGCCACCGAGCTGCGGCGCTTCCTGCCGCGCGCGCTCGGCGTGGCCCCGGAGCTCGTGCGGATCGCGGCGGCCGGCGCCGCCCTGCCGGAGCGCGGCGACGTGATCGTCGTGGGGCCCGCGGCCGCGCGGCGGTTCGGACGCTCGCGGCCGCTCCCGGACTCGGTCTCGGCCTCGCGGCGCGACGCGTTCCGGCTCGCCTCGGGCCCGCAGCGGGGCCGCACCGTGGTCGTGATCGAGGGCGCCTCCCGCAGCGGCACCCTGGCCGGGGCCTACGCGCTGCTCGAGGGGCTCGGCGTGCGCTTCCACCTTCCGGGCGACTCCTGCGTCGCCTACCCGGAGCCGACGCGTCTTCCGCCGCACCTCGACCGGATCGAGTCCCCGGCCTTCGACCTGCGGGGGTTCTGGGCCTGGGAGGCGCGCGGCGACGAGGACTTCTTCCTGTGGATGGCCCGCAACCGGTTCAACCTGTGGACCGCGGCCGAGCCGCGCAAGGGCCGGCTGCGGCAGCTCGGCATCCGGCTCGCCGACGGCGGCCACATCCTGCAGGAGGAACTGCTCGCGCCGCGCCTCAACTTCGCGCGCCACCCGGAATGGTTCGGCTTCGAGAACGGCGCGCGGCGGCCGGGGATCGCCGGGGAGTCCGGCCTCAACTTCTGCACCTCGAACCCGGAGGCGCGCGCCGCGTTCGCGCGCGGGCTCGCCGCGAGCCTCGCCGCGGGACGGCTCGCGCGCGCCGACGTCGTCCAGCTGTGGCCGCTCGACGGCGGGAGGTGGTGCGCGTGCGACCGCTGCGCCGCGCAGGGCAACCCCGCCGACCGCTGGCTCGCGGTCGGGGCCGACGCCGCGGGCGCGATCGCGGAGGCGCGCCGCGGGGGCCGGATCGGGCGGCGCGTCACGCTCATGCTCCCCGCCTACCTCGAAACCGCCACGCCGCCGGCCCGGCCCGCCCCGCCCGCGCCGGCGGACGCCGACCTCTCGGTCGCCTACTTCCCCTACTTCCGGTGCTACGCCCACGCGCTCGGCGACCCGCGCTGCTACGAGATGAACCGTGCCATGGCGGCGAGGCTGCTGGGCTGGGTGTCCGGCGACGACCGGCCCTACCGCGGCCCGATGGCGATCGGCGAGTACTACAACGTGAGCTGGGTGAAGTCGCTGCCGCTGGTCCTGCCGCGGGTGATGGGCGACGACCTCTTCGACCTCGCGCGGCTCGGGGTGCGCGACTTCTTCTACATGCACGCCCCCACCCGGCGCTTCGGGCCGTGGGCCCTGAACCACGCCGTGCTCGCGGGCCTGCTGTGGAACCCGCGGGCCGATGCGGACGCGCTGGTCGCCGACTTCGTGGCGCGCGAGTACCCCGGGGTCGCGACCGAGATGCGGACGTTCTACGCGGCGCTCGAACGCGGCACCTCGAACCTGCTCGCGCTCCAGCACGCGGTGGGCTCGGTCGGGACCGGCGACTACCCCCGCCTGCTCGACCCGGCCATCCCGATCTTCCCGCTGCGCCACCTGCGCGGCGAGGCGCGCGGGTCGGGCGCCGACTCGGCCGCGAGCCTGCCCGAGATCGAGGCCGCGATGGCCGAGGCGCGCGCCGCCCTCGACGCCGCCCGCGCGCGGGCCCGCGGCCGGCGCCTCGACGCGAGCCTCGCCGACGTCGAGGCGCGCTTCGCCTACGGCGAGGCGATGCTCGGGTTCTGGATCGCGCTGCTGCGCGCGGCCGCCGCCGACCGCGAGGGGCGGACCGACCGGCTCCGCGCCGAGGTCGCGCGCGCCGATTCCCTGGCCGCGCGGCTGCGCGAGGTGCGCGACCTGGTGGCGGTGTCGGCCTCGCACGCCAACGCGCGCGACGGGCTCGAGGCGAGCGGCGCGACGCGCGCGTACGAGGGCCTGCGCGCGCGGGCGCTCCGGCGCTAGCCGCTCCGGGAACGCTCCGCGGGCGCCGGGTCCGCGGACCCCGCCCCGCGGACGCTCAGCCCTTCTGGAAGGCCGTGCCCCGCCCGTAGGCGCCGAACAGCTCGCCCCACTTCGTGGCCATCACCTGCTTCACGCGGGGCTTGCCGTTCACCGGGTACCAGAACCCGTCGTGGTAGAGGCGCGAGGCGGCGTAGCTCCACGGCACGATGGGCGAGCGCAGCAGCAGGTTCTCGAGCGGCTTCAGCGGGCCCCAGTAGATGAGCTTCTGGCCGCGCGAGGCGAGGGTGTTCTCGTTCAGGCTGCCGCGGAACCCGAAGTTCACGTCCCGGATGTCGTCGCCCACGATCTCGATCTCCTCGGGGCGCCCCACGCCCAGCCCGTTCTCGTGTGCGAGGCGGATGAACTTGAGGTCGCTCATGGGATCGAAGCCCATCATCTTCGCCGCGATCGCGTCGATGGCGACGCAGTCCGACGAGGCCAGGATGAAGTTCTTGACGTGGGGCCGCATGCAGCGCGGGCCGGGTCCGTCGCCGACGATGGTGCCGTCCATCACCGCGAACACGCCGGGGTGGATCTCCTTCTGGATCCTCAGCAGGTCCACCAGCGTTTCGTGGATCACCGAGTGGGTCCAGTGGCGGTTGAGGTTGAGCAGGCCGCCGAAGGCGTTCTTCATCGAGCCCGTCGTGCCCGTGAAGATGTGGGTCTTCACGGTGGGCATGTGGATCACGTTCTTGCCGATCAGCATCTTGGGAATCTGGATGCCCTGCTTCGGGTAGACGCGGTCCAGCACCAGCATCTTGCCCTTGGGCTCGTAGCGCACCCACTCCGTGGGCGGCTCGCTCAGGTACTGGATCGGCACCCGGTAACGGTCGAGCACCGGCGCGAGGTGATTGTTGACCGTGCCCTCGCGGCAGCTCACCACCACCGTGTCGTTCTGCGCGGCGATCAGGTCGCGCGAGACGTCGTAGCCGTCGCGCTTCATCTTGTCGATCACGCCGTGCATCTGCCAGGGGGTGGTGGAGCAGGCCGGCATGTAGACGTGCCACGAGATGTTGATCCGCAGGCAGGTCTGCCGGTCGAAGGGCAGCGTCTCGCGGTATCCGGCCAGGTCCATGAGGCGGCCGTAGTCTTCGACGACGGTCTCGGGCGAGGTGCGGAGCACGGCGACTTTCGACATGGAACTCCTCGGAAGCTCGGAAGGTGGAGGCGCGCGGCGGTGGCGGAGTCTAGCAGAATCGCCTTCCGTCGCCGGCGCGCCGGCGCGCCGGCGCGGCGCACGCGGGTCGTGCGCGGAGTATCGGCGCGTCGGCGGGAGGTCTTGACGCGCCGGGGCCGGGGCGTGCCGCGCCGGACACGGGCCCGGGAGGCCTTGACGATTCCGGAAAACTCGCGGTGCGACGTCGTGCTAGCGTGGCGTCCCGAGCCCGGTCGCCCCCGGCCGCGGGCTCGAGATTCCTGCCCCCGCGGGAGCCCGACATGACGAGCAACCGATCCTCCGATCCCCGACGCCGTCCCGGCGTGCGCGCCCTCGCCGGCGGGGCGCTCCTCGCCGCCCTGCTCGCGTTTCCGCCGCCCGCGGCCCCGGCCCGCGCGCCGGTCCAGGTCGACGACGTCTGGGTCCATCCTCAGATCCAGCGGCACGACGTGCGTTCCGTCGCCGTGTTCCCCGCGTTCACCGGCGGGTCGTACTCGCCCTACCATCCGTTGTCCGACGAGCTGACCGCCTCCTTCCGTCACGACGGGCGCCGCTGGGTCACGCCGCTCTCGGCGTGGCAGGGGCTCGGCGATTCCGAGCCCGAGCGGCTCAAGCGCTACCGCGAGCTCTCCGACGAGGTGCGCGGATCCGGGCGGCCGCGCGCGGCGGTCCTGCGGCCCATCGCCGAGCGTCTCGGCGTGGACGCGTTGATGCTGGTCCGCGTGGATCGTTGGGAACGCGTCTCCGACGCCAGCGACGAAACCACGGTCGAGGCGGCCACCCAGCTGGTGGAAGCCGACGGCACGGTGCTGTGGCGCGCGTCGGGACGTTCGCGGGTCTCGACCCCCGCCTACCGGCCGCGCGGCGACCTGCCCAAGCCCTCCGCGGGCAACAAGCTCCTCGAAGTGGTCGTGAGCGGAGGCGGCTCCGACGGCGGATCGAGCGGAGGGTCGGGAGGCGGCAGCCCCCCGGTGGCGGGCTCCGCGGGCGGCGGATCGGGGTCGGGCTCGGGATCGGGCGGGAGCGGATCGGGCCAGCAGGTCAGCCGGCCCCCGCAGAAGCTCGAGGCCAAGGTGACGCCGCTCGAGGACCTGGTGCGCGCGCGCGACTCGGGGCAGCCCGACCTCTCGAAGGACGCGTTCCAGCAGGCCGCCGAGCAACTGGTCGGGGCGTGGGCCGCGAAGCGGCCGGCCTCGTTCCGGAGCGGCGCGGCCGCCGCCCCCGACTCCGCGGCGGCGCGGCCGGCGTCGCGCTAGGCTCCGTCCCGGAACGCCCCGCCCGCGGGGCGTTCCCCGGCGGCACCTAGACCTTCACGCCGTCCTTGAGCAGGCTGCGCGCGATCACCAGCCGCTGGATCTCGCTCGCGCCCTCGTAGATTTCCATGATGCGCGCGTCGCGGTAGAAGCGCTCCACCGCGTACTCCTTCACGTAGCCGTAGCCCCCGTGGATCTGGATCGCCTGGTGGGTCACCCAGGTGGCGGCCTCGGTGGCGTAGAGCTTGGCCATCGCGGCCTCGCGGCCGAACGGCTGCCCGGTGTCGCGCAGCCACGCGGCGCGGCGGATCAGGAGCCGCGAGCACTGGATGCGGCGCTCGATTTCGGCGAGCTTGAACTGGATCGCCTGGATCCGGGCGAGCGGCCCGCCGAAGGCCTCGCGCTGCTGGGCGTAGCGCACCGCCTCCTCGAACGCGGCCCGCATCACGCCGAGCGCCTGCGCCGCCACGCCGATGCGGCCGGCGTCGAGGGCGCTCAGCGCGATCTTGAAGCCATCCCCCTCGGGCCCGAGCCGGTTCGCCGCGGGCACGCGCAGGTTCTCGAGGGTGAGTCCCACGGTGTCGGATCCCCGCAGGCCCATCTTGTCCTCGGGCTTCCCGAGCACCAGCCCGGGGGTGCCGCGCTCGACGATGAACGCCGAGATGCCGCGGCTTCCCGCCTCGCGGTCGGTGCGCGCGAAGATGAGGTAGATGCCCGCCTGCTGCCCGTTGGTGACCCAGTTCTTGGCGCCGTTCAGCACGTAGGCGTCGCCGTCGCGAACCGCGGTGGCCCGGAGCGCCCCGGCGTCGGAGCCGGCGCCGGGCTCGGACAGGGAGAACGCGCTCATGTCGCGCGACACCAGCCGCGGCAGGAACTTCTTCTTCTGCTCGTCGGTGGCGAAGCGGTAGACGGGCAGCAGCCCCACCGAGTTGTGCACCGCGATCATGATCGCGAGCGAGGCCGACACGCGCGCGATCTCCTCGATCACGGTGGTGATGGTCCGGGCGTCGTAGCCGAGCCCGCCCCACTCCTCGGGCACGGCCATGCCGAGGAAGCCCTGGGCGGCCAGCGTCTCGACCGCCGCGTGGGGCACGTCCCCCTCCTGGTCCCAGCGCGCGGCGAGCGGGGCGAACTCGCGCTCGCACAGGTCCCGCACCGCGTCGCGGATCGCGACCTGGTCTTCGGAGAGGTCGAGGTTCATGGATCGGGCGGCGTCGCGGTCAGGCCGGGACGTCGGTGGCCTTCTCGCGGAAGAACAGGAGGCAGACGAGGCCGATGGCGCCCATCAGCATCGGGCCTCCCGGGTAGAGCAGGCTCAGGGCCGCGGCGCCGAGCACCAGCGGGTAGGCGCGCCAGTCGCCGGCCCACAGGCCCGGCACGCCGCCGAGCCACATCAGGCCCACCACCGTCTTCAGCCCCCAGGCGATCACCGGGTGCAGCCCGAGCGCCATCACCCAGTTCACCCACGGGCCGTAGTCGCCGTTGAGCTGGAAGTGGTAGCCGGTGACGAAGGCGTAGCCTCCCTGGAACACGAAGGTGAGGCCCGGATACAGCGCGCAGGCGGTGAGCACGAGCAGCGCCACCGGCCGAACGGGTCGAAGCATGGTACGTCCTCCCTGGGATCCGTTCCGCCCCCCGGCTCACGCCGAGGGCAGCGGGTTCTCCTTCAGCACCTGGGCCGCCACCACCATCTTCTGGACCTCGGTGGTGCCCTCGTAAATCTCGCAGATCTTAGCGTCGCGCCAGTAGCGCTCGACGTGGAACTCGCTCAGGTAGCCGTAGCCGCCGTGCACCTGGATGGCCCAGTTGGCGCAGCGGGTGGCCGCCTCCGACGCGTGCCACTTGGCGAGCGACGCCTCCTTGACGTGCGGGCGTCCCTGGTCGCGCAGCCACGCGGCCTGGTAGACGAGCAGGCGCGCGGTCTCGAGTTCCACCGCCGAGTCCGCGAGCATGTGGCGGATCGCGTCGAACTCGCCGATCTTGCGGTCGAACTGGACGCGCTCGTTGGCGTAGCGGACCGACGCCTCCACCGAGGCCTGCGCGATGCCGAGCGCCTGCGCGGCGATCCCGATGCGCCCGCCGCCGAGGGTGGCGAGCGCCACCGTGTAGCCCTTGTTCAGCTCCCCGAACAGGCAGTCCTTCGGGATCCGCGCGTTCTCGTAATGGATCTCGCGGGTGTCGGAGGCGTGGATGCCGAGCTTCTTCTCGGGCTTGCCCTTCTTCACGCCGGGCGTGTTCGCGTCCACGATGAAGGCGGAGATCCCGCGCGGACCGAGGCTGCGGTCGGTGGCGGCGTACGTGATGAGCACGTCGGCGGGGCCGGCGTTGGTGATGAAGACCTTCGAGCCGTTGAGCACCCAGTGGTCGCCGTCCGCCACCGCGGTGGTCTGCTGGTTCGCGGCGTTGCTGCCCGCGTTGGGCTCGGTCAGGCAGTAGGCCCCCAGCAGCTTTCCCTGGGCGAGCGGCGTGAGCCAGCGGCGCTTCTGCTCGTCGTTGGCGTACGCCATCAGCGGGTAGCAGACCAGCGAGTTGTTGACCGAGGCGATCACGCCGTGGCTCGCGCACACGCGCGACAGCTCCTCGATCGCCACGACGTAGGAGAGGACGCTCATCCCCGCGCCGCCCCACTCCTCGGGCACGAACATGCCCAGCAGGCCGAGCTCGGCCATCTTCCGGACGTTCTCGTGCGGGAACTCGTGGGACTCGTCGATCGCCGCCGCGATCGGCCGGATCTCGGACTCGGCGAAGTCGCGCACCATCTCGCGCACGGTCTTCGCCTCCTCGCTCAGCTCGAACGAGCAGCCGGCCGCGACGGCGAGGGTCCCGGGGCTCATCGGGTGGTTCCGGAGGTTCGGCAGGGTCGGGTGCGGACTCGGTTCATCGCTCAACTCGCGGGATACTCGTAGAACCCGCGGCCGCTCTTGCGGCCCAGCCAGCCGGCCGCCACCATCTTGCGGAGCAGCGGGCACGGGCGGTACTTGGAATCGCCGAGGCCGCGGTGCAGCACCTCCATGATGCTGAGGCAGGTGTCGAGGCCGATGAGGTCGGCCAGCGCGAGCGGGCCCATCGGATGGTTCATGCCGAGCTTCATCACCGCGTCGATCGCCTCGCGGGCCGCCACGCCCTCCATGAGCGCGTAGGCGGCCTCGTTGATCATCGGCATCAGGATGCGGTTCGAGACGAAACCCGGGAAGTCGTTGACCTCGACCGGCGTCTTGCCGAGCCGCTTCGAAACGTCCTCGGTGAGCGCGTAGGTGGCGTCGCTGGTGGCGAGGCCGCGGATGATCTCGACCAGCGGCATCACCGGCACCGGGTTCATGAAGTGCATGCCGATCACCTGCGCCGGGCGCCGGGTCACCGCCGCGATCTCGGTGATCGAGAGGCTCGAGGTGTTGCTGGCGAGGATCGCGTCCGGGGGCGCGGCTCGGTCGAGCTCCTCGAACAGGCGCCGCTTGAGCGCGAAATCCTCGCTCACCGCCTCGACCACCAGCGGGCAGTCGCGCGCCGCGTCGAGGCTCACGCCGCCGTGGATGCGCTTCAGGACCTCCGGCGCCTGGCCGGCCGGCCAGCCCTGCTTCTTCGCGACCCGGTCGAGGTTGCGCCCGATGGTGCCGAGCGCCCGCTCCACGAACTCGGGCTTCACGTCCACCAGCTCCACGTCGAACCCGGCGGTGGCGAACACCTGGGCGATGCCGTTGCCCATGGTGCCCCCGCCCACCACGCCCACCTTCTTCACGGCGGCCGAGGGGCCGGCCGGAACGGCTTCGGCCGCGGCGCTCACGCGCGCTCCACCGCGAGGGCCACCGCGTTGCCCCCGCCGAGGCACAGGGTCGCGAGCCCGGTGCGGAGCCCGCGCTGCTCGAGCGCGTGCAGCAGGGTCACCAGCACGCGCGCGCCCGAGGCGCCGATCGGGTGGCCGAGCGCGACCGCGCCGCCGTTGACGTTGACCCGATCCCAGTCCCAGCCCAGCGCCTTGCCGTCGGCCACGGCCTGCGCCGCGAAAGCCTCGTTGGCCTCGATCAGGTCGAAGTGGCCGATCGTGACCCCCATCTTCTTCATGAGCTTCTGCACCGCGTCCACCGGCGCGAAGAACAGGTCCTTCGGTTCGCCCCCGCCGGTGGCGTAGGCGACCACGCGCGCGAGCGGCCGGGCGCCCCGCTCCTTCACGCGAGCGCCGCTCATCAGCACCAGCGCCGCACCGCCGTCGTTCAGCCCGGGCGCGTTGCCGGCGGTGATCATGCCGCCGCGGTCGCGCGTCACCGCGCCCAGCTTCGCCAGTCCCTCGATCGTGCTGTCGGCGCGGATGGACTCGTCCTTCGCCACCACGACCGGGTCGCCCTTGCGCTGCGGGATCGAGACCGGCACCACTTCCTTCGAAAAGCGGCACTCCGCCCACGCCGCGGCCGCCTTCCGGTGGCTGGCCACCGAGAACTCGTCGAGTTCCTCGCGCCGCAGGCCCGCCTTCTCGGCGGTGTACTGGGCCAGCTCGATCATGTGGCAGTCGTTGAACGTGCACCACAGCCCATCCATCACCACGCCGTCCTTCAGCGTCGTGTCGCCGAGCTTCATCCCGGTCCGGCCGGTGAACAGGTAGTGGGGCGCCGTGCTCATGCTTTCCTGCCCGCCCGCCACGACGCACTCGGCGTCCCCGGCCTTGATGGCCTGGGCGCCCAGCATCACGGCCTTGAGGCCGGACCCGCACACCTTGTTGATGGCCACCGCCCCCACGGCGGGATCGATGCCGGCCTTGAGCTGCGCCTGCCGCGCCGTGGCCTGCCCCTGCCCGCCCTGGACCACGTGGCCCATGAGCACCTCGTCCACGTCCCCGCCGCCCACGCCCGCGCGGGACATGGCCTCGCGGATCGCCGCGGCGCCGAGGTCCGAGGCCTTGAGCCCGGCGAGCCCGCCGAGAAACCTGCCGATGGGCGTCCTGGCGGCGCCCACGATGAAGACATCTGGAGTTGACGACATGGCGATGCTCCCGTGGCGTGCGTCGGTGGTTCCGCGAAGTCCCAATCGCGGTTTGCCGGCGCAGGATACACGAGAGGGCGGAGGGCGGGCACGCCGGACGGGGGTCTCCCAAGACGCGGCCGGCGCGGGGCTTCGGGTCCCGCGGCGCCGCCCGAAACGGGCGGCCTGCGGCGCGGTCGCGGGATCCGCGATCCGGAGAGCCGGGTCCGTGGGTACCGTCCGGAATGTCTGAAACACAGACAAGAGAGCCGCGCGAACGGATCTCGGTTGACTTTTGTCTGGATTGCGGAAAAGATGCGCCCGTGGCATTGGATCGGGGGCCTGCAAATCCTCCCGCATCAGCATCCCTCCCCCGCCCCGACAGCGATCCGGCCACGCAGGGTGCCGCACATCCACGCTGCTCACCCGGCCGGGATCGCGAGAGCTATGGAAAGCACGGATTCACGAACACGCGCCACCGCGAAGTCCAACGGGCTCAAGACCCGTTTACTCCTGCTTGAAGACGAAACGGGACTTCGCTTTGCCCTGCGGGAGTTCCTGAGGTCCGCGGAATTCGAGGTCAGCGAGGCGGAGTCGTGCAGCCAGGCTCTGGTCTCCACCCGCGCCTCGCTTCCCGACCTGATCCTCATGGATTTCGCGCTCCCCGACGGGGACGCGCTCTCGCTCCTGCCCCAGCTGCGCGAGCTGGCGCCGCACTGCGGCATCGTGGTGCTCACCGGCCACGGCTCGATCAACCTGGCCGTGCGCGCCATCAAGTCGGGGGCGGATCACTTCCTGACCAAGCCGGTCCAGCTCGACGAGCTCGGCTCGATCCTGAAGGGCCTCGCCCACCAGCGCCGTCTGGAGCGGACGCTGCGCGCCGAGCGCCGCAAGCGCGACCGCCATCCCGTGGATCCCTTCGCGGGCGAAAGCCCGGCGATCCGGCGGCTGGCGCGCGAAGCGGGCCGCATCGCCGGCTCCGAGGCGCCGGTGCTCATCACCGGGCCGACCGGCGCGGGCAAGGGAGTGCTGGCCCAGTGGCTCCACTCGAAGAGTCCCCGCGCGAGCGAGCCGTTCGTGGACATCAACTGCGCGAGCCTGTCGCGCGAGTTCCTCGAGTCCGAGCTGTTCGGCCACCAGCGCGGCGCCTTCACCGGCGCGGTCGCCGCCAAGCCGGGCCTGCTCGAGATCGCGAACCGGGGGACGCTGTTCCTCGACGAGATCGGCGACATGGCGCTCGAGATCCAGCCGCGGCTCCTCAAGGTGCTCGAGGAAGGCCGCTTCCGCCGCATGGGCAGCGTCGAGGACCGCCACGCCGACGTCCGGCTCGTCGCCGCGACCCATCACGACCTGGCCACGCGCTCGGCCGCGGGGCAGTTCCGCGAGGACCTCTACTTCCGGATCCAGACGCTCCCGGTGCGCGTTCCCGCGCTCAGCGAGCGCTTCGAGGACCTGCCGATGCTCGTGAACCACATCCTGCGCGACCTCTCCAACGAGAGCGCGCTTCCCGAGGCCCGGGTGCGGCCCGAGTGCTTCGACGCGATGCGGCGCTACGACTGGCCGGGCAACATCCGCGAACTGCGCAACGTGCTGGAGCGGGCGCTGCTGCTGTCGCGCGACGGCGAGATCCGTCCCGAGGACCTGCACTTCCAGCCGCGCCGTTCCGCCGGAAAGGCGGGCGCCGTGACGGTTCCCTCCGCGGAGGGGCATGCCCACCTTCCCCTCGAGGAGGTGGAGCGCCGCCACATCCTGGCGACGCTCGAGGCGCACGCCGGCAACGTGCGCAAGGCCGCGGAGGTACTGGGCGTCCCGCGCAGCAGCCTCTACCAGAAGCTCCAGCGCTTCGGGATCCCGACGCCGCGCCGGGCGGGGAACTCCCCGGCTTCCTGAGCGTCCCGGACCTCGGGGTCCGAGTTCTGGATTTCATGTCTGGGATTCGGACTTGGGACCGCCGCGCCCCCGGCGCTTCGCGTCTCCCTCCCCGCAACGCGTTGTCACTTCGTCGCCGCCCCGCCCCCGCCGCGGCGTGAGCGAATTGGCGCGCGCATTGCAGAAGGCCATCCCCGGAAGCAGCGCAGTTGAAGGCAGCCGCGGCTCCGGGCATCGGATCGAGTCGCGATCATGCTTGCCACGGAATCGCCGGGAGGGCGTGCAGGTGCTGAGCACGCGGCTTCCCGATCGTCCGGGCGCGGCGGCCGACATGCGGTGACCTGACGCGCCCCGGCTCCAGCCGCGGGCGCGTCGTGTTTTCCCGGACACCGGTTCAGGCGGGCGAGGCCCCCCCGCGGCGGATTTCCGCGAGCGCCCGCGCGGCCTCGGGAAGCACCCGCGCCGCGAACGCGATCGTCAGCAGGTCCACCGGGAGCTGGTAGCGCTCGTCGGCACACACCAGCAGCGCGCGCAGCAAGAAGTGCGCGGCCAGGATCCCCGCGGCCCAGCGCAGCTCCGCCCCCGCGCGCCGCCGCGCCACCAGCAGCACGAACGCCGGGAGCGCGAGCCACACCAGCGGCCTGAGGACGAACGCGGCGTAGGGCCACGCGGCGCGGTGCAGCGCGAGCAGCAGCCCGCAGGCCGCCTCGTTCGCGACGCCCGAGGCGTGGAAATACTCGCGCTGCGCCACCGCGAAGTAGGTGCACGGCGAGTAGCGGCCCTGGTCCAGCTCGGCCACGCTCCAGCCCGGGAACACGGCGTCGTAGCGGGAGTAGTAGGCGGAGCGCGGCCGGTAGCCGGGCCAGAACGCCGCGTAGGCGCTGGCGTAGAGATCGTGAAGCGCGGCGGTCCGGTGGCGCGCCACGGCCACCGGGTGATTGACCGCGTCGTAGAGCACGAGCCGCGCGACCCCGGCCCACCCGCCGTCGAGCCCCGCGGCCGCCGCCTCGCGCGCCAGCGGCATGGCCTCCTCGAACGTGGCGAAGCGGCGCGCGCGATGCTCGGCCGCGAGCCGGTCCGAGAGCGGCGTGCGCAGCCACGCCGCGAGCGGGTGGGCCGGCTCGAAGGTGAGCGGCGTCCACTCGGCGATCGCGAGGATGCGCCCGGTCGGGTGGTCCTGCCGCCCCACCGCGCGCTCGACCGCGCCCACGAGGAGCGCCGCCGCCGCCATCCCGGCCGCGAGCGAGGCGAGCCGGCGCCGGCGCTCGGCGGTCCCGCCGCCCCAGCCGAAGCCGCGGGCGGCCAGCAGCGGCGCGAAGTAGGCGAGGTCCACCCGGATCGCCGCGAGCACCGCGGCCGCCGCGCCCCACGCCGCCGCCGCGCGCGGGCCCGGACGCGGTCCGGTGATCGCGCCCGCCAGCCCCACCGCCAGCGCGACCGCCAGCGGCTCGCTCAGCAGCGTCTGGCCGTACACCGCGTGGCGCATCGCCGAGGCGAGGAACGCGGGCGCGAGCAGGAGCGCCCACGGTGCGGCGCCGGCGGCGGCCCGGCGTCCCGCCGCGAGCACTGCGGCCAGCAGCAGCGCGCCCTGCACGAGCCCGATCAGGCCCGGGAAGTGGAACGCGGCCGCGAGCCGGCCGAGGCCGCCGAGGAAGGCGGTGGCCGGCCAGCCCCGCGGGCTCGCCGCGTGCGGGGGTGCCCGGCCGATCAGGTCGCCGAGGTAGTTGGGGGCCCATCCGGGGCTGTCGCAGTAGGAGAGCGGATAGCGGAAGCTGGCCCACGCGAGCGCGAACAGGGCCGCCGCCGCGGCCGCGAGCGCCGCGAGCGCCCACGCCGGGAGCCGCGCGCTACGGGACACGCCGGGGCGCCGCGCGGCGCGCGAGTTCGGATTCGATCCCGCGCGCCTGCGCCTCGTCGCCGGCGGCACGGGCGCGCGCCGCCGCCGCAGCCAGCGCGGCGCGCAGGTCCTCGTCGCGGCCCAGGTGCTCGAGGCAGGCCGCGAGGTTCACGAGCGGGGCGGGGTCCCGGGGGGCCACCTCGGCG
This sequence comes from uncultured bacterium, assembly GCA_964542745.1. Classification (GTDB taxonomy): domain Bacteria; phylum Eisenbacteria; class RBG-16-71-46; order RBG-16-71-46; family RBG-16-71-46; genus DATKAB01. Next base: position 23,556 of record CAZIVR010000051.1, read on the forward strand.
AGCGCGAGGTAGCGGCGCGCGGCTTCGGCCCACTCGCCCGCCTCGGCGTGCAGGAAGCCGAGGGCGTCGAGCGACTCGGCGTCGCGGGGCAGCGAATCCAGCCGCGCCTCCCACGCCGCGACCGCCGCCTGGCGGGCGGCGCGCGCGTCGGACGAATCGCGCAGGTCCCAGAAGCGGAGCCCGGGCATGCGGGCGCGCGCGTGCGCCTCGCCCAGCGGGAAGCGGGCCATCAGCCAGCGGTCGCCGGGCAGCGGCGCCACGAACAGCCCCGGCTCGGAGGGGGGGATCGGGGCGAACGCGCGCATCGCGCGCGAGCTGGCCGCCGGAACGATCAGTTGCGCCGGGTGGAAGAACCACAGGTCCACGCCGCGCTCGCGGGCGTAGTCGAACGAAGCCTGCTTGCCGTGCGCGACCAGGTCCATCGCGAAGGGCTGGTGCGCGACGGTGGCGTCGGTGAGCCCGAGCCGGTCGAGCGTGCGCGCGCCGGTGAGGTAGGGCACCGCGCCGACGCAGTCCATCGCCATGCCGACGTCGCGCGGCAGGAGCCCCTGCTCGAACAGCGCGCGGATCGCCTCGCCTTCGCCGTGGATGACGCCGAAGAACAGCCGGTGCTCCTCCTGCCGGATGCCGGAGTAGTAGGAGGTGATCCGGCGCAGCAGCCGCCGGTGCGCCTCCCCCCACGCGCCGAGCCCGGGCAGCCGGGTCACGAACGATCGCGCGGGATCGAGGAAGCGGTTGGCGTCGGCGGCCTCGTCGTCGGGGACCGGCCCCTCCGAGGTCTGGAGCCCCGGGAATCCCGGCATGTAGACGCGCGGGAATTCCGCGTGCGACCGCCAGGGGAGGTAGGCGGCGCCGGCCAGCGCCAGCGCCGCCGCCGCGGGCGCGAACGCGCGCCGGCCGGGCGCGTCGAAGGCGGCGCGCAGCCCCTCGGCGAACAGCAGGGCGAACCACGGCACCAGCAGCGTGAGCGGCCGGTACTCGAAGTGGTCGCCCCCGATCGCCACCACGTAGGCGAGGTGGGGCAGCAGCGCCGCGGACGAGACGGCGATCCACGAGCCGAGCGGCGAGCGCCGGGCGCGAAGCAGCGCGATCGCCGCCAGCGGGAGCCACAGGAACGCCGCGTACTCGAGCGCGAACGCCGACACGTACTCGAGCCCCGCCGCCGGCTGGAGGCGGCCGCCGACCTTCGCGTAGTAGGTGTTGGGCGCCCACGCGCCGTAGTAGGCGAGGCGGAACACGTGGTGCGCGCCGATCAGCGCCACCGCCGGCCACGCGCGCCCGGCCGCGCGGCGCAGCCGCGCGGGGAGCGCGGGCCGGCGCGCCAGCGCCACCAGTCCCGCCGCGGCGCCGAGCGCGCACGCGGCGACCA
>CAZIVR010000052.1:0-24695 GCA_964542745.1 uncultured bacterium
CCCCCCCACGGGCTCCGTCAAGGGCAAACTGCGGCCGATTCACGAGGATCATCACGGGATGATGTTGCTCGCGGGGACCCCGGCCGCCAAGGGATTTTTCGGGTGGGGACGACACGCTCGAACCGTCGCACGGCCGGTGCGGCCGCGCTTCCCTTCTTCCGGGATCGCGGCGGCGAGGGCTTCCAGCACGCGCCGCGGGGGAGCGCCCGCCTTGCGGCGGGGCTCAATCCGGAGCTAGTGCTCCGCCTCTCCCGGTTCCTGTGGACGGCCGCGCTTGAACAGATCCGCCCACTCCTCCAGTTCCTTCTTCGAGAGCGAGGCAGGCTTCTCGGGCGTCCCGTCAGCGGCGGCCCCGGCGCCCAGCGCGCTCGCGAGGAACAGGTCGGCGAGCGCGACGTCGGCGCCGAGCGCCCGCGCCTGGCGCGCCACCGCCGCGTCCGAGGTCACCACCGTGAGACCCTCCGAGCGGCCTTCCAGTTGCTCGACCAGCGCGAGGATCAGGTCGTCGGCGGTCTGGGGCGGCTTCGAGAAGCGCGTTTCGACGCGCCCGCCCTTCTCGCCCCCCGCCACGCCCTCGGCCCCGTCGTAGATCACGAGAAAGCGCGTTTCCGGACCCATCATCCACGCCAGCAGGTTCTCGAGCTTGGCGCGGGATTCGGCCAGCGTGCGGCCGCCGCCCGGCTTGAGGGTCGGGGTGCGCAGGATCAGGTTGTAGCCGTCCACGAGGACGAGGCGGTCGGACACGCGAAACTCCCGGGAGGAAAGCGCTGCGGCGCGCCGCCGGAGCGACGCGCCGCAGTCTAGCCGTTTCCGCCGCGTTCCGGGCGGGCCGTGGGCCCGCGCCGGCGCGGGATCACTCGCCGCCGCTGCCGGTGTGGAGGATGCGGCCGTTGTCGCCGACCGCCCAGCCGCGCAGGCCGTCCACGAAATGCACCGCGCGCAGCGTGTTGCCGCTCGGGGCGGTCTGCGGACCCCAGGTCGCCCCGCCGTCCGTGCTCGCGAGGATGAGGCCGGTGCCGTTGTCGCCCACCGCCCATCCCAGCAGGTCGGTCACGAACATCACGTCCTCGAGGTTGTTGAGGGCGCCCGCGTTGCGCAGCTCCCACGCGGTCGAATCCACCGTGGCGACGGTGCGCGGCGCCACGCCCGAGCCGCCCACGGCCCACGCGCGGGACTCGCTGCGGCGCCACGCGCCCAGCAGGAGGTTCGACGTCACCGCGGGCTGCACGATGAACCAGGTGACGCCCGCGTTGTGGCTGCCGAGGATCACGCCGCCGTTGCCCACCGCCCAGCCGTCCGCGGTTCCCGCGAAGGACACGCCGTTGAGGGTGGCGCCGGTCGGGTACTGCTTGAGCCACGTGGCCCCGCCGTCGAAGGTGGTGAGCACAACGCCGCTGCCCCCCACCGCCCAGCCCGTGTCGGCGTTCGCGAACTGGACGTCCCTCAGGTTGTCGCTCGACCCCGTGGTCACGAGGTTCCACGTGCGGCCGCCGGTGGTGCTGCGGAGCGCCGTGCCGTTGGCGCCCACCGCCCACGCCACGCTGTCCGAGACGAACCACACGGCGTTCAGGTTGAAGGAGGTGCCGCTCTGCCACCACTGCCAGGTGTCGCCGGCGTCGAACGTGAGCAGCACCTCGCCCACGTTGCCCACCACGCAGCCATGGCGGCCGTTGGGGCGGAAACTCACGTCGTTCAGCTGCCGCGAGGAGTTGCTCACCTGCACGAGCCATCCGCCGGCGGCCGGAAGCACGAGGATGTTCGCGGTGTCGCGCTGCCCGCCGGCCTCGACGAACAGGTCGGCCGTCCCCTCGCCGCGCCCGGTCACGACGCCGCTTCCCGAGACCGTGAACACCGCCGCGTTGGAACTCGTCCACGTGAACGGCACGCCCGAGACCGGATTGCTCGACAGGTCGAGCGCGGTGGCGGAGAAGGCCGCGGTGGCGCCCACCGCGACCGTGTCGGCGGTCACCGAAAGCACCACGGCGGAAAGCGGCGGAACGACGAGCCGCGGCCCGCTTCCCCCGCAACCGGCGAGCGTCAGCGCCGCGGCGGCGGCCACCAGCAGTCGGATTCTGGCATTCATCGAGTCACCCTCGGGCTTGCGATTCCGCGCGCCGGGGCCGGAGGCCCACGCCGGAAGTCGGGACTTTCCCCGCAGGATTCGCAAGAGGGGGGCCACGCCCGGGCACGCCGGGGCAAGGACTTAGCGGCTCGGGAGGGGGCTCGCGGCGGGTTTCCGGGCAAAAAGCTGCCGGGAGGCGGCGGGAGGCGGCTTCCGGGGCGCCCCGGGTCCCGCGGCGGCCCCCGCGGCCCGGCCGGGCCCGGGCTCCGGGACGGCCGCCCCACTCGCCGGCGCCGTTCGCCGACGCGCCCGGCCGTCCACCGGCTGCCCGCCGCGGCCGGCCGGGGCGCGATTGAGGCGCGGGGGCCCATCTCCTAGTCTGCGTCGCGATCGTGCGAGCCGCGCCGAGATCCGGTGCGACGGCGGCGCGCGAGCCCTGCGCACCCCCTGAGGAAACCCGATGCTCCAGGTACGCGATGTGGTGAAGAGCTACGACGGGCGCGCGGTCGTGAACCGCGTCTCCTTCGAAGTCCAGCCCGGCGAGATCTTCGCGCTGCTCGGCCCCAACGGCGCGGGCAAGACGACGCTGATCCGCATGATCACCGACATCCTGCGTCCCGACTCGGGCGAGATCCTGCTCGAGGGGCACTCGGTCCAGTCCGAGAAGAAGCCGCGCATCGCCTACCTGCCCGAGGAGCGCGGCCTCTACCGCAAGGTGCCGGTGGTCGAGTCGCTCGCGTACTACGGCGAGCTGAAGGGCATGCCGGCCCGCGAGGCGCGCGCCGCGGCGCTCGCGCTGCTCGAGCGCTTCGGGCTCGGCGAGTGGGCGAAGAAGCAGGTGCAGGCGCTGTCGAAGGGCATGCAGCAGAAGGTCCAGCTGTGCACGGCCCTGATCGGCGACCCGCGGCTCCTGATCCTCGACGAACCCTTCAGCGGCCTCGACCCGCTCAACGTGCAGCTCTTCGAGTCGGTGCTCTCGGAACGCCGCGCCGCCGGCACCACGGTGCTGCTCTCGACCCACCAGATGAACAAGGTCGAGCAGCTCTGCGACCGCGCCCTGCTCATCAACCGCGGGCACATGGTGATGTACGGCGCGGTGCGCGAACTGCGGCGCCAGTACGCGGAGCACGCGGTGCTGGTGAACGCGCCGGCGCCGCCCCCGGCGCTTCCCGGCGTGGCGCGCGCCGAGGCCGTGAACGGCGCGACCAAGCTGGTGCTCGAGCGCGACGCCACGCCCGCGGCGGTGTTGCGCGCGCTGCTCGACGCGGGCGTGGCGGTCGAGTCCTACACGCCGGTCGAGCCGCCGCTCGAGGACATCTTCGTGCACGTCGTGACCAGCGGCCTCGGCCTCGACCGGGGCGTGAGCGGCCCGCCCACCGTGGATCAGGCGGTCGCGATCGGAGGTGCGTCGTGAAGCTTTCCATGGGACGTGCCTGGACGATCGCGCGGCGCGAGTACCTGACCACCGTCCGACGCAAGGCCTTCGTGCTCACGCTGGTGCTGGTGCCGGCCTACTACGCGCTGATCTCGATCCTGCCCACGCTGCTGGTGGGCAAGAGCGTGGAGAAGCGGCTCGCCTCGATGCAGGTGGTGGGCGTCGTGGACTCGAGCGGGGCGCTCGGGGGAGCGCCCCTCCAGATGCGCACCGAGAGCCGCGCGGGACAGAACCCGTTCGCGGGCCGCAGGGGCGCCGAACCCGAGACCGCGCGGGTCTTCACCGCCCGCGTCGAGTTCCTCCCGGACCAGGCCACCGGCGACGCCCGCCTGCGCTCGGGCGAGATCGCGGCGCTGCTGGTGATGCCGCCGGACTACCTCGAGACCGGGCGGTTCCGCCGCTACACGCGGGAGAGCGGCCTGTTCGGGAGCACGCAGGACCGCACGCTGCGCGCGTGGCTGGCGCGGGCGCTGGTGGCGGGCGCGGTGGACTCCACGCGCGCCGAGCGCGCGGCGCAGCCCACCCGCCGGCTCGAGGACTTCACGCTCGACCGCGAGGAACGCTGGGTGCTGAAAGACGACGCCCGCGAGCTGGTGGACGTGTTCCTCCCGATCGGGGTGGCGCTGCTGCTCGGCATGGCGATCGTCATCGGCGGCCAGTACCTGCTGCAGGGGGTGAGCGAGGAGAAGGAGTCGCGCATCCTCGAGTCCCTGCTCTGCACGGTCACGCCCGACGACCTGATGGTGGGCAAGCTGCTCGGGCTCGGCACCGCGGGCATGACGCTGGTCACGGCCTGGACGCTCGCCGGGCTCGCCTTCGGCGGGCCGCTCGCCGCGATCATCGGCGCGCGGCTGTCGCCGTTCCTGCTCACGTGCGGCGTGCTCTACTTCGTGTTCGGCTACCTGTTCTACGCGAGCCTCATGACCGCGATCGGGGCGATCGCCAACAACCTGCGCGAGGCCCAGCAGATCGCCTACATGTTCACCTTCGCCAACTTCGCCCCCATGATCGTGTGGTTCTCGATCGTGGAGTCGCCGAACGCGCCGATCCCGGTGACCCTCTCGATGATCCCGCTCACCGCCGCGCCCACGATGCTGATGCGGCTCGGCACGGGGCTCGAGATCCCGCTCTGGCAGGTGGGGCTCTCGCTCGGCATCCTGGTCGCGAGCGCGCTGATCGCGCTCCGGCTCGGCGCGAAGATCTTCCGAACCGGCCTGCTCCTGTACGGGAAGACCCCCAACCTTCCCGAGATCCTGCGCTGGATCCGGCAGGCGTAGGCCCGCGCCCGTCGCGGGACCCGCGGCCGGGAGCTTCGGCCTCCGCCGCGGGTCCGCCGCGCTGGCGCGTCTTCCCGCCGCTCGCGCTCGGCACCGTGATGGCGGTGCTCGACATCAGCGTGGTGGGGCTGGTGCTGCCGGTGATCGCGCGCGACCTCGGCGCGCCGCTCACCACGATGGCGTGGGTGGTGCTCGCCTACGTGCTGGCGGTGACGGGACTGCTGCTCGCCTTCGGGCGGCTCGCCGACCGCGCGGGCCGTCGCCGCGTGTACGCGGGCGGGCTCGCGCTGTTCCTGCTGGCTTCGGCCGGGTGCGCGGCCGCCCAGGGCGCCGCGTGGCTGATCGCCGCCCGCGCGCTGCAGGGCGTCGGCGCGGCCATGATGTCGGCCAACAGCGCGGCCCTGCTGGTCGCGGCCTTCCCGCCCGAGGAGCGCGGCCGCGCGCTCGGGGCGTTCGGGGCCGCGGTCGGGTCGGGGCTCGCGCTCGGGCCGCCGCTCGGCGGCTGGCTGGTGGGAGCGCTCTCGTGGCACTGGCTGTTCCTCGTCAACCTCCCGATCGGCGCTCTCGCGCTCGCCATGCTTTTCGCGCGCGTTCCCGCCGACGCGCCCGCCGCGGCCGCGGGCGCCCGTGGCGGGGCCGCCGGCGTGGTGTCGGTGGCGGGCTGGTCGTGCGGGCTGGCCCTCGTGATGCTCGCGCTCTCGCTGGCGGGCGCCCACGAGTCGTCCCCGGCGTGGGTCGCGGCGGCGGCCGCGGGCGGCGCGCTCGCGCTCGGCGCGTTCGCGTGGGCCGAGCGGCGCGCCGCGGATCCGCTCCTGCCGTGGGGAGAGCTGCGCGGGCCGCTCGGGGCGGCGCTGCTCCTCACGCTGCTCGGGCAGGCGGTCTCGATGGCGGTCGGCGTGCTGCTCCCGCTCCAGCTCGAGGAGGTGACCGGGTTCGATCCCGCGCGGGCCGGCCGGTGGCTCACGCTTCCCCCGCTCGCGGCGCTGGTCCTCGCCCCGCTCGCGGGCCGCTGGTCGGACCGGCTCGGCGCCCGGCCGCTCTCCGTGGTGGGACTTCTGCTCGCGGCGGCGGGGGCGCTGCTGCTCGCGGGCCTCGGGGTCGAGAACCGCGGCCTCCTGCCCGGCGCCCTGCTCGTGGGCGCCGGGCTCGGCCTGTTCACGGCGCCCAACGCCTCGGCCGTGATGGGTGCGGCTGGCGCGGCGAGCCTCTCGACCGCGGCGGGGCTCCAGGCGACCTCCCGCAACCTCGGCATCGCCGCCGGGACGGCGGGCGCCGCGTCGCTGGTGGCGGCCGTCTACGGCGCGTTCTCCGCGGCGCCGCTGCTCGGCGTCCACCGGCCCGGGGACGGCCACGAGGCCGCGCTGGCGCGGGCGATCGGGATCTCGTTCGGGGCGGTGGCCGCGCTCGCGGCCGGGGGCGCGCTGTTCGCGGGCCTCGCTCCCAGGACGCGGACCGGTGCCCATTCGGGCACCTGAAATCTGCACGGGTGTGGCAGGAATTCCGCCGCATCGGCCACGCGGCGGGCCGCCGAAATTTCCCTTGGCCCCGCCCCCCTCACGCTGTCACAATCTCTTGCGCCGTTTGGATTCCCGGCCCCGAGTGGGGAACGGGTCTTGCGAGTGCAGGATCGGACGCCGGATTCGTTCCCGGCTCCACCAGACGGCTCAAGAGCCCTCCGTCGTCAACGTAAAGCCCCGGGTCCTGAGAGACCCCTGACGGCGCCGGGTCGGAAGTCGGTGAGACGGCACCAAGCGCTGACCTCGAGACTTCCCTCTTGAACGCGAGCGGCATGGCCGCTCGGTAACGGGACCGCCCGGCCTCGGCCGGGCGTTTTCGTTTGGGGGGGCGGCCTTGCGCTCCCCCTTCCGCCGCCCCACAATCGCCCGCCCATGCGACGACTGCGCGTCGGCCTCGCCCAGATCAACCCCACCGTCGGGGATCTCGACGGCAATTTCGACCGGATTGTCGCCGCCATCGGCCGCGCCCGCGCCCAGCAGGTGGACCTGCTGGCGCTTCCCGAGATGGTCATCACCGGCTACCCGCCGGAAGACCTGCTGCTCAAGCCCTCGTTCATCGAGCGCGCCATGCAGCGGACCCACGAACTGCTCCCGCACACCGCCGGCATGACGGTGGTGGTGGGCACGGTGGACCGGGACGTGGATCTCTTCAACGCCGCCGCGATCCTCCACGACGGCCGCTGGGCCGGGACCTACCGCAAGCGCTACCTGCCGAACTACGGCGTGTTCGACGAGAACCGCTACTTCATGCCCGCGACCTCCAACCCGGTGTTCGTCCGCGACGGCACGGTGATCGGGGTCAACATCTGCGAGGACATCTGGTACTCGGGCGGGCCCGTCGAGGAGCAGGTGATCCGCGGCGGCGCCGAGATCGTGATCAACGTCTCCGCCTCCCCCTACCACGCCGGCAAGGCCCAGCAGCGGAAGCGCATGCTGTGCACGCGCGCGGCGGACAACCTGGTGGTGGTCTGCTACGTCAACCTGGTGGGCGGCCAGGACGAGGTGGTCTACGACGGCTCGAGCCTGGTGGTGGACCAGCAGGGCCAGGTGCTCGCCGAAGGCGACCGTTTCCGCGAGGACCTCGTGGTGGCGGACGTGAACCTCGACGACGTCTTCAACGCCCGCCTCCACAATCCGCTGCTCCGCAAGGGCCGCGCCCTCGACGACGGCGAGCCCACGGTGCGCGTGCCGCTCGGGAAGCACGAGGCCGGCGACGCCCATGCCGCGGTGGCGGTGGCGGCCGCGCCCCGGCCCGCGCTCGCGAAGCGGCCGGCCCCGGCGGAGATCCCGCTGGCGCAGGAGGTGTACGACGCGCTGGTCCTCGGCACGCGCGACTACGTGCTCAAGAACGATTTCGAGACGGTCGTGCTGGGGCTCTCGGGCGGCGTGGACTCCGCGCTGTGCGCGTGCGTCGCCGCCGACGCCCTCGGGCCCGGGCGCGTGGTGGGCGTCAGCATGCCCTCGCGCTACACGTCGGACGCCTCGCGCGAGGACGCCGCGGCGCTGGCAGCCGCGCTCGGCATTCGCCTCATGACCCTGCCCATCGAGAAGCTGTTCGTCGGCTTCCTCGAGGCGCTCGCGCCCTCGTTCGAGAACCGCCCCGCGGACATCGCCGAGGAGAACCTGCAGGCGCGCATCCGCGGCAACCAGCTCATGGCGCTCTCCAACAAGTTCGGGTGGCTGGTGCTCACCACCGGCAACAAGAGCGAGGTCTCGGTCGGCTACTCCACGCTCTACGGCGACGCGGCCGGCGGATTCGCGGTCCTCAAGGACGTCTACAAGACTTTCGTCTACACGCTGGCCCGCCACCGCAACGAGAAGGGGGCGCCGATTCCCGAGCGCACGCTGACGCGGGCGCCGAGCGCCGAGCTGCGGCCCGACCAGACCGACCAGGACGCGCTCCCCCCCTACGAGACGCTCGACCCGATCCTCCGCATGTACGTCGAGGAGGACCGCTCCGCCCGCGACATCGCCGAGCTGGGCTTCGACCTCGAGACCGTGCGGCGGGTGGTGCGCCTGGTGGACCGCGCCGAGTACAAGCGCCGCCAGTTCCCGCCCGGGATCAAGATCACGCCGCGCGCCTTCGGCAAGGACCGCCGGCTCCCGATCACGAACCGCTGGCGCGGCTGAGCCGCGGCGCCCTCGGGACCGGGGATTCCCCCGCGAAACTCGGGCCGATTTGCGTTGCCCGGCCCGCGCCCGATGGGTATTGTCTCGGCGCCGTTTGCCGTGGCCGGCACGCGCGGACGCCCCATCCGCCGGTGGTCCGTCCCCGGAGTCCCTCCGGTCGGCGCCCGTCGGCTCCGCCGGATCATCGAGCCGCGTGCGTCACCCCCGGGGGGCCGCACGGCTCTCGCACGAGATCACGGCAGCACCCTCCCACCCATGCAAGGGGGATTCCCATGATTCGACGCCGCACCCCTCCGCTCGCGCTGGCCGTGCTGGCGTTGGCGGGCCTCGCGTCCGTCGCCCAGGCCCAGCTCTCCGACAACCTCGGGGCGCTGAGCGGCGACAACGCGAAAGGCTACCTGAGCCCGCTGCCCAAGGCGCTCTCCGCCACGCTCAACTCGGCGGTGTTCCAGACCGGCCACGTGCCCAAGAACACCTTCAACCTGTCGGTGGGCGTCCGGCTCATGGGCGTCGGTTTCAGCGACGACACCCGCAGCTACACGCCGACCGCGCCCCCGGGCTTCACGCCCACCGAGACGGTGCAGGCGCCCACCGTGATCGGCAACACGCAGGCGGTCTCCCAGAACGGGCAGGGCGGCACGACGCTCTACCACCCGGGCGGCTTCGACATCAGCGAGTTCGCGGTGGCGGTGCCCCAGCTTTCGATCGGTTCGGTGTTCGGGACCCGCGCGGTGATCCGCTGGATCTCGCTCGACCTCGGCGACTCCGACCTCGGCAAGTTCGAGTACGTCGGGTACGGCGCCCAGCACTCGGTCTCGCAGTATTTCCCGGGCCTCCCGGTGGACCTCGCGGCCGGCTTCTTCGCGCAGAGCTTCGAGCTGGGCGACAACCTGATCAAGACCGACGCGCTGATGTTCAACGTCACGGGCAGCAAGCGGTTCGGCATGCTCGAGCCCTACGCCGCGGTCGGCTACGACACGTTCGACATGGACGTCTCGTACGAGAGCACCAGCACCCCGGGCAACAACATCGCGATCAAGTTCGACAAGGAATCCAACGCCCATCTCACGCTCGGCATCCAGGCGCTGCTCGGCTTCACCCGCCTGTCGGCCGAAGTCAACGTCGCTGCGGAAACCGGGGCGGCCATCGGCCTGGCCCTGGGCCGCTACTAGAACGGAGGGAACGCGCATGCGCACGCATTCGAAGTGGAAGACCCTCGCGCTCGCCCTTCCGCTCGCGGTGGCGGCGAACGGCTGCATCCTGATCCCCGAGATCGAGGAACGCATCGTCGAGCTCGCCATCGGGCACTCGGTGGTCGTGCCGTTCACCGCCAGCGGTGAACAGAATTTCCACGACAAGGCCAACACCGTGGACGCGACCGGGGGCGTGAACCTCAAGGACGTCTTCGACGACAACGGGCTCGACGCGAGCGACGTGAAGAACGTGAAGCTCGCGGGGGTGGCTTACCGCGTCACGCAGGCCGAGGCCGGCCGCTCGATCACGGGCGGCAAGGTCGAGTTCCAGCGCGGCTCGAACCCGAGCCCGACCCCTCCGACGGGGGCACCCCCGACCTCGGGCTACACCCAGCTGGTGACGAGCTTCAACGCCAGCGCGGCGTCGGTCACCGACTGGATCACGGTCCCGCTCGACGCCGCCGGCGTTACCGCGATCAACGCGCTGCTCGGCGAACTGCTCACGGAGGCCAAGGGCGGCGCCGCGGTCACCAACAAGTACCTCACCTACCACGTGTACGGGGCCTCGGTCCCGAGCAACGTGAACACCAACTTCAAGTGGGAGTTCCGCATCAGCCTCACGATCGTCGGCACCATCACCACCGACATCGTGAACTGAGCGCACGCTCACCGATGTTCCCGCGGGCGGGCGGCGGCCACCGGGCCGCCGCCCGTCTCGCTTTCCCGCCCGGAGCCTGACCGTGCCGAGTTCCCTCCTCCGCCGGCTCGCGTTCGCGGCGCCGCTCGTGGCCGGCGCCGCGGTCTTCACGGTCGCCTACCGCCGGCTGTGGAGCTACCTCACCGACGACGTCTTCATCTCGGTGCGCTACGCGAAGCACCTGGTCGAGGGCCACGGCCTCGTCTACAACGTGGGCGAGCGCGTCGAGGGCTACACCAACTTCCTCTGGACCCTGCTCGTGGCGCCCGGACTCGCGCTCGGCGTGGGTCTCGTGCCGTGGATCAAGGTCATGAACGCCCTGTGGGCGGTGGCGGCGGCGCTGCTCGCGGTGCGCCTGGCCGCGACGCTCGCCCGCGAGGGCGAAGCGGGCGGCCCGCCCGGGGCGGAATCGCGCGAGGCGCCGGGCTGGATCGCGTGGCCGGGCGCGCTGTGCCTCGCCTCCTCCCCGTTCGTGCTCGGAACCGCCGAGGGGCTCGAGACCATGATGTTCGCCGCCCTGCTCGCGCTGACCGTGCTCTGGACGCTCGAAGCCCGTGAGGAGGAGCGCCTGCCGCGCGCCGGGTTCGCCCTCGTGGCGCTCGGGCTGACCCGCCCCGACGGCTGGGCCTACCTGCCCTGGGCCCTGGTCGCGGGCCGGATGCGCGGGCGATCGTGGGGCTGGACCGCGCGCCTCGCCGCGCTCGCCGCCGCCGGCCTCCTCGCCCACGAGGTCTTCCGGATCGCCACCTACGGGGACCCGCTTCCCAACACGCTCCGCGCCAAGGGCGGCGGCACCGGCTACCTGCTCGACCGCGGCTGGTCGCAGCTCATCGAGTTCCTCGCCGCCACCGGCGGCTGGGCGTGGCTCGCGGCGCTGCTGCCGCTCGCATGGGCCCGCGCCCGCCCGGCGGCCCTCGCGGTGCTCGCCGCGATCCTGGTGCGGGTCGCCTTCCACGTGTGGTCGGGGGGGCCGTGGATGGCGCGCGGGCGCTTCCTGATCCCGGTGCTGCCGCTCGTGCTGCCGCTGGCGGCCTGGGGCGTGGCGCTCGCGCTCCGCGGGCGATGGCCGCGCGCGCTCGGGTTCGCCGCGCTCGCCGCGCTCCTGCTCGCGCCCGGCTGGGCGCGCCACGCGCGGCTCGAAGCGGTTTCGCTGAACTACGGCGCTTCGCTCCGCGCGGCGCACCAGCGCCTCGGCGCGGAGATCGCCGCGAACAGCGACGCCGACGCCGTGATGGCCATGGACGACGCCGGGCTCGGGCCGCTGGTGGCGGACCGCACCAACGTGGACATGCTGGGCCTCAACGACCGGCACCTCGGGCGGCTGCGCGGGGACTTCGGCGTGAAGTTCGACTCCCGCTACGTGCTCGATCGCCGGCCCGACCTGATCGTGCTCATGTCGCGGCGGGCCCCTCCCATCGCCTCGCGCGACCTGTTCGTGACCGGGCAGGTCGCGCTGTTCGAAGACCCGGAGTTCGGGGAGCGCTACGCGTTCGTGCGCGAGTACGTGTTCGCCGACGACTACCGCCTGCTGCTGCACGCGCGGAAGGACTCGAAGGCGCTGCACGGCCTGCTGCGGCCGGACTCCGCCGCGCGCTAGGTTCCGTTCGGGAACGCCGCGCGCGGCCCCGCCGTCAGTGGACCACGCGCACCGAGGAGATGGTCCCCGAGCAATAGCGGGTGAGCAGCGCCGCCAGGCGCTCGAGCACGGTGGAGAGGTGGGCGCCCACCCGGTCCACCGGGCAGAACACCACCACCACCAGGTGTCGCGTGCGTGGGTTCACCGCGGTCCGCGCCGAGTCCGAGGTCGGGGCGCCGAACGGCCCCTCCTGGTCCGCGAGCAGCAGGCGGCCGTCGAGGTGAACCCGCTGCTTGCGGATCCCGCCGTAGCCCTCGTCGGGGCGGCCCAGCCGCGCGACGATCCCGCCGCGCAGCTGCTCGCGGTCGTAGAGCCCGAGCGGAAGCTGGTGCTCGAGCGAGCACAGGTTGCACACGTCCACCGCCGGATTCACGCGCGGCAGCCCCTTCCCCTGCAGCACGCGGCGCAGCAGCGCCTCGCTGCTCGGGCGCGTCTTGGTGGGATCGAGGTTGAGCCGGTGGAACAGCGCGCGCGTCTCGGCCACGCCCGGAATGTCGGCGGCGGCCTTGCCGGCGAAGGCGGTGACGAGCTGCGCCGAGATGCGCTCGCACTCCTCGTCGAAGGCCGGGGGCAGCGGGTCGAGGCGGACGTGCTCGGCCTCGAGCACGCCCAGCGCGAGGTCTCCGCGCAGCGCGTCGTCCACGTCGAGCGCGAGACCCTGTGCGCGCGCCTGGAGCGTCATGCGTTCTCGCCGAGCGCCCGTGCGACGGCGGCGCTCCGTGAAGGACTCGGCCCCGCCGCGGCCGGCGGGGGAAACAATGGGCGGCGGGAAATCCCTTTCCAACCCAACAGAACGGACGGTCCAAGGACCGCCCTATGTTCGGCCAAACTCCAATGTCATCGCCGCCCACCAGCGCAGCGTCGCAGCGCGCGGGCATGCGCGCGGAAGTTCACGTTCGGATCGCCGTCGCGGAGCGCGTGTCGCGTGCGCGCCGTCCCGACGAGGCGCGTACCATAGCCCGAAGCGGACGCGGCCCCAAGCGATTTTTGCCGTGCGCGGAGAAATTGTTTTCTCGCGCGAAGAGGCGCCCGCTTGACTTTCTCGCGCGACGCTCTCGGCGACGCGTCGCGGGTGCGGAACGGCGCCGGTCGCGGGGAATCCCGCGCGCGTCGCGCGCGGACCGGCGTGGCGGGGTTTCAGCGCGCCGAAGCTTCCGCGTCTTCCTCGGCGGGCGGCAAGCGGCGCTCCACGGACACGACGCGGTAACGGCGCCGGCGTTCACCCTCGCCGAATTCCGTTTCGTCTCCGATACCCTTGCCCATCAGCGCGCGGCCCACCGCGGACTGGAACGAGATCACGTGCTCGCCGAGGTGGTGCTCGCCGTCGCCCAGCACCCAGTAGGTCGTGACCTCGCCGTCGCTTTCGAGCGTGACTTCGGAACCCATGCCGACGACGCCGTCCTTGTGGTCCGCGTCCTCCACGAAGCTCGCGCGGGCGAGCCGCAGCTGCAGCGCCGCCACCAGCTTGCTCACGTTGGCCTGCTTGAGCTTGGCCGAGTGGTACTCGGCGTTCTCCTTGAGGTCCCCGAGCTCGCGGGCCTTCTGGATGGTGGCCGGGATCGTCGTGCGCAGTTCGCGCTCGAGCCGCTCCAGCTCCTTCTGCTGCCGGTTCCACGTGGCCCGCGTCATGAAGGGTATCTCGCTGTCCTCGGCCTGCTTGCCCACGCTCTCGAACAGCTTGTCGGTCTTCTGCTGGCGGTGGGCCGAGAGCCATTCGACCTCCTCGGACAGCCCGAGGCGCTTCATCGCCTCCAGCACCGGGAAGAGGAACCGGTCGCTCGACCGCCACTGGCGCAGGAGCACGCGGATCTTGAGGTGGATCTCGTCGGGCCGCGGCATCCCCCCGAGCATGCGCTCGAAATCGGCGCCCTCCTCCAGCCACCGGAGCACCTTCTCCGCGGTCGAGGGCTTGGGCTTGTCCTCGAGCAGCGCCAGGGCCGCCACCAGCAGCCTCCACCCGTCACCCGGCTGCTCGCCGGACTCGACGGTCTCCTCGATCAGCCGCAGCACCGCCGACGGATAGCGCGTGGCGTGATGCAGCAGGGTGCGGCGAAGCACCGCACGGCCCTGCAGGTCGAGCGCCTCGCGATAGCGGGCCGCGCGCTCCCGCACCGCGGAGAAGCGCGAGTCGAGACCCGAGAGGATCGCGTCGGCCTCGACGCCCGCCACGTGCGAGCTCTCGAGCAGCGTGAGCTGTTCGTCCTCGCCCGCGAGATCCGAGATCTCGAGCCCCTGCTCCCAGAGCTGCTTCAGCACTTCGGTCCACTCCCCGGCACGGGCCGGGAACCAGCGCGAGAAGAAGATGCCCGCGCGCGCGCGGTCGCCGCGCTCGCCGTCGGGGTCGAGCATGGCGCGCTCCACCGTCTTGCCGAAGCGCTGCGCCAGCGGCTTTTCCATGGTCGGGTGCTGCGCCAGGAACTTGCGGATCTTGGAAAGCTCGTGGCGCACCGGCTTGCGCGGCTCGAGCGCGGGAAGCGGCGCGGCGTCGCCGCCCGCGGCACCGGCCGCCGCCGCGGCGCCCGGGGGCGCGGTGCGATAGCGCTGCTCGAAGGCCCGCGACGAGTCCACGCGCGGGTCCTTTTCGGCGGCGACCTTGGCCTTCCGCCAGAACGCCGTCCATTCCTTCGCGGGAATCAGGTCGGCCCCCACCAGGAACATCTTGAGGCGCGAGGCGTCGGCCTCGCCCCCGAGGGCCGAGAGCGCGCGCAGCACCACGGTGGCCGGCTCCTCGGCGAACAGGCGCTTCAGCTCCGCGGGCGCCGTGACCCGGATCAGGCGGAGGTCGTCGTCGGCGATCGGGGAAAGCGTGCGCTGCGCGGCGGCGAACGGCATGCGGTGGTTCTTCGCGTGCGCGAAGTCGATCAGCACGTTCTCGCCGTCGTTGCTCGCGACCCGCCCCGCGCCGAACGAGGCGTGGTGCACGGCGCGCCCGGGCGCGAGCGCGGCGGTGCGGTCGTAGCGCTCGAGCGCCTGGTCGAGCGGCACGTTCTTGTCCTCGAGCCCGGAGTCGCGGATCACGCCCGCGGGATCGGGAAGCTGCGTGGCCGGCCCCGCGCGCAGCGAGGCCACGAGGGCCTTGCGGAAGGGCTCGCCGGCCGCCGCGCCCTTCGCCGCCATCGCGGCGGTGGCGACGGCACGGATCACGTCGTGCACGCTGCCCGCCGACTTCGCCCGCTCGATCGGCGGGAAGGCGATGTCGAGGAGCTGGCGGCACTCGGCGAACGCGCCCTGCGCCGCGACCGTGGGCAGCGTGAGCATCAGGCGGAAGATGCCTTCCATGTCCTCGTGCTCCGCGAACTCCAGCGCCGCTTCCTCGAGCCCGGCGTAGCGCTGGGCTTCGGCGAAGCGCGGCAGCAGGTCGGCGAGGATCTCGCGGCGGCGCGCGGCCTCGCCCGCCTCGCCGAGCCGCACGGCGAACAGCAGGGCCAGCTCGAGGTCGTCGGAGAGGATGCCCCACGCGCGCTCCAACGCCTCGAGCCGCGCCGGGTCGCGCTTCAGCCCTTCGTGGGCGGCGACCAGCTGCCGGGCGCCCGCCTGCGTGGGTTCGAGCTCGAGCGCGCGGTCGGCCACCGCCGCGAGCGCCTCCCAGTCGGACTCCGCCTGCAGCTTCTCGCCGAGCGCGAGCAGGGTCTGCGTCGCCCGTTCGATCTCGCCGTGGAGCGCGCAGGCCGCGGCCAGCAGGTACTGGACGCCGTGGCTCGCGTTCGGCTGCTTGAGGCGCCCGCCGCATTCGTCGCGGAGCAGGACCAGCTGGTCTTCGTCCTGCGCCTCGTGCGCGAGCCGCTCGAGGCGCGCGCGGGTGGCCGCGTCGAGGGTGGCCGCGTCCTCGCCACGGAGAATCGGGGGCAGCTTGTCGCGGAGCGTCATTGCGGGTGGAGGGTTCCCTCGGATGCCAGCGCCGAATGAAGGGGGGACATAGTGCCGACCGCGGGCCCGGAGCGCAAGGGCGGCCGCGGCCCGCGCCCCGGATCCCGGCGGCCGCGCCGGATCGGGCCCCCGGCGCCGGGGTGCGCCGGAGGAACCGCCCGGCTACACTCCGCCGCCGTGAAGATCTACACGCGCACCGGCGACGACGGCACGACCGGGGTTCTCGGACCCGACCGGCTCCCCAAGCACGCCCCCCGCATCGAGGCCTACGGGCAGGTGGACGAGCTGAACGCCACGCTGGGCGCGGCCCGCGCGCAGGACGCCCAGGGCTGGCTCGAGAGCGAGCTGGCCGCGATCCAGTGGACGCTGTTCCACGTCGGCGCGGAGCTCGCGACCACGGACGCGCGCGCGCTCGAGAAGGTGACGCGGGTCGCGGACGACGACGTGGCGACGCTCGAGCAGCTCATCGACCGGCTCGACGAAGGCCTGCCGCCGCTCACGAGCTTCATCGTCCCGCAGGGCACGCCGCTCGCCACGCAGCTTCACGTCGCCCGCACCGTGTGCCGCCGCGCGGAGCGCGCCGTGGTGGCGCTCGCCGCGAAGGAGCCGGTCGAGCCGCGGCTGCTGCGCTACCTCAACCGCCTCGCCGACCTGCTGTTCGTGATGGCGCGCTGGTGCAACCACCGCGCGGGCGTGGCGGAAACGGAGTGGCGGGGGAAGTAGGGGAGGACCCGCGCCCCACGTTCCCCCCCTTTACTTCCCCCGCCCCGTCCCCCATACTGCCGCCGCACACCGATCCGAACGCGGCCCCTCGCCGCGGCCGCCCGGAAGCCGCGGGCGAGCACCCGAAGTCCGAAGCACCACGCGAGGGAGGCCGGCGTTCCGTGAGCGAAACGCGCTCACGCCCGCTCCACCGACCGAATCGCGCCGATGTCGCGCGCCGGGCCCGGGGCGGGGTGACGAGCTTCGCGGACCGAACCCGGGGGCGCCCGAAATCGCGCCCCGGAACGGGACCGCGACGAGCCACCCGGTTCGCGCGCCGTACGGCGCGGGCCGACGCAGAGCACCCGGGCCGCGCGCCTCGTGCGCCGGACCGCCAACGCCAGGTCCACCAGGAGCTGCACGGGACCCGCTTGGATGTGCCCCTCAGGTTTGCGCCGCGTTCGCGGCGCGCGCTGGTGTCGCAGCCGGACTCCTCGACGAGGAGCGCCGGTCCTCACCCCTTGCTGAAGGAACACGCATGAGACCTCGCCGTCGTCGTCCTCGCGGCCCGCGCCCCAACGCCCCGGGCGGCAGCCCCGCCCCCTCCGACGCTCCCGACCACGGCGCCTCCGCGCCACCCGCTCCCGGGGACGCCTCGATGTCCGACGGGGACACCGCGGGCGGCGGCTACCCGCAGGGCCGCGGGCCGCAGGACGGCCGTGGCCGCGAGGGCGGCCGGCGACGCCGGCGCCGCGGCCGGGGCAACCGCCCGCTCTCGAACGCCGCGCCCCAGCCCTACACCGGCAACGGCGCGCCCCCGCAGGGCGGCCCGCGCCCGCAGGGCCGGGGTCGCCCGCAGGGCCGCGGACGCCCGCAGGGCCGGGGCCGGCCGATGCGGCCGCAGCGGCGCGGGCTCGAGATCCTGCGCGACATGCAGCAGGTCGGCTTCGCGCTCGACCCCACCGAGCGGCTGATCCTCGAGCTGCCGCCGGGCAAGGGCAATCCGCCCTACGGCGACCGGCTCACCGGCCGCGCGATCGACATCATCGCGCCGATCGGGCGCGGGCAGCGCTGCCTGATCGTGTCGCCGCCCAAGGCCGGCAAGACGCGCATCCTGCAGATCATGGCGGCCTCGATCGCGCACAACCACCCGGACGTCGGCGTCTACGCGCTGCTGGTGGACGAGCGCCCCGAGGAAGTCACCGACTTCAAGCGCAACACCCCGGCCGAGGTGATCGCGGCCTCGAGCGACATGAGCATCGAGGAGCACATCGCCACCGCCGAGTACGCGATGGAGGTGGTGGCCGGGCAGGTGCTCGAGGGCAAGGACGTGGTGCTGCTGCTCGACTCGATCACGCGCCTCGCGCGCGCCTACAACGCCGGCGGCGAGGGCAGCGGGCGCACCATGTCGGGCGGTCTCGACTCGAACGCCATGCAGGCGCCCCGGCAGATCTTCGGCGCCGCGCGCAAGATCGAGAACGGCGGCTCGCTGACCATCATCGGCACCGCGCTCATCGACACCGGGTCGCGCATGGACCAGGTGATCTTCGAGGAGTTCAAGGGCACCGGGAACAGCGAGATCTACCTCTCGCGCGAGCTGGCGGAGCGCCGCATCTACCCGGCCATCGACGTGGCCAAGAGCGGGACACGCAAGGAGGAGAAGCTCTACCCCGCCGACATCGTGCCGCGCATCCACGTGCTGCGCCGCGCGCTGGCGGGCCTCCACTCGCAGGAGGCGATGACCAAGCTGCTCGAGCTCCTGAACCGCTGCAAGACCAACGACGAGATCTGGGAGCTGCTGAGGGCATGACCCCATGAACGCTCCGATCAAGCGCCTCTACCGCTCGCGCACCGACCGCAAGCTCGCGGGAGTGTGCGGCGGGATCGCCCGCTACTTCGGCATCGATCCCATCATTCCCCGGCTGCTGCTGCTGGTCCTCGTGATCGGCGCGGGCGTCGGGCTGCTCGCCTACGTCATCTGCTGGATCGCGATCCCGATGGAACCGGCGGCCTGAGGCCGCCGGGGTCCGGGGCTTCGCCCCCGGGCACCGTGCCGCCCCGGGCCGCGCCCGCCGAGGCGGGTGATCGCTCGCCGGTCCCGTTCGCCGCGCTGGCCGCGCTGGCGATGCTGGCCGCCTGGGAGCTCGGGCGCCTCGGCCGCGCCCATCCTTCGCTCCCGCTCTGGGACGAGGCGGCCCACGCCTTCACGGGCGTGCAGGTCGCCGACGCGATCCGGCACCTGAATCCGCTGGAGCTCTTCCTGGCGATCAACCGGCAGGTGGTGTGGCCGTTCGTCCACTCGCTGCTGCTCGCCCCGGCGTTCCTGCTTGGCGGGAACGGCTTCGGGAGCGCGGAGGCCGCGAACCTCGCCCTGTTCGTGGCGGCGGTGCTCGCGCTGTTCGCCGCGGGCTCGCGGCTCCACCCCACGCGCGGCGCGATGGCCGGGCTCGCGGCCGGAGCTCTCGCGCTGCTCGCCCCTTCGTACCGGCAGTTCGGCACGCTCTCGATGCTCGAGATCCCGGGCGCGCTGCTGCTCGCGGCCGCCTTCGCCCTGCACGCCCGGGCCGCCGAAGGTCCGCTGGTGCCCGGGCGACTGCGCGCCGCCGGCCTCGCCACCACCGCGCTGTTCCTCTGCAAGTACAACTACGGGCTCCTGTGGCTCGCGCCGCTCGCGCTCTGGGAGTGGGGGCTCCTCACGCCCGCTTTCCGCGCCCGCGCGCGCGCCGCGGCCGCGCGGCGCATGACCGCGCGCTGGTGGCTCCGCCCGATGCCGCTCGTGCTCGGGCTGGGCGCGGCGGCCGTGCTCGGCATCCTCGCGACCGGCGGCGGCGAGTTCCGCCTCGCCGGCCAGCGCGTCTCGATGCGCTCCCCCGGCAACCTCGCCTACGGGCTGTGGCTCGCGGGGATCGCGTGGCTGCTGTTCCCGCGGCGGGGGCGCGAAACGCGGCTGGTGTGGGTGTGGGCGAGGCTTCCCGAGCGGGCGCGCCTGCTCGCCGCGTGGATCGCGCTGCCGCTCGCCGTGTGGTTCACGCTTCCCTACCCCAATCGCGTGAAGGAGTTCTTCGGCTTCATCGCCAACCGCGACTCGGGCACGCCGTGGTGGACCGCCGAGGGCCTCGCCTTTTACCCGCGCGCCTTCGCGGCCGACTACTCGCCCGCGCCGTGGGTCGCGGGGCTGGTCGCGGCGCTGGCGCTCGCCGCGCCCTTCGCGGCCCTCCTGCTGCGCGCGCCGGGCCCGCCCCACGCGGCGCCCTCGGCCTCGGACGAGCGCGCAGCGGGCGCTCGGCGCGCCGTCCATCTCGCCGCGCTCGCGCTCGGCGTCGGGCTCGCGGCCACCGTGTTCCACCGCTACCGCGACAGCCGCTTCTTCTTCACGGTGGCGCCGCTCGCCTGGCTGTGCGCCGCGCACGCCGCGGTCACGCTCGGCGACGCGCTGCTCCGCCGCCTGCCGGGAGCGATGCTTCGGCAGGCGGCCTGGTCGGCCGCGGCCGCGGCGCTGCTGGTGGCCGCGTGGCTCGGGGCGCCGTCGGATGCGGACGTGCTCGCGCGGCGCGCCGCGCTGCGCGGCCCGGCCTCGACGGCCGCGGCGATGGACGCGGTGCTCGACGCGATGGCGCCGCGCTTCGTGCCGCCCGACTTCCGGTACGCGGCGTTCGAGCCCGCGCCGCTTCCGGCGCCCGACCCCAACCGCGACTTCCCGGCGCGCGCGTTCCTCCTCGGCTACGGCAACGTCCTGAGCCCGGGCCTGCTGGCGTGGCACGCGCGGCTCACCCGCCCCGACGTGACGCCGGCGCGGCTCCCGGGACGCGCCCCGCACGTGGCGGCGGGCGCGGAGGACGCGGCGATCGAGGCGCGCCTGCGCTGGCTCGAGGCGCGCGCCGACCTCGTGATCGTGGCGCTCGCCGACGGGCTCGCCGGCCCGCTCGCGGGCGAGTACCGGGCCGAGACGTGGGCCGACCGCGAGACCGCGGCGCGGCTCGCCGAGTCGCGGAATTGGACGCTCACCCGCACGGCGGCCGCGGGGCCCTGGCGGGTGGAGGTGTTCCGCAGGGCCCGCTAGCGGGGCGCCGTGCGCACGCCCCGCGCGGCGCCGGATCCGGGGAAGACGGTCAAGCGGCACTCAAGCCTCTCCCGCGATCCTCCCGGCCATGCGAACGATCTGGATCCGCGGCGCGCTGCTCGCGCTCCTCGCGCTCTCCCTCACCGGGGCGGCCCGGCCCGGCCCGAGCCTGCTCGGGATCGAGCTCGGCATGAGCGACCTGCAGGTGCGTCGCAAGCTCGCGAAGCTCGGCGAGCCCTCGCAGGGCGCCGAGACCGCCAAGCAGACGTGGAAGCTCCGCCACCCGCGCTACGGCTACGTGGTGGTGCGCTACGACCGGGACTGGAAGGTGCGCTGGGCCACCGCGTTCGCCCGGCCCGAGGGCCGGCGGCTCCGCTACTCCGAGGTGGGCCCGCTCGGGGAGGCGCGCCGGGTCGGCTACTACATCTACGTCTGGGACGTGCCTCCCGCGAGCCGGCCGGGCTACCGGATCATGGCCCGCGGCAGCGACTCGCTCTACGCCTCGAGCGTCGCCCTCTCGGCCTACCTTCCGGGCGCCCCGGCCCCGCTCGCCGCGGCAGACTCGCTCGAATGACTCCCGGCCGGGCGCCCCCCGGCCGCTCCCAGTCAAGCCGGGGTCAACAGCGGTTCGCGAGGCTTCCGCACGCGTACCCGCCTGGGCGATCCGGGCCCTCCGGGTGACGACACGGCCTCGAGCCGGGCGCGAGCCTTGCCCGGCGGGCCGACTCCATCACCCCATGCCCCGGGAGGGCCGATCATGCCCAGGCTTCCACTCTTCCTTCGCGCGTGCGCGCTGCTGCTGGCGCTCGCGCCGGCCGGCCGCGCGCTGGCCGCGGTGCCGTCCGGCGGAACGCTTTCGCCCTCGACGCCGAACCTGCTCTACAACTCCGGCCCCTTCACGAGCGTCAACCCCTCGCCCCAGCTCGGGGATCCCGACTGCTCGCTGTTCCCCGGCAGCTGCGACGACTACGCGCTCACGGTGACCGTGTCGGGCGCCTACATGGCCGCCAACCCGGACCACGTGGTGATCATCAAGGTCCAGTGGCCGACCCCGCAGAACGACTTCGACGTCTACCTGCAGAACCCCTCCACCAACACGACGATCACGTCGTCGGCCAGCTCGAGCGACCCCGAGGTCATCGTGTTCTCCCCCACGGTCGGGACCACCAGCTACCGCATCCGCACGCTGGCCTTCTCGACCGTGAACGAGAGCTTCCAGGGCACGATCACGCTGGGCCCGCGCCCGACCGGCACGAGCGGCAACGCCGTCTACCTGCCGAGCGCGGATGTCTTCACCTGCAACAAGCACCTAGCCGGGCAGGGTCCGGTGTTCGACCACGGCGGCGACGGCGAGCCGGCGGTGAAGTTCGACCGCGACGGCAACGCCTGGGTGAGCGGCATCGCGGGCGTCGGCGGCGGCATCGGCCTGTGGAAGATCCCGGTCTCCGACGTGTGCGCGCAGTCGCCGGTCTTCATTCCCAACGCCGACGCCGGCGTGGGCGGCGGCGACACGGACCTCGAGATCGCGCCGGAGCGCAACGTGCTCGGCAACTTCAACCTCTACGTCTCGAGCCTGACGCTCGCGAACATCACGTCGTCCACGTCGGTGAACAACGGCGCGACCTTCGTCCCGGTGGTGGTCTCGGACCCGGTGCCGGTCAACGACCGCCAGTGGAACGCGGCCTACGGCGCCAACACGTTGTTCCTGTCGTGGCGCTCGCTGAACACCGGGAACCAGCTGTTCTGCTCCCGGTCGGACGACGCCGGCCTCACGTTCGGCCCGCCGATCCCGGTCTACAACGACGTGGTCGGCACCACGCTCGCGACGCAGCTGGGCCCGCTCGTGTGTGACGAGCGCCCCGGCGCGACGGCCCCGCTGGCCGCGGGGCCCGACGGGCAGGGCAACCTCTACCACGGCTACATCCTCACCACGCAGGACCAGAGCAACGGCCACAAGATCTACATGGCGGTCTCGCGCGACTTCGGCCTCACCTGGAGCAGCTCGCTGGTGTACGCGGGGCCCCCGGGCGCCACCTACGACCACGTCTTCAGCTGGGTCGCGGTGGACGGCGCCGGAAACGTGTACACGGTGTGGGCGGACGGCAACAGCGTCTGGTACAGCGGCTCCTCCGACATCAAGACCAGCCTGACGCCGACCTGGACGCCGCCGGTGCGGGTGAACAACGGCGCGGCGACCAAGACCTGCGTGCTGCCCCAGGTGGACGCCGGCTCCGACGGGCGCGTGGTGTTCTCCTGGTACGGGACCGACGCCTCGTCGAGCGTCTCGCCGGGATCGCAGTGGCACTACTTCCACGCCCGCACCAACAACGCGCTCGGCCCGCTCCCGGTGATCGAGCAGGTTCGCGTCAGCGACCACGTCGTCCATACCGGCGTGGTGTGCGAAGACGGCCTCGGCTGCTCCTGCTGCCGCGACCTGCTCGAGTGCCAGGAGATGGACGTCAACCCCGCCGACGGCTCGACACTGCTGAGCTACGCGGGCGCGGGCGGCATCTTCATCACGAAGCAGGTGGCGGGCGTCTCCGCGATCGCGAGCAAGACGGTCGTGGACAACAGCGGCCCCTGCCCGGCGCTCACCGACAATCCGCCGTGCTCGGTGGTGACCGCGGCCGAGAGCTCCTGCAAGCTGCCCGGCATCACCGTGGCCAGCGACCCGATCGGCGACGTGACGGTGCTGGGCGGTCCGGGACAGGACATCGAGAAGGTGTGGGTCGCCGAGCCGTACCTCGGCCCGAGCGTCAACACGCTCGTTTTCTCCATGCGCGTGGCCGCGATCAATCCGGCGAGCCCGCCGCTCAGTTCCACCTGGTACATCCTGTTCACGGTTCCGGGCGCCACCAACCCGCGCAAGTGGGTGGCGATGGAAACCTGCGACGTCACCGCGATCCCGACCTTCTCCTACGGCTACCTGGATCCCACGCTGGGCTTCCAGGCCGAGGGCTCGGCCACCGGGACCATCCGGTCCGACAACACCATCGAGATCCGGATCCCGAGGGCGCTGGTGGGCAACCCCGCCGTCTCGACGCAGATCCAGACCGTCGAGGGCGACGTGCGCGTGTTCGTGGGCGCCCAGTGCACGGGGCTCGTGAGCCGCGTGGACGGGGCGGTCGGCGGCAACTACACGGTGCGCGGCAACGCCGCCTGCACGCCGCACACGGTGTCCTGCCAGGCACCGGTCGAAGGCATCCCGGGAACCGACCGGGCGGCGACCTACACGGTCCACAACCCGAGCACGGTGGCCCGCGCGTTCAGCGTGACGCTGAACGACACCCAGAACTGGATCGTCGGGGGCCCGGTCACGACCACCGTCGGCCCGGTGAGCCCGGGCCAGTCGGGCTCGATCACCGTGGCGCTGCGGATCCCGTCGAACTGCATCCCGGCCAGCGACCTCGTCACGTGGACGGCGACCGCCGCGGACCTGCCGTCCCCGGACGACGTGAAGTCGTGCGCGACCCCGGTGACGTGCGAGCAGGCCACCGGCACCCTCGTGTCGCACTTCGTCGCGCGGCGCGTGAGCGAGGGCGTCGCGCTCGAGTGGTCCGCGCGCGTGGACGCCGACGTGGTCGGCTGGTTCGTGGACCGGCGCGGCGCCGAGGGGGCGGGCTTCACGCGGCTCAACACGGCGAGAATCCCGGTCACGCCGAACGCGGAGTACCGCTACGTGGATGGCTCGGCGACGGACGACTCCTACTACCGGCTCATGGCGCTCAAGGCCGACGGCACCGAACAGCCGCTCGCCTACGCCGCGGCGCCGGGCGGGCGGGGGGTGCCGGGCTCGGTGTCGTTCGCGGTGACCGGGGCCAACCCGTTCACGGGCGCGACCGCGCTCACCTACTCGCTTCCGCTGCGCTCGCCGGTCCGGATCGACGTCTTCAGTGTCACCGGGCAGCGCGTGCGCACCCTGGTGGACCGCACCGACGAGCCGGGCACCTACTCGGTGCCGTTCTCGCTCGCCGAGGGCGGGGACCGCAGGCTCGGGCCGGGCGTCTACCTGGTCCGCTTCGCGGGCGGCGGGCTCGAAGTGAGCCGTCGCGTGATCGCCATCCGGTGATATGGAACGACCCTGATTCAAGGCACTAGTTTCTCTCTGCGGCCACCCTC
>CAZIVR010000053.1:0-23236 GCA_964542745.1 uncultured bacterium
CCGCGCCCCCGGCCCGCCTGCGCGGCGCCGCGCTCGCGGCGGTGCTGGCCGCGGCCGCGCTGGCCGCGCTCCATGCCGGCCGGATCGGCACCCCGGTTTCGTACTTCAGCGACTCCCCGGACCACATCGGGACCGTGCGCCGGATGCTCGAGACCGGGGACGCGTTCCCGCGCGACGCCTTCTTCAAGGGCGCGGGCCCCGAGGGCGAAGACCCGCGCAAGGGCCTGTGGCACCCGCAGGTCGCGCTGGTCGCGAAGCTCGCGCGCGTGGATCCGGCCGACGCGTGGATCCGGCTGCCGGCCGCGATCGCGCCGCTCTTCATCCTCAACCTCGCGGCCCTCGGCTGGCTGGCCGCGGGTGCGGCGGGCGCGGCGGTGTTCGCGTGGGTCCAGCTGCTGCTGCTCGCGGGCTCCCTCCAGTGGTTCCCGCTCGCCAAGGCGGTGTTCTCGACCTTCCTCGCCGACCAGCTGTGCCTGGCCACCGCGATCGCGGTGCTGGCGGACGTGGCCCGGCCCTCGCGCGCGGGGCGGCTCACGGCGGTGGGGCTCGCCCTCGGGGCGGTGGCCTGCCACCTGTATTCGGCGATCCAGCTCGCGATGACGCTGGGGGCGCTCACCGCCGGGCTCGCGCTCCGCGAGCGCACGCTGCGCGGCCCCGCGGGGCGCGCGCTGGTCACCGCGCTCGCGCTCGGGGCGGCGAGCCTGCCCTACCTGCTGTGGCGGGCGGCCCGGTCCTACGCCCCGGTCAACGTCATCCACACCGAGCCGCAGGGCCTGCTGGTGCTCACCGACTCGCTGCGGGTGGTCTCGGTGGGGGTGCTGTGGGACTGGATGGGATCGCTGTGGGTGCTGTTCCCGATCGCGTGGGTCGCGCTGTGGCGCTTCGGCCGCCGCGACCCGGCGGCGCTCCTCGCGCTCACCACCTCGCTGGCGGTGGCGCTGGTGATCTTCAACCCGTTCGCGGTCGCGGTGCTCGAGCCCCGGCTCGGCTACCTGCTGATGCGCATGATCTGGATGGTGCCGCTCGGGGCGCTGGTGGGGTGGCTGCTGCTGGCCCTGGGGCGCGCCGCGTGGGGGACGCCGGGCGCGCCGCCGCCCCCCGCGGCGGCGGGCCTCGCGGGCTCACGGCTCGGCGCGCGGGCGGCGCTGGCGGCGCTGCTCCTCCTGCTGCTGCCGGTCGCGCAGGACGCGGCCCGCACCTTCCTCGAGCCCGGGCGCTTCGTGCGCGCCGACCGCGAGATCAGCCCGTTGCGCTGGCGCGAGCACCTGGCGTGGATGGACCGCGAGCTGCCGCCCGGCCAGGTGGTGCTCGCCGATCCGGCCACCTCCTACGGCGTCCCGATGCTCACCCGCCACTACGTGGCGACGCTCGTGGACCAGCACAGCTCGCCGAGCGATTCGCTCGCGCTCCGGCGGATCCTCGACGCGCGCGACGCGCTCGACCCCTACGCCGCCGGGGCGCGGACCCGCGAGGTGATCCGGCGCCACGGCGTCACGGTGGTGGTCGTGAACGGCGACTTCCGCGAGATCCCGCTCTTCAACTACTGGGCGCCGAGCCCGGCGTGGGCGGCGGCGGCGCGCCGGCGCCTCGACCGCGAGCCCGGGGCCTTCGAGCGCGTCTACGACCGCGGCGGCTTCACCGTGTACCGGGTGCGCGAGGCCGGACTCGACTCGCTCGCGGCGCCGGCCGGCGAGCGGCCGTTCACCGTGCCCTTCGTGTCGGGCCGCTTCCCCGTGGGGCGCCGCTACGCCGACGACCTCCCGGTGGTGCACCGGCTCTCGCTGTGGCCCTCGCGCGTGGCGCGCGGGGACACGCTGAACGGGGTGGCGGACTGGCGCGCCCTCCGCCCGCTGCCGGGCGGCCACTACACCACCACGGTGCGCTTCGAGCGGCCGCTCCCGGCCGGGTTCTCGCCCCCGGCGGTGCTGGCCAAGCCCGCGCGCAAGGTGCTCGAGCGGCTGCGCCGCGAACGCTACCGCTTCCGCCACGACCATCTCCCGGTGGAGGGCGCCTACGGCGTGGACCTGTGGCGCCCGGAGGAGGTGGTGCGCGATTCCTTCCGGCTGGTGGTGCCGCCGGACGTGGCTCCGGGGTATTACCGGGCGGAGATCCGCATGAACCGCAGCCCCCACTACCCGAACCTCCGGCTCGGGGACTACTTCTTCGACCGCGACTACTATTCGGGAGTGCCGATGGGGCTGATCGAGGTGGTGGCGTCGCGCGCGGACCTGTCGTCGCCGCCCGCGCCGCTGCCCGACGCGTTCCGGGAGAGCCACTGACCATGTGCGGCATCAACGGGGTGTTCCACTACGCGGGAGAGGGGCGGGCCGACCGCGACCTGGTCGCGCGCCAGAGCCGCGCGATCCGGCACCGCGGGCCCGACGACCACGACGTGTGGTGCGAGGGCCCGGTGGCGCTGGCGCAGCAGCGGCTCTCGATCGTGGACCTCTCGCCGGGCGGCCACCAGCCGATGCCCAACGAGGACGGCTCGCTGTGGGTGACCTACAACGGCGAGCTCTACGGCTGGCCCGCGATCCGCGCGGAACTGGCCACGCGCGGGCACCGCTTCCGCGGGCACAGCGACACCGAGGCGTTCCTCCACCTCTACGAGGAGTCGGGGGAGGGGATGTTCGAGCGGCTGCGCGGGATGTTCGCCTTCGCGCTCTACGACACGCGCGCGCGGCGGCTGCTGATCGGGAGGGACCGCTTCGGCATCAAGCCGCTCTACTACCACGACGACGGCCGCCGCCTCGCGTTCGCCTCCGAGCTGAAGGCCCTGATGCTCGACCCGTCGGTGCCCCGCGAGCTCGACCGCGAGGCGCTCGCCGACTACCTCACCTTCCAGTACGTGCCGGGCCCCCGCACCATCTACCGGGCGGTGAAGAAGCTCCCGCCCGCGCACTTCCTGAGCTGCGACGCGAAGGGCGCGCGCCTCGAGCGCTACTGGTCGCTGCCCGCGGCGCCCGACCCGGGCCACCCCGAGGCCCACTACCGCGAGCGGCTGCGCGACCTGCTCGCCGAGGCGGTGCGGCTGCGCATGGTCGCCGACGTGCCCCTCGGGGCGTTCCTCTCGGGCGGCATCGATTCGAGCGTGGTGGTGGCCCTGATGAGCGCGGCGGCCTCGGAGCCGGTCAAGACCTTCAGCATCGGGTTCGAGGAGCAGGACTTCTCGGAACTGGAGCACGCGCGCGTGGTGGCGCGCCACCTCGGCACCGACCACCACGAGCAGGTGGTCCGGCCGAGGGCACTCGAGCTGCTGCCGCGGCTGGTCTGGGCCCTCGACGAACCCTTCGCCGATCCCTCCATGATCCCCACCTACTACGTGTCGGAGATGGCGCGCCGCCACGTGACCGTGGCGCTCTCGGGGGACGGGGGCGACGAGGCCTACGCCGGCTACACCACGTACGGCTGGGCGCGGCAGTACGCCCGCGTGGACCGCGTGCCGCGCGGGCTCCGGCGGCTGGCCGGGCTCCCGGCGCGGTGGCTCCACCCGGACCACGCCCTCGGGCGCAAGCTCGAGCGCGTCGCCCTCGACCCGATCGGGCGGCACCTGCAGGTGATGAGCTATTTCCCGCCGCGCGAGCTGCGGGCGGTGCTGGCCCCCGAGTTCCGCCGCGCGCTCGACGGCCACGATCCGTACGCGGCGCCGCGGGCGCTCCACGCCGCCGCGGCGCGCGGCCTCGGGGAGCTTCCGGCGCTCGCCCACGTGGACGCCCTCACCTACATGACGGACGACGTGCTGGTGAAGGTGGACCGCACCTCGATGCAGCACTCGCTCGAGGCGCGCGTGCCGCTCATCGACCACAAGGTCATGGAGTTCGTGGCGACGATCCCGTTCGAGTACAAGCTGCGCGGGGACACGACCAAGTGGATCCTGCGGGAAGCGGTGCGCGACCTGCTGCCGCCCTCGATCCTGGCGCGCGGCAAGCAGGGCTTCGGCGTGCCGCTCACCCACTGGTTCGGCGGCGAGTTCGGCCGGCTCGCCCGCGAGGTGCTCTACGATCCGCGCGCCGTGCGCCGCGGCTGGCTCGACCCGGCGGGCGTGCGCGCGGTGGTCGAGGCGCCGGGTCAGCGCGACGAGCGCCGCGTCCGGCAGGTGTGGGCGCTGGTGTGCCTCGAGCTGTGGGCCCAGACCTTCCTCGACCGCGCGCCCGAGGCGATGGCGGAGCCGCTGCCCGCGACGCCCGGGACCGGGGCGGCGACCCGGGCGTGAACCTCGCGTTCCTGATCGGCCGCTTTCCCCCCGGCGTCTTCGGCGGCGCCGAGATCCAGGCGGAACAGTGGGCGCGACGCCTCGCGGCGCGCCACTGGGTGAGCGTCGTCACGCGGCGGGAGTCGCCCGCCGATCCCGCCCGGCTCGCCCGCGACGGCCTCGAGGTGCTCCGGCTCCCGGTCGTTCGGCTGCCGCTGGTGCGCACCGCGCTCGACGTGGTCCGCATCGAGGCCGCGGTGCGCTCCCTCGAACCGCATCCCGACCTGACCCTGTGCTTCCAGACGTTCGTGAGCGGCTACGCCGGCGTGCGCCTGCAGCGGAAACTCGGGATCCCGGCGGTGGTGTGGGTGCGCGGCGAGGACGAGTACCGGATCGAGCGTGCCCGTACCGCGCGCCTCTCCGTCCCGGTGTGGGACGCGGCGGCCGGCGTGCTGGTGCAGAGCGGGTCCAACCGGGACCGGGTGCTGGCGGCGGTGCGCCGCTTCCGTCCCGCCTCGGAGGCGCGGATCGCGGCCAAGCTCGAGATCGTGCCGAACGGGATCGCGCTCCCGGCCGCGGCGGCGGCGGGCGCGGCGCCGGGCGGCCGCGTGCTCGCGGTGGGGCGGCTGATCCACGACAAGGGCATGGACGTGGTGGTGGACGCCGTGGCGGGCATGCAGGGCCTGCTCACCGTCGCGGGCGAGGGGCCCGAGCGGGAGCGCCTCGAGCGGCGCGCCCGCGCGCACGGGCTGGACGCCCGCTTCGAGGGCGCGGTGCCGCGCGAGCGCCTCGACGAGCTCTACCGGGCGGCGCGCTGCGTGGTGCTGGCCTCGCGCCGCGGCGAGGGGCTGCCCAACGCCCTGCTCGAGGCCTTCGCGCACGGGCGCGCGGTGGTCGCGACCCGCGTGACCGGAGTCACCGACCTGGTGCGGGACGGGGAGAACGGACTGCTGGTGCCGCCCGGCGACCCGCTGGCCCTGCGTGACGCGCTGGCCCGCCTCCACCACGAGCGCGGGCTCGCCGAGCGGCTCGGCGCCGCCGCCCGCCGCGACGCCGAGGCCCACGACTGGGCGCTCGTGCTGCCGCGCCTCGAGGCCCTGCTGCGGCGGTGGGCGCGCGCGTGAACGGCGCCCCGGGAACGCCGCCGGCGCCGGGCGCGGCCGCCGGCCGCCCGCCGCGGGTGTGCTTCTTCGCGTCCTACCTGTGGCCCTCCTTCGCCGAAGGCGACCTCGGCTTCGCGGGCGGCGCCGAGATGCAGCAGGCGGTGCTCGCGCGCGGTCTCGCGGCGCGGGGGTTCGAGGTGTCGGTCGCGACCTGCGACTACGGGCAGGGCCGGCGGGTCGAGCGCGAGGGCATCGTGTTCCACGCCACCCACCCGCCCTTCGCGGGGCTGCCGGTGCTGCGGTTCTTCCACCCGCGGCTCACGGGCAACCTGCGCGCGCTGCTCGCGGCCCGCGCCGACGTGATCTACGAGCGCGGCTCCGGCATGCAGGCCGGCCTCGCGCACGACGTGGCGCGCGCCACCGGGGCGGCCTTCGTGTTCGCCGCCGCCCACGACCACGACGCCCGCCGCGCGATGCCGCTGGTGGAGCTGCCGCGCGACCGCTGGTGGTACGCGCGGGCGATCCGCGGGGCCGACGAGGTGATCGCTCAGACCGAGGCGCAGCGGGCGCTGTTCCGCGCCGAGTGGGGGCGGGAGAGCACCGTGATCCCGAACCTGGTGGAGCGGCCCGCCGCCCCCGCGGACGCCGGGCGACCGGGCGCGGTGCTGTGGCTCTCCACCTACAAGGACGCCAAGCGCCCGGACCTGGTGCTGGAGCTCGCGCGACGGCTGCCCGCGGTGCGCTTCGTCATGGCGGGCGTGATCCCGCCCCCGCCGCTCACCCGCGAGACGTACGAGCGGGTGCGCGCCGCCGCGGCGGCGCTGCCCAACCTCGAGGTGCGCGGGCACCTGCCTCGCCACGAACTCCCCGCCTTCTTCGCGGGCGGCGCGCTGTTCCTGCACACGTCGCCCGCCGAGGGGTTCCCCAACACGCTCCTGGAGGCGTGGGCCCACGGGCTGCCTTCGCTCTCGGTCGTGGACCCGGACGGGATCGCGGCCCGCGAGGGGATCGGCGACACCGCGGGCGACGCGGACGGCCTCGCCGCGGCGATCGAGCGCGCGATGGCGGACCCGGAGGGCCGGCGCGCCCGCGGGGGGCGCGCGCGCGCCTACGTCGAGCGCCACCACGGGCCGGACGGGATCGTGGCGCGCGTGGCCGGGGTGCTGGCGCGGGCGGCGGCGAAGCGGCGCCCGGCGGCGCGCTGAGCGGGGGAGGCCGGGCCGCGGCCCGGAACGGTCAGCGCCCCGGCGCCGGAGGCTCGCCGACCCGGAACACGGTCACGCCGAGCGCCGGTTCCTCGCGCTCGAAGACCAGCACGCCGGGCAGCCGGCCGCCCTCGAAGCGGGCGGCGAATTCCTCGAGGCGCGCGGTCGGCAGCACCGCGAGCCGCACGCGCAGTCGCCGCACCGTGTCCTCGAAGCGGGCCCGGTCCGAGATCACGAGGTGCACCGTGGGCCGGTCGGCGAACCAGGCGTAGGTCGAGGTGGTCATGACCATCGCCGACTCTCCCGGCGCGAGCCGGCGGTTCAGCTCCGGGGCGAGCGCCATCGCGGCGGGGGCTTCGGGATTGTAGAAGCGCTTCACCCACTGGCGCGCCACGTTGAGCTGGGTGAGCAGGGCCAGCGCCAGCAGCGCGGCGAGCAGCGGCCGGAACGAGAGGCCGCGGAAGGCGGGCTCGGGTCCGAGGCGCCGCCACATCCACAGGGCCCCGGTCGCCCCGAACACGCACAGCAGGGCGGTGACGCTCACGAAGTAGCGGCTGTCCCAGTTGACCGCGAAGATGAAGCCCGCCGCGGCGACCACGAAGACGTGGGCGAACAGGTGCTCGCGCCAGCGCCGCAGCGCGAGCACGGCGCCGGCCGCGACCGGCAGGATCCACTGGTGGCCGAGCAGTTCCTCGGAGAACGTGTGGAGCGCGAACTGGGCCGCGCTCGCGAGCCAGTGCCGGAACACCTCCGGCAGGTGGCCGAGCGCGAAGGCGATCGGCGCGGGCGGGCGATCGAGCCCGGCGTTGAAGGTCAGGTGGTCCACGTACGGCCAGATGCCGTAGGCGCCGACGTCGCTGTGGAACCAGGTGCCGAACAGCCGCAGGTTGCGCAGGATGAAGGGCGACGCGGCGGCCGCCGCCGCCGCGAGCGTCACCGCCAGCCCGGCGAAGGCGCGCGCCGGCGGCCGGTGCGTGAAGGCCAGCACCGCGAGCGGCAGCACCACGATCAGCGCGCCGCCGCGCAGCAGGAACGCGCAGCCGAGCGCCACCCCCGCGGCCGCGTCCAGCGCCAGCGCGCGTGCGGGGGGGAGCGGCGCCTCCCGGCGGTGGAGCGCGGCCAGCAGCAGCGCGGCGATCACCGTGGCCGGGAAGATCGAATCCACCATGACGCGCACCGACTGCGCGATCAGCACCGGGCTCGCGGCGGCGAGCAGGCCCGCCAGCAGCGCCACGGCGCGGTCGCCCGTCATGCGCCGGGCGAGCGCGACCAGCAGCAGGGGCAGCGCGAGCCCTCCCAGCAGCGAGACCATCTGGCCGGCGCGGAACGGGTCGCCGCCGGCGAGCGGCTTGAGGCGCCAGATCAGCCACGGGTAACCGGGCTCCTTGAACGTCTCGGGCATGGGGAGC
This sequence comes from uncultured bacterium, assembly GCA_964542745.1. GTDB lineage: Bacteria > Eisenbacteria > RBG-16-71-46 > RBG-16-71-46 > RBG-16-71-46 > DATKAB01. The sequence continues at coordinate 7,910 of CAZIVR010000053.1, forward strand.
CGCTCGGGTTTCATCCAGGCCGGCCACGCGCCCACGTTCGAGAAGCCCTGGCCGCGCTCGAAGCAGCGCGCCACGTTGAGGAAGTGCGCGGCGTCCGCGTCCATGTTGGCGGGGGTCGAGCCCGGCAGGACCACGAGCCGGAAGGCGAGGCTGACGGCGAACACCAGCGCCAGCGCCGCGGCGGTCGAGGGGCCGCGCTCCTTCGCCATCGGCGCGCGCTCCGGCGCTCCCGGGGCGGCGCTCACGCCACCTCCGAGGAGGCGCCCGCGGAGGGCGCCGCGGGTCCGCGGGCCGGGGAGGCCGCGCCCGCCGCCGGCAGGTGGCCCTCGCGCTCGAGGACCTCGCGCATCGGCACCCACCGGTAGCGCGGGTAGAGGCGCTCGAGCTTCTCGACCACCGTGTGGAGGTTCACGTAGGTGATGAAGCCGTCCACCGGGTCGAGCCGCAGGCGCTTCTCCTCGGGATGGGTCTCGCGCGGGTGCAGGTAGAGCGAGAACGGACGGCTGCGCAGGATGTGGTCGAGCGACCAGCGGAACACCCCGAAGGGGAGCGCGCGCAGGTAGAAGCCGCCGCCGACCGGCAGCCGCACCGGCCCCCAGCGCGCGATCGCCACCGGGAACTCGACCAGCGGCCCGGCGGGATCGTGGCGGGCCAGGTCGTCGCGCGCGGGCCGGTAGATCCCGACCGGCGCCTCGGGCACGCCGTACATCTTCACGCGCGCCGGGAAGATGCTGGAGTCGTACTCGAAGCCCTCCTCCGCCAGGATCCCGAGCGCCCAGGCGGTGCGTCGGTCGAGGCTGAAGGTCGGGGCGCGGAAGCCGGTGACGCGCACGTCGCCGAGGTGCTCCCGCACCACGGCGCGGAACTCGCGCAGCTCGGCGCGGAAGGCCTCCGGGTTCGAGAACCAGAGCGGCTGGTGGTGCATGCCGTGGCAGCCGAGCTCGTGCCCCTCGTCCACCATGCGGCGCACCAGGTCCGGGTGGTCGCGGATCACTTCGCCGAGCACGAAGAACGTGCTCCGCACGCCGTGCCGCCGCAGTTGCTCGAGGATGCGCTCGGTCCCGGCGCGCACCACGCTCACCTCGCGACCCGCCCCGCGCCCGGACTCGGGAATGAGCTGGGAGTGGTACCAGTCCTCGATGTCGAACGAGAAGGAGGCGAGGTGGCGGCTCACGAGTCGCCCTCCACGGGAATCATCACGACGTGGTAGCCGTTGAGATCGTAAACCAGCAGCGAGCCGGGGACCGCGTCGGTGAGCCGGTCCCAGGGCTGGTCGATTGCGGGCGGATCCTGGGGGCGGAACACCACGTAGAGCGGGCGGCCCACGGTACGCAGGCCGGCGACCGTGGAGTCGAGGGCCGCCATCGGGCCGTACAGGTCGGTCATGATGCGCTGGCGCCGCCGCATCTCGGGGGCGGGGAAGGCCGCGCGTTCGGGCGGCTGGTCGGTGCCGAGGAACAGGCGGCGCCGGCCCTTGACCGTGATCAGGTCCCGGTAGTGCCGGTCCACGAGCACGCTGTGTTTCGGCGTCGCCTCGCGCACCCACCGGTAGAAATCCTCCTCGCCCGCCACCGGGTGGAGTTCTTCGCGCGTCTCGCCGGTCCGGTCCACCGCGTAGCCGTGGAGGGTGAGCGCGGTCGGCACCACGAACAGCGCGCCCACCGCCAGCGCCAGGGGCCGGCGCGCGCGCCACCATCGGGCCGCGGTCTCCGCGAAGGCGGGAGCGGCCAGCATCACGCACACCGCGAAGAGCTCGTAGACGAACTTGACGGAGTTGTGCTCGGGGAGGTTCACGATGCAGGCGAAGACGAACAGCGCGAGCGCGTAGCCGGCGACCATCACCGGAAGGGGATCGCGCGCCCGCCAGGCCTCGAGCACCGGACGCCGCAGGAGCAGGAGCGGGAAGAAGCACGAGGTGGCGATGGTCCACAGCATCGGCGGGTAGGGGCTCAGGAACCGGTGTTCGAAGCCCGCCACTTCGGGGGACCAGCCCGCCATGATCGAGCGCATGTAGGGGATGGTGACGAGTCCGGCCGCGATCGTGGGCACGGCGGCCGCCGCCAGCGCGCCGCGGGAGGGGAGCCAGCTCCAGCGGCCGCGCGCGAGCCACGCGACCCCGAGCACGCCTACGCTCACCGGCAGCACCGACATGCCCACCACGCTGTGGAACAGCATCATCGCCAGGGCGCTGGCCAGCAGCCAGACGAGTGCCGCGCGCTTCGCGTCGCCGAACCAGGTCACCAGCGCCCACAGGTAGAGCGAGATCTGGAGGTAGCCGTAGTTGAGCGCGGTCCCGACCAGCAGTTTGTCGAGGAAACTGATCATCAGGGCGAACGGCGCGTGGAGGTCGTAGATGATCCGGGCGGTTCCGAGCTCGACGTGCCCGATCTGCCGCATCACCTCCTCCATCCCCACCACCTCCCCGGCGAACGCGCGCAGCAGCCACAGCGGCCAGAGCACGAAGGCCCCGGCGTTGAGGCCGAGCGTGAGCAGCACCGCCGCGCCGAGCCCGCCGCGGCCGCCCCACAGCCGGGCGGCGACGGCCGCGGTCAGCACCACGGTGGCGAAGCCGTTGGAGGCGTTGAGCAGGGTCATGAAGCGGAAGGGCTCGTGCCCCTGCAGCGACGTGAGGAGGGCGATGAAGAAATTGAAGAACCAGACGTAGTTGAGCTTGAGGCCGGCCATGCGCGCGTCCTCGGGCGGGAAGCCGCGCTCGACCAGTTCCATGACGATGCCGCCGTGCACCCACGAATCGCCGCGGATGAAGATGTAGGGGTTGATCATCGGGACGGCCACCAGCACCGCGGCGAACCCGAGAGCCCACGCCACCGCCCCGCGGCCCGGTCCGGGGTTCGCGGGAGCGCCGTTCGGGCCGCGCGCCCCGAGCAGGGACGCGGCGCACGCCAGCCATCCGGCCGCGGCCACCACCGCCGCCGCCGTCACGAAAGTGAGGCCCGCGCGCACGAGGAGCCACGCGGCCACGCTGCTCAGCAGGGGCGAGACGCCGACCGCGAGCGCGAGCCGCATCGCCAGCGTCTCGCGGGGCATGAGGCGCGTGGCGAGCGCGAGCCCCGGGAACAGGCCGAGCCAGGGGTAGAGCGCGGCCTGCCCCGGCATTCCCGGAAGCCTCAGCGCGGCGAGCAGGAGGCTCCCGAACAGCAGGACCCACTCGAACCTCATGCCAGCGGCCCGATGTCCCGGATCACGCGGGCCGGAGCCCCCACCACGAGCTTGCCGGGGGGCACGTCGCGCGTCACCACCGCGCCCGCGCCCACCACCGCGCGCTCGCCCACCGTGACGCCGGGCAGGATCACGCAGCCCGCCCCGAGGTAGCAGCCGGGCTCCAGCCTCACCGGCGCCACCGTGCCGTCGCCCTGCCCGGGGAGGATCGCGTCCATGCGCCGGGCGTCGTCGTGCACCACCACCGTGACCCGGAACGAGATCACCGCGCCGTCCCCGATGGAGATGAGCTCGGGGAACTGGTCGTCGAGCCAGGTGTCGAGGCCCACGAACACCCCGCGCCCGATCGAGACCCCCATCGCCCGGTAGAGGCCGATCCGCAGGCCGGTCGGGATGCAGCCGCGCGCCCACTGGTGGAGCAGCTTCTGGGCGAGCACCTTGAGCAGCGGGCGGGGGGCGATTTCGCGCTCGTAGCGCGCGCGCGGCATGCGGCCCGCGATCGGGGAGGCCGGGAGCGGCCGGGGGCCGGACGGGGGGAGCGCGGCCACGGTCAGAGCACCTCGGGGAAGCGGCGCCGCACGCGCTCGCCGAGCCAGGCCGCCAGCGGGAGCGGCAGGCGCTTCCACGCGTCCACCGCCGCGGCGTAGGCGCCGCGCTGGTCCTCGAGCGTGGGAGGGGCGGCGACGCCGGGGCCGAGCGCGTACTGGTAGTAGAGTTGCACGGGCTCCGCCCCCCACTGGGTCTTGAAGGAATAGGTGCCCGACGTGCGCTGGCTGCGCCCGAAATCGAACCGCCCCAGCCCGCGCTCGATCGCCCGGCGAATGGCCGCCCAGTAGAGCACATGGTTGGGGCACAGGGCGAGAACCCGGCGCAGCGAGGAGGCCCACGGGTCGCTCAGGCGCCTGCCGTGCGCCACCGTGAACATCGCCCCCACCGGGCGCCCGCCGAGATCCATGACGAGCAGATCGGCATCGGCGCCGAGCGCCTCGAGCGCGTCGCGGTAATAGCCGGGCCCGCGCACCGGCGTGCCGAGGTCGCGCAGGTTCTCGAGCAGCACCCGGTGGAAGTCGCGCACGTGCTCGCGCCCCCAGCGCAGGGCGAACGGCGACTTCTCGCCCTTGCGCACCTGGTTGCGGAGCTTGGCGTCGAACGCCTTCCACTGGCCCTCGACGGTCGGCTCGAGCGCCAGCTCGAGCGTCAGGTGCTCGGTGCTGGTCTCGAGGCCCGGCCACGCCGCGCGCTGGTCCCGCAATTCGAGCCAGCGCAGGCCGGAGCGCCGCACGTGGTCGCGCGCGGGCTCGAGCAGGGCCGCGGCCGCCTCCGCGTCGTCGGCGAGCAGCCCGCCGGGCGCCGAGAACAGCGAGTGGCCCGGTTTCTCGAACAGGGGCAGCACGCCGCACACGGCGCCGTCGCGCTCGGCGAGCGCGTAGCGCGAGGGGACCCCGAAGCTCCGCTCGGTGAGCCGCTTCCACGCCGCCCGCTGGCCGAAGTGCGACTCCGGGCGCGAGGCGACGTAGGCGTCCCAGCGCGGGGCGTCCGCGTCGGTGAAGGGCCGGACCCGCGTCACGGGCCGCTTCAGCCCGCGAGCGCCGCGGCCGCCCGCGGCGGCGGCTCGTAGGGGCGCGCGCGGCGCGGCGCCTGGTCCACGTAGGCGCGGTGCCAGAGTTCCAGCGTGAGGAGCGTCCACAGCTCGCGGCTGCCGTCGCGGCGGCCCGCGAGGTGGTCCTCGACCGTGCGGCGCAGCACCGCCGGGTCGTAGTAGCCGCGCGCCGCGCAGGCCGGCGAGAGCAGCGTGTCGGCGAGCAGCTCGCGCAGGGGGCCGCGGAACCAGGGGGCGAGGGGGACGGTGAAGCCGATCTTGGGGCGGTCCACGGCCTCGCGCGGGATCAGGCGGCGGGCGAGGCGCTTGAGCAGCACCTTGCCCTCGAGCCCGCGCACCTTGAACCGGTCCGGGAGCCGCGCCGCCCACTCCGCCAGCGGGTGGTCGAGCAGCGGCACGCGGGCCTCGATCGAGGCCGCCATGCTCATCTTGTCCACCTTCATGAGCAGGTCGTCGGGGAGCCACAGGCGCAGGTCCGCGTCCAGCATGCGGTCGAGCGGGCGCCGCGCCGCGCTCTCGTCCAGCGCCGCGCGGAACGCCGCCGCGCCGAGCCCGTCGTGCTCGCGCAGCGCGGGGGAGAGCAGGCGGCGGCGCTCCTCGCCCGCGAAGCCCGCGAACCACGCGGCGAGCCGCTCGGCCTCGTCGCGGAAGCGGGCGCTGCGCGCCACCACCTTGAGCTTGCGGAAGCGGAACGGCAGGCGGTCCACGCCGTGGCGCAGCAGCGGCTCGCGCAGCGCCCGCGGCAGGGCCGCGAGGCGGCGCGCCAGCGGGTCCACCGCGTACTTCGGGTAGCCGGCGAACAGCTCGTCGCCGCCTTCGCCGGTCAGCACCACGGTCACGGTCTCGCGGGCGAGCTGGGAGACGAGGAACGTGGGGATCGCGGCGGGCTCGGAGACCGGCTCGTCCTGGTGCCACACCAGGTTCGGGATCTCGCGCAGCAGGTCGTTCGCCCCGACCAGGATCTCGCGGTGTTCGGTGCCGAGGTGGCGGGCCACGGCGCGCGCGAAGGGCAGCTCGTTGTAGGGGCCGGGTTCGTCGAACCCGACCGAGAAGGTCTGCACCGGCCGGTCCATCAGGCGCGACATCAGCGCCACCACCACGCTCGAGTCCACGCCGCCCGAGAGCAGCGCCCCGAGCGGCACCTCGCTCATGAGCCGCAGGCGCACCGACTCGGTCACGCGGGTCTCGAGCTCGGCCAGCGCGTCGCCGTCCGGGATCTCGAGCTTGGGCTCGTAGGCCACGCTCCAGTAGCGGCGCGACGCCGATCCGCGGGCGTCCGCGGCGAGGGTGTGGGCGGGGCGCAGCTTCTCGATGCCCTCGAAGAGGGTGTCGGGGGAGGCGGCGTAGCGCAGCGTCAGGTGCTCCACCACGCCCGGGAGCCGCACCCGGCGCTCGACGCCGGGGAACGCGAACAGCGCCTTGATCTCGGACGCGGCGACCAGCGCGCGGCCCGCGCGTGCCACGTAGAGCGGCTTGATCCCGACGCGGTCGCGCCCGAGCAGCAGGCGGCGCCGGTTCCGGTCCCACAGCGCGAAGGCGAACATCCCGCGCAGGCGTGTCACGAACTCGTCGCCCCACTCCTCGTAGGCGTGGACCAGCGTCTCGGTGTCGCTGTGGGTGCGGTAGCGGTGCCCGCGCGCCTCCAGCTCCGGGCGGAGGTCGGCGTGGTTGTAGACCTCGCCGTTGTAGACGATGCGCACCGAGCCGTCCTCGTTGGCGAGCGGCTGCGCGCCCGAGGCCACGTCCACGATCGAGAGCCGGCGGAAGGCGAGCCCCACGCCGTCCTCGAGGTGGAAGCCGGCGTCGTCGGGTCCGCGGTGCGAGAGGGTCTCGGCCGCCGCCTCGAGCCAGGCGCGCTCGGGTCGGCCGCCCTCGGGATCGAACCACGCCGCGAAGCCGCACATGGCGGGGCTCCGCTAGCGCCGCGGCCCGGCGGCGGCGAGCCGGGCGGGCGCGGCCTGGGGCACGGGGGCCCGGGCCGGGGCTTCCTGCGGGCGCGCCACCATCGCCGCGGCCGCGACGGTGGACCACAGGATCCACGGCTGGAACAGGTAGTTCGAGTTCCGCAGGTACTCAATCTTCATCTCGTCCACGAAGAAGATCAGCAGCATCACGTGCGCGGCGAGCAGGTAGGACTTGACGTAGTCGGGATCGTCGAGCCGATCGGTCTTCGGCGACGACAGCTTCCAGAGGCGGGCCATGAACCACACGAAGAATCCGAGGCCGAGGAAACCGATCGTGTTGCCGAGGTAGAGCGGGAGATTGTGGGGCCAGTACCACACTTTGAGGCCGCGCTCCGGCGAATAGAAGGGGCCGTGGCCGAGGATCGGGTGCTGCATCCACCGCTCCCAGCTCTGGGGCCAGACTTCGGCGCGCGACTCGGGGGTCCAGCCCACGAACTTGGTGCCGCCGATGCGCGAGAACAGGTCGCCGGCCACCGTGAACTCGCGCAGGGCGAAGGCGAGGCCCATCACGACCATGACGCTGACGCCGCCCACGATCACCAGCGGCACGATGTTGACCCGGCGGCGCACGAGATAGGCCAGGTAGGCGAGCCCGATCAGCAGCGCCACCACGCCGCCGCGGGTCACGGTGGAGAAGAGGATGACCACGCTCGAGAGGAGCATCAGGGTGTAGATCGCCCGCCGGGTCATGGACCGGGCCTGGGCGATCATGAAGATGAAGAACACGATGTTGAGCGCGGCGAACTCGGAGAGCAGCTCGTAGTCGATCCACGGGCCGCCCACCCGGTAATTGCGCACCTGGAAGAGCGCCTCGTTGATGCCGCGCAGGTCGATCCAGCCGGGGATCAGGTAGGTGCCGGGAAAGGCCAGCTCCCACAGGCAGAACACGTGGATCAGCCCGAACGCCACGGCCTGGAAGACGTGAAGCCGGCGCAGGTCCTGTTCGCGGCGGATGTTGTTCACGACCAGGTAGAACATCAGCACGCACGAGGCGTACAGCATGAAGTGCTGGAGCCCGCGCTGCAGGTAGTAGGCCTTCTCGACGTTGTAGAACGAGAGCACGTACGCGAGCGTGAGGCCCGCGATCGGCGCGTCGAGCGGTGTGCGGCGCGGCGCGGGCGCTTCGCGCTGGGTGTAGCGGAGCAGCCACACGATCATGAGCAGCAGGATGAAGGCGAGGTTGGTGCTCCCGAAGATCGTGTAGCGCGGGAAGGGGATCGCGATCAGCAGCAGCCCGAGCGCCGAGACCAGGTCGAGCCGCCACGCGATCCCGAACATGATCACGCCCGCAGCCGTCGCGATCACGCGCTTGTCGGGCTCGACGTACTGGTGGCCGAGGAGCACGCCGAGGCCCACCACGCCCGCGACCGACAGCAGCAGCTTCAGCCAGTCCCGTTCGCCCGACCAGTCCCTCAGGCGCGCGACGACGCTCATACCAATCCGAATCGCTTCCGCACCAGGAACATGAGGTTCTCGTACCCGTCCCGCCACTTCTGCAGCTTCACCTCGCCGATCCGCTCGCCGTAGGGGATGTGCCCCTCGCCGAACTTGAGCCCGCGCAGCAGCGCCTCGAGCTTGATCTCCTCGCTGAAGGCCATGCCGTCGGAGGTCAGCTTCATGCGCTCGAGCCCGCGGCGGCGGAACACCCACATCCCCGACTGGCTGTCGCGGATCGGCTTGAAGAACAGGACCGCGGCCGCCACCGTGAGCACGCCGTTGCCGAGCCGGTTGGTGAGGTGCATCGCCTTGGGGTCCACCAGCGGGAAGCGGCTCGCGGACAGGAAGTCCCAGCCGCGGTCCACCAGCTCGTCCACCAGCCTCGGGATCTCCTCGGGCGGGTAGGTGCCGTCGCCGTCGAGGGTGACGATCACGTCCTTGGTGGCGGCCCGGAGCCCCGCCTTGTAGGCGGCCCCGTAGCCCGGGGTCTTCTCGGCCACCACCCGGGCGCCGAGCGAGGCGGCCACCTCGGCGGTGCGGTCGGTGCAGTTGTTGTCCACCACCACGAACTCGTCCACCGCCTTCGGCATGCGGCCGAGCACCTGCCGGATGCCGTCCTCTTCGTTGTAGCAGGGAATGACGACGCTGATCGTCAGGTCACGATGCATTCGGGGCCGTTCGGGGCGGGCGGGGAGGGAAGGGGTGCGGCGGAAACAAGGCGCGTAAACTCTATCAGCGCTTCCCGGAACGCGGCAAGGAAAGGCGCGCCGCGCCGGGGTTTCGGGCCACGGCGGGGAGCCGGATCGCGCATTCTGCACGACCCGGCGGCCCCCGCCGGGGCCTGTGCTAGGGTGCCCGGCCGTGCCGCCGCTCGGCGGCCCTACCCGGGGAGGCCGTGGGCGCGTGACGGGCGATGCGGCGAAGGTGGCGGCGATCGTTCCGGCCTACAACGAGGCCGGCAAGATCGGCGAGGTGGTCCGGAAGGTGCCGCGCGACGTGGCGGCGGCGGTCTTCGTGGTGGACGACGCCTCGCGGGACGGCACGGCCGAGGAGGCGCGCGCGGCCGGCGCCGAGCGCGTGATCCGGCACGAGCGGAACCGCGGCGTCGGCGCCGGCATCCGCACCGGCCTGCAGGCCGCGAAGGCCGAAGGGTTCGCCTTCGCCGCGATCCTGTCGGGCGACGACCAGCACGAGCCCTCCGAGCTGCCGAGGGTCCTCGCGCCCCTGCTCGCGGGGGAGGCGGACCTGGTGCAGGGCTCGCGCTGGCTCCCGGGCGGCGCGACGCCGGGCATCCCGCGATCGCGCCGCTGGCTCACGAGGATCTACCCGATGCTGTTCCGCCTCGCGAGCGGCTATCCCTCGACCGACGGCACCAACGGTTTCCGCGCCTTCCGGCTCTCGATGCTGGACGATCCGCGCCTGCGGCTCGACCAGGAGTGGCTCGACCGGTACGAGCTCGAGCCCTACCTCCTCTACCAGAGCGTGCGCTGCGGCTTCCGGGTTCGTGAAGTGCCGGTGACCGTGCGCTATCATTCGCGCGGCACCACCAAGATGCGACTGCTGAGCGACGGTTGGAGGATCCTCCGGCCGCTCGTCTACCTGCGGCTCGGTTTGCGCCGCTGACGCGCGCTCCGGGCGCGGAAGGAAAGGGCCGAACCATGACGTGGAAGGACCGGCGGGTGCTGGTCACGGGCGGCGCGGGATTCGTCGGATCGGGGCTCACGCGGCGCCTGATCGGCGAGGGCGCGCGCGTGACCGTGCTCGACGACCTCTTCACGGGACGGCGCGAGAACCTCCCGGAGGCGGGCTTCGAGTTCGTCGAGGGCTCGGTCTGCGACCCGCCTCTCGTCGAGCACGTCGTGGCCCAGGCCGAGGTGGTGTTCCACTGCGCGGCCCGCAACATCGTGGTGTCCACGCGCGACCCCCGGCAGGACTACGAGACCAACATCGGCGGAACGCTGAACGTGCTGCTCGCGGCGCGCGCCACGGGCCCCAAGCGGGTGATCTACACCTCCTCGACCTCGGTGTACGGGAACCCGCGCTACCTGCCCATCAACGAGGACGACCACCTCTCGCTGCTCACGCCCTACGCGGTCTCCAAGCTCGCGGGCGAGAACTACTGCATGGCCTTCTTCGAGTCCTACGGGCTCCCCACCACCGCGGTGCGCTACTCGAACATCTTCGGGCCCGGCCAGGACCCCGCCAATCCCTACTGCGGCGTGGTGGCCAAGTTCGCCGAGGCGCTGTTCGCGGGCCGCCCGCCGGTGATCCACGGGGACGGCAACCAGACACGAGACTTCACCTTCATCGAGGACGCCGTGTCGGCCACGATGCTCGCCGCGACCTCGGATCGCGCCACCGGGGAGGTGTTCAACGTCGGCACCGGCGTCGAGACCCGCGTCAACGAGCTGGCCGCGCTGCTGATCGGCCTGATCGGCGCGAGCGTCCGTCCCGAGCACGCCGACCGGCGCGACGTGGACAACATCCGCCGCCGCGTCGTGAACATCGAGAAGACCCGCCGGGCGCTGCGCTGGGTGCCCGAGGTGACGCTCGAGGAGGGCCTGCGCCGCACGGTGGAGTGGCAGCGCGGCAAGGCGGCCCGGGCGGCCGCCGCGGGGGCGCGCTCCTAGCGCCCCGCGGCCGATGCGACGCTTGATCCGACACCTCGCCGGGTTCGCGGCCGGCACCGCCGGCGCCCTGCTGTTGGTCGAGATCGTCCTGCGCCTGCTCGGCCACCATCCCTCGCCGCTCATGCCCGACCGCGCGGTGGGATCGCGCTGGTGGCCGGGCGCCCACTACCGCTGGAACGTGGAGGGTTTCTCGGAGGGCCGCATCAACGCGGCCGGCTGGCGCGACCGCGACTACGCGCTCGCCAAGCCCGAGGGCACGACCCGCATCCTGTTCCTCGGTGATTCCTACGTGCAGGCCATGGAGGTGCCGCTCGACAGCGCCTTCCACAAGGTCCTCGAGCGCGAGCTGCAGGCGCGCGCCGCGCCCGGGCGGCGCTTCGAGGTCCCCGCGCTCGGCCGCGGCGGGTTCGGCACCACCGACGCCTACGTCACGTACCGCACGTGGGGAAGGCAGTACGACCCCGACGTCGTGGCGCTGCTGTTCATCCTCAACGACTGGGGCGACAACTGGCGCTGGGAGGGGAGCGGCTGGAACCGTCCCTACCTGGTGCCGGAGGGCGACAGCCTCCGGCTCGACACCAGCTTCGTGAACTCGCCGCACTTCCGGCGCATGGAGCGGCTCGCGGTCGTGAAGCGGTACTCGAGCCTCGCCAACCTCGTGGCCAACGCCTACCAGAACATGCGCGCCCGGTACCGGCCCACCGAGATGGAGCGCGGGCGGGTGATGGAGCACGGCTGGCATACCGCGTGGAACTTCGACCGCTCGCCGGCAGCCGACTCAGTGCCCGCCATGCGGCTCACCGCGCGGATCCTCGGCCGCCTCGCCGACGAGGTGCGCCGGGACGGGCATCGCTTCGTGCTCGTGGCCGCCGGCTCGTGCGAGAACGAGGCCCCCGAGTTCCTGGCCGAGCGGGCGAACGATCCCAATTTCGACCCGGACAAGACCACGCGGTTCCTCGACGCGGTCGCCCGCGAGCACGGCTTCGAGGTCATCCACCTCGTGCCCGCGATGCGGCGCTGGTACGCGGAGGGACGCCCGCGGCCCGCCTACGGCGAGGGGCGGCGCTACGGCCACTGGAACAGCCTCGGCCACGGCTACGTGGGCCGCGTGCTCTTCGACTCGCTCGCGCCCGGGCTCGACGGGCTCGCGGGGGCGGCGCCGGCCGCCCCCGCCCCCGATTCAGCGGTTCAACGCGGCCACAGCCAGCCGAAGGTGCCGCCGGTCAGCAGCCCGTAGATCAGGCCGTCGAAGGCGTTCTTGAGCGTGGTGCTCCACTTGCGCTTGTACCAGATGGAGTCCTGCGCGAGCGCCAGCGCGTACCCCACGAACGCCGTGGTTCCCGCGAAGCGGAACACCGGCCGGTAGTCGGCGCCCGGCCCGAACGCGCGCCCGGTCAGGTAGGCGGCGAACAGCGAGACCACGAGGCAGTAGACGAACCACTGCGCGAGGCTCGGCCCCATGTTGAACGGTCCCGGCTTCATGACGGTCATCACCGCCACCGGACCCTTGCCCATCTTGTCCGCGAAGGCGGGATCCTTCATCGCCTCCGGGCTCGCCGCGCGCGGCACCATGTAGTCGCCGGGCGGGAGGTTGAAGGGCCGTAGGGCCGCCATCACCTCGTCCTCCTTCGGCAGCTTCGCGTAGTCGCCGCGGTGGTAGGTGAGGGCCATGTGGATGATGGAGCTGGCCACGAACACGATGATCCCGGACAGCAGGATCGGGGCCCAGAGGGACAGGAGTGGAACCATGGGCAGCCTCCTCGTGCGGTCGAGTCGGTCGCCGCGCCCGGCGTCTCCGGCGCGCGGCTACCCGGCGATGCGCGGAATCGCGCCGGAACGCACCCGGCGCGCCATCACGAAATAGCGGGAGATGGTCTTCATCACCTTCATCTTGCTGGCGCCCTCCTTGAGGTCGTACCTCAGCACCAGCGGCGCCTCCGACACCTTCGCGCCGCCGCGGCCGAGCTTGACCAGCAGCTCGGCCATGCACACGAAGCCCGCCTCCTCGATCAGCCGGTCGCCCCACGCGGCGAACGCGCGCCGCAGCAGCGGGGCGCGGTAGAGCCGGTAGCCGCAGGTGTAGTCGCGGGCGCCCGGCACCCGCGCGACCATCGAGAGCAGGAAGCTCGCGCCGCGCGACAGCACCTGGCGCAGCCGGGTGAGCCCGATCTCCCGGCCTCCCGGGCAGTAGCGCGAGGCGATCACCAGGTCGGCGCGGTCGCGCTCGAGGATCTCGATCATGCGCGGCAGCAGCGCCGGATCGTGGGTGTTGTCGGCGTCCATGGTCGCGACCAGGTCGTCGGGGCCGCAGCGCTCGAGGGCGCCGGTGAGCCCGGTGCGGAGCCCGGCGCCGAGGTTGCGGTTCACGCCGTGCGGGATCACCTCGAGGTCGAGCCGGTCCTTGAAGCGCTCCGCCGCGGCGATCGTGCCGTCGGTGCTGCCGTCGTCCACCACCAGCACCCGGAGCGCCGCACCCGAGCCCTCGAGCACCGGCCGGAGCGCCACGAAGCGCTCGAGCAGGTTCGGCAGCGAACGCTCCTCGTTGTAGGCGGGGAGCGCCATCCACACCGTGACCGGCCGCGCCGCGGTCATTTCGCGGCGCGCGTCCGCTCGACCAGCGCCGCGATCGCCCGCACGCTCTCCATGTTGTCCGGCAGCACGTCGCCGTCGGGGATCGCGACCCCGAACTCCTCCTCGCAGAATCCCACCACCTTGAGGATGGCGAGCGAGTCGAGCAGGCCCTTCTCGAGGAGGTTGTCGTCGAGCGGCAGGTCGCGCAGCTCCCGGTCGTAGAGCACTTCCTGCACGAGGAAGTCTCGGATGCGGGCTTCGGTGGCGGTGGGCTGGGTCACGCGTGGTCCTTTCCTGTGGGTGCGGGTTCGGCCGCCAGCGCCGCGCGATCCACCTTGCCGCTGGCGGTGCGGGGCAGCGCCTCCCGGAACTCGACGAACTCGGGAACCATGTACCGGGGAAGCGTCCGCGCGCAATGGTCCTTGAGCGCGGCCGGTCCGGGGGGCGCGGCGCCCGTCCCGGGCCGCACGACCACCAGGGCGCGCAGCCGGTTCCCCACCTCGGGATCCGGGACCGGCACGACCACCGCCTCGGCGACTCCGGGGTGGGCGTGGAGCGCGCTCTCGATCTCCCCGAGCTCGACCCGGTAGCCGCGGGTCTTGATCTGGTGGTCGCGGCGCCCGTGGAAGAGCAGCACGCCGTCGCCGCTCCAGCGCACCAGGTCGCCGGTGCGGTAGGCGGTCACCGTCCGTCCCCCGGGCGCGATCTCGCGCAGGGTGGCGGCGGTGCGCTCGCGGTCGCCCCAGTAGCCGAGCATCACGCTCGGCCCCGAGACCCACAGCTCGCCCGCCTCGCCGCGCGCGACGGGCTCGAGCCCCTCGCCGAGCACCCAGGCCTCGTCCCCGCAGCTCGGCACGCCGATCGGCAGCGGGCGGTCCGGGTCCGGCGGGGCGGTCACCTCGTGCCACGTGCAGACGTTGGTCTCGGTGGGCCCGTACAGGTTGGCGTAGCGCGCCCGCGGGGCGAGCGCCATCAGCTCGCGCAGCAGGGGCACCGGCATGACCTCGCCCGCGAACAGCAGCACGCGCAGCGCGGAGAGGTCGCCTTCGGCGAGCCGCCCGTGGCGGAGCAGCAGGGCGAGCGCGCTCGGCGTCTCGTACCACACCGTCAGGCGTTCCTGCGTGTAGAGCCGGGCGATCGCGGCCGGGAACATCGCGGCGCGCGCCGGCACCGGGTAGACGGAGGCCCCGGCACGGGCCGTGGCGAACAGGTCGAAGGTCGAGAGGTCGAAGTGGAACGGGGCGTGGTTGGAGACCCGGTCCTCCGGCGCCAGCGCGAACGTGTCGCCGGCCCACTCGGCGAAGGCGAGCGCGCTGGCGTGGGTGTGCGCCACGCCCTTCGGCACGCCGGTCGAGCCCGACGTGTAGAGGATGTAGGCGAGGCCGGCGCTCCCGGGATCGGCGGCCGGCGCGGGCGCCAGCGCCTCGACCTCGGCCCACGGCACGTAGGGCGCCGCCGTCCCCGCTCCCGAGTCCGGAGCGGGAGGGGATCCCGTCACCCAGAGGCCGCGCAGCGAGTCGAGGCCGGCCAGCGCGCCGGCCGCCGCCGCGGCGCGGTCCGGGCTCGTGAGCAGCGCGGCGATCCCCGCGTCCCGCGCCAGCGTTTCCATGCGCGCGAGCGGCGCCCCGGGATCGATCGGCACGTAGGCCGCGCCCGCGCCCAGCGTGCCCCACAGCGCCGCGATCGCCTCGTGGGACTTGGGGCACCACAGCCCGACCCGGTCGCCCGGCTTCACCCCGCGCGCCACGAGCGAGGCGGCGAACCGCCCGGCGAGATCCGCGAGCGCGGCGTAGGAGGCGGTGCGGCCCTCGAGGACCAGCGCGGGGCGGGCGGGGTTCGCGTCCGCCGAGGCCGAGAGGAGGGCGGCGAGGCCGCGCGGCATGCTAGAGGCCGAGGCAGCGCGCGATGATCTTGCGCTGCATCTCGGAGGTCCCGGAGTAGAGGG
>CAZIVR010000054.1:0-22887 GCA_964542745.1 uncultured bacterium
ACAGGATCTTGAGCAGCGTGCTCTTGCCCGCTCCGTTCCGGCCCACCACGCCCAGCACCTCGCCCTCCTGGACCTCGAACGAGACGCCGCGCAGCGCCCAGATCTCGGGGGCCTGCTCGCCGCGCCCGGCGAGACGGCGGAGCGGCGCGCCGACCGCGTCCACCAGCGTCTCGCGCAGCGTGCGGTAGCGCGCGTGGCCGGCGCCGAGCCGGTAGCGCTTGCCGAGGCCGCTCACCCGGATCGCGCTCATGGCTCAGATCCGGTCGGCAAAGCTGCGCTCCATGCGCGAGAACGCGGCAAGCCCGGTGACGAGCATCAGGATCGAGGCGGCCACCGACACCGCCATCATCGGGCCCGGGGCGTGCCCCGAGCCGAGCAGCGCCCAGCGAAAGCCCTCGACCACGCCGGCCATCGGATTGAGCCCGTAAAGCGGCCGCCACGCCTCGGGAACCAGGCTGCTCGGGTAGGCGATCGGGGTGGCGAACAGCCAGAACTGGGTGAGGAAGGGAATCGTGTAGCGCACGTCGCGGAATCGCACGTTCAGCGCCGACAGCCAGAGCCCCGCGCCCAGGGCGGTCACGAGCGCCAGCGCCACGAACAGCGGCAGCGTCCAGATCGCGGGCGTGGGCGCCACCTGGTAGAAGGCCATCATGGCCAGCAGCAGCAGGAAGGCGATCGCGAAGTCCACGAGCCCCGAGAGCGTCGAGGCGATCGGGATCACCACGCGCGGGAAATAGACCTTGGTGATGAGCGACGGGTTGGTGACGAGGCTGTTGCCGGCCTCCGACACCGAGTAGGCGAACAGCTGCCACGGCAGCAGCGCGCAGTAGGCGAACAGCGGGTAGGGGAGCCCGTCCGAGGGGATCTTGCCGAGGCGGCCGAAGAACACGCTGAACACGACCATGGTGAGGAACGGCTGGAGCACCGCCCAAGCCGCGCCGAGCGCGGTCTGCTTGTAGCGCACCGAGACGTCGCGCCAGGTGAGGAAGAACGCCAGCTCGCGGTAGGGCCAGAGCTCGGAGAGCCGCGGGACGCCCCAGCCGGAGGGCGGGCGGATCACCAGCGAGCGCGGGGGCGGATGGGGCGTGAGCGTGTCGGGGTTCATGGCGTGGGGCGGCCGGAGCCGCGCCGCATGGTAATGGTTCGCGCTTCCGCGCGCCTCACATCCAGCCCGCGCGCTCGGCCAGCGAGCGCAGCCGCCGCACCAGCGCGACCGCCGGGAAGCGCCACGCGCCGCGCGCGACCGCCGCGGCCGAGGCCGCGCGCAGGCGTCGGAAGTCGGGGTCGGCCCCGCCGCCCGCGATTGCCAGTTCGAGCGCGAAGCCGTGCTGCTGGCGGAGCGAAGCGATCACCCACGCCAGCAGCCGGTCACGCACGCTCCATTCGCCTTCGAGCGCGTTCAGGAACGTGGCTTCGCCCCAGCCGGGCGACACCTTGAGCGTGCGCCCGGCGTGGGCCTGGGCGCCTGACGCGAGTGCGGCGCGCGCCCGCGCCGAGAGCCTCGCGGTGCCGCGCAGGTGGAGCTCCGAGACCCAGAAGCCGAGCGATGGGAGCCGCGCGAGGGAATCGGCCAGCGTGTCCTCGCCTTCATAGGCTTCGAGAATGCCGGGCTCCATCTGGACCGCCAGCGTCCGGCGGGCGCGCGCCTCGCCGAGGCTGAGGAACAGCCGAAGGTCCGTGCCCTGCGAGTCGGTCTTGAACCAGTCCACGCGCTCGAGGCCCTGCTCGGCGAGCGCGTGGCCGAGGGTCACCGCCGGCACGCGCGCGGTGCCCGTGACCTCGAAGCGATCGTGGAAAGCCCACGCCGCGAGGCGATCGGCGCGGGGCTTCAGCGTGCTCGAACAGTAGGGCGAGCGCGTGAGATGAAGCTCGGCCTCGGGCGCGTCACGGTCGCTGGCGATCGCGCGATAGACCACCAGCCGCCGGAAGCCCGAGCCGCTGCGCTCGATCCAGCCGCGCTCGCGCGCGTCGGGCTCGAAGGCGAGGCAGATCGAGAAGGGAGCCAGCGCCCGCCAGTCGCCATGGATCTCGCCCGAGGCGCCCACGTCCACCAGCACCGGCGGCTCGGCCTCGAACTCGGGACGTGAAAGAATCTCGCGGAGCAGGCTCATGCGTTCGATTCCGGCGCGGCGATGCGTTCCAGCACCATTCCCGCGTAGCGCGCGCCGCACTGGCTCTCGAGCGCCTCGAACGGCGTGTCGGGCAGCCACTCGGTCACCGCGTAGGCCGGGCCGAACAGCGCGGGCAGGCGGTCGCGCCCGAAGATCCGGAACGGGTAGCTGGCCCGGTAGATCGAGGGCGGCACGTGCTGCACCACGATCGCGTCCTCGGCGCGGTCATGGACCGGGGTGCGGTCCAGCACGATGAGCGCGGGGGCCGCGTGAGCGATGCGCCGCGCCACCGCGTCCGGGTGCGGGAGGTACTGGAGCACGCTCGAAAGGAGCGCCATGTCGGGTGTGGCGTCGGCCGCGGCCGCCTCGACCGACTCGTAGAAGCGCAGCTCGTCACTCTCGAACTCGGCGCGCCCGCACTCGGCGAACGACGGCTGCTCCACCACCCGCCAGCGCAGCGCCACGCCATCGAGATGCGGCCGGCACCGGAAGTACGCGCTGCCGAGCGATCCGCCGAAATCGAGAACTTCGAGCTTGCCGCCGCGCGCTTCGGCCGCGCGTCGGATCGGGGGGAGTTGCGGATCGTCGGGGTCGGGCTTCGCGAAGCGCACCGAGTCGCGCTCGAAGGCCGCCTCGCCACGCTTCACCGCCAGCGCCGCCTCGCGCACGCGCGCGAGGATCGCCGGATCGCCGTAGCCCGCCGCGGCCTCGGCGGCCGCCTCCCAGGAGGGATAGGCCTCGGAGAAGCGCGCGCCACGAGCGACGCCGAGTGACCGCAACGCGCGCACCAGTGGCCGTGGCAAGAATTCGCGCACCCTTCGCTTCCAGCCCATTCGGCCGGGGAACCTACCAAATCGGGGCGCGCGCGCCGCGCCCGGCCTTGACGTCCCCCGGGGCATCCCGGAACTTCCGCCGCATGTCCAGAGACGCCGCACCCGGCGCCGCGCCCCGAGTGACCGTCGTCACGGTGGCGCTCAATGCCGCCGCCACCCTCGCGCGCACTCTCGACAGCGTGGCGGGACAGTCCTGGCGACCGCTCGAGCACGTGGTGGTGGACGGGGGTTCCACCGACGGCACCCTGGCGCTGCTCGAATCCCGGGGCGGGAGCGTCCGCTTCGCGAGCGGACCCGATCGCGGGCTCTACGACGCCATGAACAAGGGTGTCGCGATGGTGGGCGATCGCTCGGGCTACCTGATCTTCCTCAATGCCGACGACACTTTCGCGGCCCCGGACGCGGTGGAGCGCGCCATGCGCGAGGGCGGCGGGGCGGACCTGGTCTACGGCCGGCTCGAGCGCTGGGACGAGGCCCTGGACGATCGCGACGTGATCGGGCGCGAGGTGACGGGTCGCGACCTGCTGTTCGGCATGAAGGCGCACCACCAGGCGATGTTCGCCCGGCGTGAGCTGTTCGACCGGCTGGGCGGGTTCGATCTCACCTACAGGATCGCCGCCGACTACGACTGGGCGGTGCGCGCCTTCCAGGCTCCGGGCGTGACGCGGAAGTTCGTCCCGCACGTGATCGCCACCATGCGCCGGGGTGGGGTGAGCGATCGGCGCTACCTGGCCTCGGTGCGGGAGCGCTGGCGCGTCGTGCGGCGTCACTACGGAAAGCTCGACCTCGCGCGCTACACGCTTTACACCGGAGTCGGGGACTACGGCCGCTTCTGGCTCCAGCGCGGCCTCGCGAGCGTCGGGCTGCTCAAGGCGGCGCGGGGTGCCAAGCGCGCCCTGCGCGGGGGAGGCTCGTGAAGATCGCGTACGTCTCGCGCGCCTACCCGGGCGTGGTCGAGGCCTTCTACGCCGCGAACCCGGGGCTCGAAGGCGAGCGTTCCGCGTCGCAGCTCGCGGCATTCCAGGCGCACGCCTTCGGATGGGCGGGAGCATGGGGGCCGGCGCTCGCGCCATTGGGAGTGGAGCTCCAGGAGTTCTGGCTTGATTTGCTTCCCCAGCATCGGGCGTGGACTCATGAGCGCGGCGCGGCCGAAGCGAGAAGCCCCGGGGTCGAAACTGTTCTGGCCATGGTCCGCGAGTTTTCGCCCGACGCGATTTGGCTCGATCACCCGGACGCCGCCCTGCTCGCGAGGCTTCGCGCGGCATGCCCGGGGCTCCGGGTTGCGCTTGGATGGGTCGGCAGCGCGCTGCCCGAGTCTTCCCTGTGGCGCGAACTGGATCTCGTGCTTTCCTGCGACGCCGCGTCGGTCGAGACTTTGAAGCAAAACGGCGCGAAAGCGGCGCTGCTGCATCATGCGTTCCAGGCTTCCGTGCTCGAACGGCTCGGTGGGGCGCGCGAAAAATTCGAAGCAGCCTTCGTAGGGCAGTTCGATCCCGGCGCGCCGGTCCACGCCGCGCGCGAGGCGGTGCTCGAGGCGCTGCTCGAGCGGCATCCGGTCGCGGTGTTCAGCCCCATGGCTCGACGCCCGGGGGCGCTGGAGATCGCGGCGAAGCGCGCGGTATGGGGTGCCGCGGCGGCGCTCCGGCGCGCGGGCGTTCCCGCGGCGGCGATGCGTCCGGTGCCGGGGCTCGGCCGCGCGGCCGGGTGGCCGGGTCCGCCGCGCGGCGGTCTGCCGCCTCGGCTGGCCGCCGCGATCCGTCCGGCGAGATATGGACTCGAGCTTTATGGAACGCTTCGCGACGCCCGCGTCTCTTTGAATTTTCAGGGGTCGGATCGAAAGCGTGAGGCTTCCAACATGCGAATGTTCGAGGCCACCGGTGTTGGCAGTTGCCTGTTGGCCGATGCCGCGCCTGCGATTTCGAGCCTGTTCGAACCTGTGAAAGAGATCGTGACGTTCGAGAATGCTCGGGAAGCGATCGAACGACTCACATGGCTGCTCTCGCACGAACGCGACCGCGCCGCGATCGCGGCCGCCAGCCAGCGGCGCTGTCTCGCCGAGCACACGTTCGCGCATCGCGCGCCGAGACTTGTCGAGCTGTTGCGTGGGGTGATGCAAAGCCGTTGAGTGCGCGGCCCCCCGCGAAAATCTCGCCTCTCGCGCCAGCCGCAGCGAAATTTCGCCCGCACCAAGAAAAGATATCTTGACAGCCTCGCGCGCCCGAGCACGTCTCGCGCGGCGCTCACGCGCTCCGAGTGCTCCCAGCGCGCCGCTTTCGCCCGCACGCGCGGCTTCATCGCGCACTTCGCACGCGAATTCATGCCGCGGCGCGCGGACGCGCGCACGGGCAGCCATGGCCGCGCGAATCGCGCGTGCTATGAATGCGCTCGCCCCCGACACCCGCCCCCGCCGAGGTGTCACGACATGTCGCGCTTCTCGCTCGCGCATCTTTCCGACGGCTCGCTGCTGTCCGGACTCACCACGCTGGTCGCCCGCGACCGCGCCAACACCGCGCTCCTGCTGGCTCACATCGCGGAGGTGGACTGCCGGGGGCTGTTCCGACAGGCCGCCTATCCATCCATGTTCGCCTACTGCGTCGGGGAGTTGAGGCTTTCGGAGGATTCGGCCTTCAAGCGCATCCGCGCCGCACGCACCGCGCGACGCTTCCCACAGGTCTTCGAGGCCATTGCCGACGGGCGGCTGCACCTGGGGTCCGTCCTGTTGCTCACGCCCTATCTCACGGATGCCAATTCCTCGGAACTGCTTGCCGCGGCGTTCGGCAAGAACCGCTCACAGGTCGAAGCGCTGATCGCCACGCGCTTCCCGCGGCCCGATCTTCCCGAGCGGCTCGCCCCGATCGCACCGGTTGCCCCGATTGCACCGGCTGCTCCCCTCGCCCCGGTCGCCCTGCTCACCCCGCCGGCGGCCGTGTGCCAACTGGCCCCGGGGCCAGTTGGGGGGACGCAAGTGCTTGTGAATATTGACTCGGGTCATGCGAAGCCCGGGCCGAGTCCGGTCGGTCTCGAGTCCCCCGAGAACATCGAAGGCCAGAGCATGACCTCGAGTTCGGGGCATCCGTTGTCCGAGTCGCCCTCGCCGGGGCTTTCGCTCGCGACGTTTCCATATGCACTGCGGAGCGCGCCGCCTGTTTGCTGCCCCGCGCCCTCGTCCACTTCCGCCCCGCCGCCCGCGCCGTCATCCCCTCCCCGAGTCTCGCAACTCGGCCCGCAGCGCTTCGCGCTCCAGGTGACCATCTCGCAGGAAACGCACGCCAAGCTCCAGCACGCGAAGGCGCTTCTCTCGCACGCCATTCCCTCGGGCGACCTCGCATCGGTGCTCGACCGGGCGCTGGATGCGCTGGTGCGGCAGCTCGAGCAGCGAAAGATTGGCGCTTGCGCGAAGCCTCGGGCGGCGCATAGCGCTTCGAACTCGAACCCTCGCTACGTCCCATCGCACGTGAAGCGCGCGGTCTGGGAACGGGACGAGGGCCGCTGCACGTTCGTGAGCGGGAATGGCCGGCGCTGCGAAGCCAGGAGCTTTCTTGAGTTCGATCATCGGCTCGAGGTCGCGAGGGGCGGCGAGGCGACCGTCGCGGGGTTGCGCCCGCGATGTCGCGCGCACAACCAGCTCGAGGCCGAGCGCACCTATGGGGCGAGCTTCATGCGGGCGAAACGTGAGATGCATTCCTGAGAGGCGAGTTCAAGCTCGCCGCGCCCTCCGTCCGCGACGCCAGAATCCGGCGCCAGGAGGCGCTCGAGTTATGTGACCAGCAACTCCCCACGCATGAGCCGCCTGATCATCGAGAGCCATCCCGGCCGGCGCGCCGAGCCCCAGGTCTCGCCGAGCCACGGGAGATCCCGGCGCAGTTCGCGTTCGATCGTGCGCAGCTCGGCGACATAGGGCGCGTAGACAAACTCGCGCAGCTCCGGGGTCATGCGCGTGCCGTAGCTCCCGAGCGCCGGCTCGAAGAGCCAAGGCAATAGTCGCTTGAAGGCGGCGAAATGAAAAAATATCAGCGGCGCGCCGCCGGCTTTCACGATTCCGTCTTCGCGCGAGATCGGGAATCCCGAGACATTCCATGGCGCGACGTTGGCGCCCACGTGCTCGATCGCATGGACGCCTTCGAATCGCGACGGCCACTGGTCGAGATATTTTTGGTCGGCATATTTCCCGGGCTCGACGCGGTCGTAGCACCACTCGAGGCAGCGCTCGCTCCACCACGCGAGGCAGGCGCGCGCGTTCGCGTCGTCGGCGAACGAGAGCCAGCCGACGTTGTAGACGCCGTGGGACTCGAGGTGCCGGAGAGATGCCGGGAATCGATGGGGAATCATGGCGACCGACCGGCCGTGAAGCTCTTCGAACAGCATCTCCGGTGACGCGAAGAACCAGAGATCGGCGTCCAGATAGGTCAGCGCCTCGCCCGGCGCCTCGCGCTCGCGCAGCCAACCTACGAACGAGGACGTGCAAGTGAAGTAGTACTCGACCGCGCTCCGATCCCGCTTCGCTTCGAGCAACGCCGGGACCGCGGCCTCGAGTTCCGGCAGCCCGACGGTGGTTACGCCGGGCGGGCCGAGCCGCTCGAGGATCCGCTTCGCGTCATCGTCGAGGCACAGGACGGTCAGCCTGAACCCGGGGCTCGCGCGCGCGAGGGATCGCGCGAGGGCGAGGCCTTTCAGCAGATAGCGCGAGTCGAAGTAGGTGCAGTAGTGCCGGGCCGGGGGCCCCGGGGCGGGCACGGCTACACCTCGCGCGCGGCGGCCGCGGCGGCGGCCGCGACGCGCTCGACCTCGGCGTCGGTCAGCTCCGGGTGGATCGGCAGGCTCACCACTTCGTTGGCGGCGCGCTCGGTCACGGCCATCGCCCCGGCCACGCGCACGCGCCCGCGATACGCCGGCTGCAGGTGCACGGGCACCGGGTAGTGCACCAGCGTGCCGATGCCATTCTCAAGAAGCCTTTCCCGGAACGCATCACGTCTCGGGTGCCTCGCGACAAACTGATGAAACACGTGAGTGGCATCGGCCCGAGTCACCGGCAGGCTCAAAGGCGCATCCCGCAGGACCTCCAGATATCGCGCCGCGATCGCCCGCCGCCGTGCGTTGTCGTCGTCGAGTCCCTCGAGCCTCACGCGCAAGATCGCCGCCTGCAGCTCGTCCAAACGGCTGTTCCAGCCCTGCTCGTCGCTCACATATCTCTCTCGCCAGCCGTATTGCCGCAGGCTCTTCGCGCGCTCGACCACGGCGGCATCCTGCGAAGCCACGGCGCCTCCGTCGCCGAGCGCCGGGAGATTCTTCGTGGGATAGAAGCTGTACGCCGCGGCCGCGCCGAAGCCGCCGACGCGGCGCCCGCACCACTCGGCGCCGTGCGCCTGCGCGCAGTCCTCGATCAGGAGCAGGCCGTGGCGCTCGGCGAGCTCGACGAGCGCGGCGAGCGCCGCGGGGTGCCCGTAGAGATGCACCGGCATGATCGCGCGCGTCCGCGGCGTGATCGCCGCGGCGGCCGCGGCGGGGTCGAGCGTGAGCGTGTCCGGCTCGACGTCCACGAGCACGGGCGTCGCTCCCGCCAGCTCGACGGCCGAGACCGTGCCCACCGCGGTGTGGGAGACCGTGACGACTTCGTCCCCGGGGCCGACCCCGGCCGCGCGCAGGGCGATCAGGATGGCGTCCGTGCCGCTCGCCACCCCGGCGGCGCCCGCCACCCCGAGCCACGCCGCGAACTCGCGCTCGAACGCTTCGACCTCGGGCCCCAGGATGTAGCGGCCGCCCGCGAGCACGCGCTCCATGGCCGCGGCGATCCCGGCGCGGCGCGCGCGCATGCCGGCGCCCGGGTCGGCGGCGGGAATCCGGGAACTCGCGGCGTCGAGCCGGTCGCTCACGAGGGGCGCCTCACAGATATCTCCCAAGATGCTTCCGGTAATAATCAATCGTGCGGCGAAGCGTCTCGTCCAGCGAAATCCGCGGCGACCATCCCAGCGTGTCCCGGATCAGCGACCAGTCGGAGTAGTAATCGCCGATGTCGATGCGCTTGCGATCGGCCGGGAACTCGCGCACCGAGAACGCGCCTTCTCCCGCCGCGGCCACCAGCCGCTTCGCGAGATCGGCGAGGCTCACGTGCTCCGGCCCGCCGAGGTTGAAGGCGCGGCCCGCCGCGGCCGGATGCGCGGCCGCCAGCAGCAGCGCGTCCACGCAGTCCTCGGCGTCGGTGAAGTCGCGCAGCTGGCCGCCTTCCCAGACCTCGAAGGGCTTGCCCTCGAGCAGCAGCCGCACCCAGATGCCGAGGAACGTCTGGCGCGCGTCCTTCACCCGCATGCGCGGCCCGATGGTGTTGGTGAGCCGGAGCGACGTGGCGCGGATCCCGTGCACGCCGTGGTAGAGCAGGTGGTAGGACTCGCCGGCGATCTTGTTGATGCCGTTCACGTCCACCGGCCGCAGCGGGTGCTTCTCGTCCACCGGCAGGTAGTCGGGCCGCCCGTAGATCTGGCGGGTGCTCGCGAACACCACCGTCACGCCCGGGTTGTGGCGGCGGCAGGACTCGAGGATCGAGAGCTGCGCGCGGCAGTTGATCTCGAGATCGGTGGCCGGGTCCTCCATCGAGTCGAGGTGGCTGGTCTGCCCGGCGAGGTTGAAGAGAACGTCCTGCCCGCGGATCAGCGTCGCCATGCTGTGCGGGTCGCGCACGTCGGAGATGTTGACCTGCACCCGGTCCTCGATGCCGTCGAGGTTGAAGCGGTGGCCGCCGTACTCGGGCACCAGGCTGTCCACCAGCGTGACCTTCGCGCCGAGCGCCACCAGCCGGTGGGCGAGCGTCGAGCCGATGAACCCGAGGCCGCCCGTGACCAGCACCGCGCGCCCGGCGAAGGCGCTCCCCGCTGCCGCGACGCGATCGTCGGCGGTCATGGGCGCGGGATTCCGCGGGGCGCGGTGCGCGGCGCGCGCGCGGGATCGGAAGGAAGGGGCTGCATGGGCCGCGGCACTATGGCAGACCCGCCGGGGGCGGCTCAAAGCCGTGGCCGGGCACATCTCGAGGCCGCGACCGCGGGTGGCTCGAGCACCAGGTCGGGCGCGTCTCGCGGCCGCGACCCCGGGTGCCGCTCGTACCGGGTCGGGCACCTCTCGGCGCCCCGGCCGGATCAGTCGCGGTCGAAGAAGGAGCGGAGCCGGCTCTTCCAGCCCACCATGACCCGGAGATCCTCGCTGCGGAAGTCGCCGGGGTAGCGTGCCTGCTGCATGTCCATCACGCTGGTCGAGACGCGCGCCTCGAGCGTCACGCATCCCGAGGGCGGGCCGAGCTCGAGGCCGAAGCCGCCGGTGACCGCCATCTCGAACAGCGTGCCGGCGTTGTTGTTCCAGCTCAGGTCGTCGGACGAGGGCCCGCGCAGCTCGAAGGCTTCCGAAGCCTTGATCCCCACCACCGGCCCGGCCATGAGCGCCGGCCGCACCGGCCCCCCGGCCAGCCTCGCGCGCAGCAGCAGCGGAACCTCGACGTAGGCCAGGTGCAGGTAGGTGTTGAAGGTTCCGGTGTACGGAGTCCCGGCGAAGACCGGGTCGGTGATGGGCGCGTAGGTGTTGCCCTTGGCGGCGTAGAGCACCTCGGTCTGGAGCGCCAGGCGCGAGTTCAGGTTCCAGTGCGCGCCGATCCCGCCCACGAACCCGCGCTTCACCCCGGACTCGGTCAGGTCGCCGCGCAGCCGGGCCGCGCAGACGCCGCCCTTCGATTCGAGAGTCACCGGGGCCCACGCGGACGCGGGGCGCGGAAGGGGCAGCACGGCAAGAGCCATGACGAACAGCACGGGGAAACGGCGGCGCATCGGACACCTCCCTGTAGGCCGCGGCGTGCGCCGGGCCCCCGAGGTATCGGCGCGGGAGAGGAGGGGCTTCACCGCCGTGACGCGAATTCGGCTCGCGGTTCGCGCGAGCCCCGCGCCCGGCGCCGGCTCAGTCGTCGGGCCGGGCTCCGGCGCGCGCGGGGCGGCCGGCGCTCTCCCACGCGGCGCGCGCGTGTTCGAACGCCGCGAGGAACTCGCGGTCGAAGCGCTCGGCCCCGAAGGGCCGGGCGGCCTCCGCGAGCGCGGAGGGATCGGGCGGGCGCTCCTCGAGCAGCCGAATGCCCTCGACCAGCGACTCCACCGTGGGCTCCCCGAACAGCGCGCCGCCGGGTGCGGCGGCGACCCCGCCGCGCGCCACGCGCTCGAGGGCCTCGCGCGGGGCGCCGCGCCCGACCGTCTCGAGCGCCCCGCCGCGCCCCAGCGCCACCACCGGGCAGCCGCTCGCCATGGCCTCGACCGGGATGATGCCGAAGTCCTCCTCGCCCGGGAACAGCAGGCCGCGCGCGCCCGCGAAGAGTCCGGCCAACTCCGCATCCGTCACCCAGCCGCGGAACTCCACCCCGGGCCCGGCGAGCGCGCGGAGCTTCCGCTCCTCCTGACCCGATCCCACCACGACGAGCTTCCGGCCGAGGCGCGCGCACGCCGCGATCGCGAGCTCGCCGTTCTTGTAGGGCGCCATCGCCCCGGCGAGCAGGTAGTGGTCGCGCGGGCCCCGCGCCGGCTCGAACCTCCCGAGATCCACCGGCGGGTGCACCACCAGCGCTTCGCGCGCGTAGTGGCGGCGGATGCGCGCCGCGACGTGGGCCGAGTTCGCGAGCAGGGCGTGGGCGCGATCCGCGGTCGCCACGTCCCAGCGGCGGAGCCGCGCGCAGGTGGAGCGCACGAACCACGAGGCCGGCCACGGGAAGCGGCCCGGGGGGAAGTACTCGTGCTCCAGCTCCCAGATGTAGCGCATCGGCGTGTGCACGTAGCTCAGGTGGAACGCGCCCGGCGGCGGGATCACGCTCTTGGCCGCGGCGTGGCTGCTCGAGATCACGACGTCGGCGGGGCCGATCCGGAGCCGCTCGATCGCGTCCGGATAGAGCGGCAGGAACCACCGGTAGCGGCGTTCCGCGCCGGGGAGTCCCTGCAGGTAGGACGTGTGGATCGGGTGCCGCTCGATCTCGGCCGAGACCGAGCCGCGATTCCAGACCAGCGTGT
Organism: uncultured bacterium; assembly: GCA_964542745.1. GTDB lineage: Bacteria > Eisenbacteria > RBG-16-71-46 > RBG-16-71-46 > RBG-16-71-46 > DATKAB01. The sequence continues at coordinate 11,965 of CAZIVR010000054.1, forward strand.
GGACCGGCGCGCCGGGAAACAGGCGGCACAGTCGCTCGAGCACCTTCTCGCCGCCGCGCATGCCGGTCAGCCAGTCGTGGACCAGCGCGACCTTCACGAGCGCTTCTCCGTCGCGGCGCCGGCGCCCGGCGCGGCGGCGGCGCCCGGGCCGCCCCACGAGCGCGACGCCCACGCGAGGCCGATCAGCGCGTAGAGCGGGTGCAGCACCTCCTCGTCGCCGAGGTTCCACTCGAAGAGCCCGGCCACCGCGAACGCCGCGAGCGCGCCGCACGCGCCGAGCGGCACCGCCGCCGCGAGCCCGCCCGATCGCAGCCGCGCGCGCAGCCCGGCGGCCGCGGTGCGCGCGAGCGAGACCAGCAGCAGGGCCAGCGCGGCGAGGCCCGCGAGCCCCATGCTCGCCGCCACGTGCACCGGCACGCTGTGCAGGTGCCCCGCGCCCTCGGTGGCGCCCGGCGCGCGGTAGCGCTCGTAGAGCGCGTGCAGGTCCTGGAGCCCGACGCCCGTCAGCGGGTGGTCGAGGAACATGCGCACGCCGGCCCGCCACATGTACTGGCGCTGCTCGTTCCACCGGCTGCCGAGGTCGAACGCGCTCCACAGCCGCGCGCCGAAATCGCCGGGTGCGAGCCACAGGGCGGCGGCACCCGCGAGCCCGAGGAGCGCCAGCGCGCGGGGCCGGGCGAACCCCAGCATCAGCGCGGTCCCGGCGAAGAGCCCGAGCCAGCTGCTGCGGGTGAAGGTCGCGGCGAGTGCGGCGACCGCCAGCGCGGCGGTGGCGCCCGCGGCGAGCCGCCAGCGGCGGTCCCGGACCACCAGCGCCACCGCGATCGCGAGCGACGCCCCGATCGCGAGCTGGCCGGCGAACGTGAGGTAGTGCCCGACCGGGCCGCGCGCCCGCGAGGCGAAGCTCGCGCCCCGGAGCGCGAAGACCACGAGGCCGAAGGTCGCCGCCAGCGCGCAGGAGAGGAGCAGCACCGCCACCGCCCGGCGCCCGAGCCGCTCGTCGCGCGCGTGCCACGCGGCGACCCCGACCAGGAAGGGGAAGGCGGCCTTGCCGAGCCGGGCGAAACTGGCGGTGCGGTCGAGCGCGAAAGCCGCCGACAACAGGAGGGCCAGCGCCCAGGCGGCGGCCCCCAGGTCGGCGGGACTCCGGTTCCATCCCCGCGGGCCCCCGGGGCGCCACGCGAGCGCCAGCGAGAAGGCGGCGAGGGCGGCGGTGACCGACATCGGCGCCACGGTCCAGTATCCGGCCGCGAGCCACAGGAGGAAGGCCGCCGCGGCGGCGGCGCGCATCGGCCCGCCGGCGCCGGGCGCGGGAGAGTCGTGGCGAAGGGAGTCGCGTTCGTTCATGGCGCTCGGCCCGAAGGAGAGGCGCCGGGCGATCGAACGCTCCGGCGAAGGAGGGCGGACGCTAGTGGAGGTCCCGTCGGGTGTCCAGAGGAGGACGAGCTCGAAATGACGTCGCGCATCGGCGAACCCGCGGTGTATCCCATCTGCGCCCCGGCGCCGCGCCACGATGGGGGTCGCGACGCATGCCCCGGCTCGGGCCACGAACTCGCGCGGGACTCCGTTCCAGGCAACAACTCGTTGACAGGAATTCATCCGTCTCCTAGCCTCTTTGCGCCCGGGTCCACAACCGGCGGGGGGGCGTCCGCGTGAGGCCCCCCAAGCGTATGCGCCTGCCCCGCACCGACGACCCCAGTTGGAGGATGGCTCGAAGATGAGAATCCTGGTCACAGGAGGTGCGGGATTCATCGGCTCCCATCTGTCGGAACAGCTGCTCGGGGCGGGACACGAAGTCCGGGCCCTGGATGACCTCTCGACCGGGCGGGTCGAGAACCTGGCCACCTTCCGCGACCACCCCCGGTTCCAGTTCGTCGAGGGGGACGTCACCGATGCGGCCACGGTGAAGGGCCTGGTGGCCGAGGCCGACGTGGTCTACCACCTCGCGGCCGCGGTGGGCGTCAAGTACGTCCTCGAGAATCCGCTGCGCTCGCTGCTCACCAACATCCGCGGCACCGAGGTGGTGCTGGACGCCTGCGATCGCTCCCGCCGCAAGGTGATCCTGTTCTCGAGCAGCGAGGTCTACGGCAAGGGCGTGAGCGCCCCGTTCTCGGAAGACGACGACCGCGTGATGGGCCCGACCCACAAGCTGCGGTGGTCGTACGCCTGCGGAAAGGCCGTGGACGAGTGCCTGGCGATCTCCTACCACCAGCAGCGCCAGCTCCCGGTGGTGGTGGTGCGCTGCTTCAACACCTGCGGGCCCCGCCAGAGCGCGGCCTACGGCATGGTCATCCCGAACATGATCGAGCGGGCGCTGCGCGGCCAGCCGATGCTGGTGTTCGGGGACGGCCTGCAGACCCGCTGCTTCTCGGCGGTCTCCGACGTGGTGCGGGGCGTCATGCTGCTGGCCGAGGCCCCGGCGGCGGAGGGAGAGATCTTCAACATCGGCACCGACGAAGAGGTCACGGTCCTCGAACTCGCCACCCGGGTGCGCCGCCTGTGCGCGAGCGAGTCCGAGATCCAGCGGCTGCCCTACGAGAAGGTCTACGGTTCCTCGTTCGAGGACATGCGGCGACGCGTGCCCGACCTGAGCAAGATCCGGCAGTTCGTCGGCTACCGCCCCCAGGTGACCCTCGACCAGCTGCTCGAAGTCACGATCCGGGAGACCTGCGAGCAGACCGGGCTGCCGGTGCCGATGGGCCTGGCGACCGCCTGACGCCGCGTCCCGTTCGTTGAGCGCCGTGGATCTCGCCAACGCCAGCGCCCTCGCGCTGGCGTCGCTGTTCGCGCTCATCCTGACGCCGCTGGTCGCGCGCCTCGCGCGCCTCACCGGCTACCTCGACCAGCCCCACGCCCGCAAGCTCCACACGTCGGCGACGCCCCTCCTCGGCGGCGTCGCCGTGGTCTTGGCGGCCGCGCTCGGGGTCGGAGTGGCCTCCCGGCTTCCGGGTCCCGGCTTCGCGGCGCTCCCGCCCGGCGTGCTGGCGGGGGGGGCGCTCGCCCTCGCGCTCGGGCTGTGGGACGACCGTTTCGGCCTGATGCCGCGCCCCAAGCTGCTCGTGCAGGGAAGCGCCGCGCTCCTGCTGGTGACGTCGGTCGGCGTCCCGGAAATCGGGCTCCCGGCCCCGGTCGAGCTTTTCCTCGCCGCGGTGGCGGTCGTCGCGCTCATGAACGCGGTGAACTTCCTCGACAACATGAACGGCATGCTGGGGGGAATCGTCCCGGTCACGTTGCTCGGGTTCGCGGGGCTCTCGGCGGCGCTCGGTTCGGGCGGGGCCGTCCCGGTCCAGATGGCGCTGGCCGGCGCCTGCCTCGGGTTCCTGCCCTACAACTTCCCCCGGGCCCGGATCTTCCTCGGGGACGCGGGCAGCCTCGTTCTCGGGTATAGTCTGGCCGCTTCGCTGCTGCTGGCCCTGCAGGCCGCGCCGCGGGGCTGGGCCCAGTTCGGACCGCCGCTGCTGGTGGCGTATCCGGCCTTCGACATGACCTTCGTGGTGATTCGCCGCCTGCGCGAGGGCCGACGCGTGGACCAGGGCGGGCGGGACCACTCCAACCACAGAATCGCGAGCCTGATCCAATGTCCGATCCGAACCGTTCTCCTGATCTGGTGCAGTACGGCCGCCCTCTGCGCAAGCGGTATCGCCCTCAGCCGGGTGGCGCAGCCGGTCCCGACACTGGTGGTGTGGGGCCTGTGGATCACCCTCTTCCTCCTGACGGGGCGGCGGCTATCATCCGTGCCCCTCGCCCCGAAGGCGTAAGCGCCCCGCCGCTGCCCGAGCGCCGCGAGCGCCGGATCCCGCGCGAGCCGGACACCAACGACCAGAAGCTCAGCGAGCTGGTGGCGTTCATGGCGAAGGGGCTGGTGGATCACCCCGACGAGGTCTCGGTCGAGGTGCTCGAGGCCGGCGACGACGCCGAGCTGGAACTCCGCGTCCACCCGGACGACACCGGCCACGTGATCGGGCGGCAGGGCCGCACCGCGCGCGCGCTGCGGCTGTGCCTCGGGGCCGCGGCGGCCAAGATGGGCCGGCGCGCGGACCTCGAGATCGCCGACTGACCCGGCGCCGCGGAGCCCCATGAATCCGGTGCGCATCGGCCGCGTGGGCCGGCCGCACGGGCTGAACGGCGAGGTCGCGCTCGACGGCTCGAGCCTGGGAGTGCGGGAGTTGCTGGAAGTGCGCGAGTTCCTGTGGCGCGGCCCGCGCGGAGCCGGCGAGCGGCCCCTGCGGCTCGCCGCGGCCCGCGAGTCGCTCCCGAGGCCGCTGCTGCGCTTCGAGGGCGTCGTGGGCCGGGAGGCCGCGTCCGCCCTGACCAACGGCGAACTGTGGGCCGACCGGGACCGCCTTCCGGATCCGGGCCCGGGCGTCGCGTACACGTTCCAGCTGGTCGGGCTCCGGGTGGTGCGCGGCGACGGCAGCGCGCTCGGCACGCTCGAGGAGATCTGGCCGAGCGGCGCCCACCCGATCTACGTGGTGCGCGGCGAGCGCGAATGGCTGCTGCCCGCCCACGACGGGGTGGTCAAGCACGTGGACCTGAAGGCCGGCGTGATCACGGTGGACCCGCCGGCCGGGATCGAGGACCTGTAACGAAGGCCGGTCCGGGCCGCGCGCGACGCGCGGCCCGGGCGCGTGCCCGGCGGGACCCAACCGGATGCGCATTTCGCTGCTCACGATCTTCCCGGACTTCTTCCCGCCGGCCCTCGCCGAGGGGATGATCCGCGCGGCCCGCGAGAAGGGCCGGCTCGAGGTCGGCATCGTCAACCTGCGCGACCACACCGACGACACCCACCGCACCACCGACGACTACCCGTTCGGTGGGGGGGTCGGGATGATCATGAAGATCGAGCCGGTGGACCGCGCCCTCGCGGCGGTCGGGGCGGGGGCGAAGGGCGAGCGCCCGGCGGGCACGCGCGTGCTCCTCACCTCGCCGCAGGGGCGGCGCTTCACGCAGGACGTCGCGATCGAGTACGCCGGGCTCGAGCACCTGGTGATCGTGTGCGGGCGCTACAAGGGCGTGGACGAGCGGGTCTTCGAGCACCTGGTGGACGAGGAGTTCTCGATCGGCGACTTCATCCTCTCCGGAGGCGAGCCCGCCGCGCTGTGCGTCGTGGACGCGGTGGCCCGGCTGCTCCCCGACGTGGTCGGGCGCTTCGATTCGGTCGAGAGCGACTCGTTCCACTCGGGACTCCTCGACGCGGCCTACTACACGCGGCCGGCCGAGTACCGGGGCTGGAAAGTGCCCGATGTCCTGCTCTCCGGGAACCACGCCGTGATCGCCCGGCACCGGCGCGAGGAGTCGCTGCGCCGGACCTTCGAGCGGCGCCCCGATTTGCTGGAGGACGCGGACCTCGACCCCGCCGACCGGCGCTTCCTCGCGCGCCTCGGCAGGGCGGGCGGAGCCCCCGAAGGGCGCGACCCGGGCGCGTGAGGTTCGCCGCAAAGAGCCGGAACCGGCGCCCCACCCCGGTGGTATCCTGAGGCCCATGTCGCGCCCGAATGCCCGGATCGCCGTCCCCGCCGCCCTCGCCGCCTGGCTGACGCTCACGCTGGCGCTGGCGGGCTGCGCGGGGAAGGTCACGTCCCCCGACTCCGCTTCCCCGAGTTCCGGCTCCGAGCCGAGCGGGTCGGTGAGCGTTCCGCGCAGCCCCGAGCAGGCGGCGTACGCGCTTGCGGGAGCGTGGTCCCGCCGCGACGCCGGCGGCTACGTGATGCTGCTCGCCGGCGACTTCGACTTCCGGTTCCCGGCCACCGACTCGGCCGGCACGAGCTACCGCGGGAGCTCCTTCGACCGGTTCGAGGAGATCGCGATCGCCCGCCGACTTTTCTTCGAGGGCACGCCCATGCTGCCGCCGCTCCAGCACGCGAGCTTCACGCTCGAGCGCGGGCTCCTCTCCCAGCCCGACCCGCGGCCGGGCCGCGACGCCCGGGTCCATCGCGTGGTGCGCAGCCGCTACCTGCTTCTCGCGGGCAACGGGATCACCGAGTGGCGGATCTCCGGTCTCGCCACCTTCTACCTGACCCGCGGCGATTCGGTGGTGCCGCCCCCCGAGGCGTCCGCGGCCCGGCTGATCCCGGACGCCACGCGCTGGTGGGTGGACCGGTGGGAAGACGAGCCCGCGAGCGGGGAAGCCTCCCAGGGCGCGGCGGCGATGCCGGCGCGAAGCGCCACGCTCGCCCAGCTCAAGCTCGCCTATCGCTGAAGCGGTGTGACCGGCCCCCCGGGGGGCGATCGTTCCCGCCGCCCGGGGGGCGGCGGGGGCTCGATTTGAACCGCCGCCTCCGGCTCGCCTATACTCCCCGGCCTTCCAATTTGGCCCGGTCGTCCGGGCATCCAGGCGAAAGGAGCCCGTCATGGGCCTGCTCGAAAAAGTCGAAGCCGCACACTTGAAGTCCGATCGTCCCGACCTGCGCCCGGGAGACACCGTCGAGGTGTCGGTGCGCGTGATCGAGGGCGACAAGGAGCGCCAGCAGAAGTTCAAGGGCGAGGTGATCGGCGTGCGGGGCGGCGGCCTCAAGGCCACCTTCACCGTGCGCAAGATCAGCGAGGGCGTGGGCGTCGAGCGCACGTTCCCCGTCCACTCGCCGACGGTGGCCGAGATCAAGGTGCTCAAGCACTCAAAGGTGCGCCGCGCGAAGCTCTTCTACCTGCGCGGCAAGACCGGCAAGGCCGCGCGCCTGACCGAGAAGCGCAGCACGGGAGAGACGGCCACGAAGTGACCCCGCCGCTCTGGCGCCGGCTCGCGCGAGCCGAATCCCGCCTCGCGGGGGATCGCGCGACGGTGGCCGGGGTGGACGAGGCCGGCCGCGGACCCCTCGCCGGACCGGTCGTCGCCGCCGCGGTGGTGCTGGCGCGCGACTCGCGCTGGGACGGTCTCGACGACAGCAAGCGGCTGACCGCCGCGACGCGCGAACTCCTCTACGCCCGGGTTCTCTCAGGAGCCCGGGCGTTCGGCTGGGCGGTGGTGGGTCCCCGCGCGATCGACGCCCTCAACATCCGGCGCGCCAGCCTCGAGGCGATGCGCCGCGCGGTGGAGCGGCTCGGGCAGCGCCCGGAGCTGGTGCTGGTGGACGGCCTCGACGCGGTGCCGGGCCTCGCCTGCGAGCAGCGCCCCGTCGTGGACGCCGACGCCACGCTGTTGTCGGTGGCCGCCGCTTCGGTGGTGGCGAAGGTGGTGCGCGACCGGATCATGGAGCGCCTCGACCGCGTGTGGCCCGCCTACGGCTTCGCGCGCCACAAGGGCTACGGAACCCCCGAGCACCTCGCCGCGCTCGAGCGGCACGGTCCGTGCCCCCTGCATCGCTACTCGTTCGCGCCGGTGGCCGGGACGCGGCTCGCGCTCTAGCCTCCGGTCGGGATCGCCGCGCCCGCGGCGCGTTCCCGATCGGACACGCACCCGGCCCGGGATCGCCGCGCTCCCGCCGACCCGCCTCCCGGAGCCGCCATGGCCCGCGCCCAGTCGCTGGGGGAGTGGGGGGAGTCCCTCGCCGCCGCCTATCTGCGGCTGGTAGGCTGCGAAATCGAAGCCACGCGGGCGCGCCTCGCGGGCGTCGAGGTGGACCTGGTGGCGCGCGAGCGCGGCACGCGGGTGGTGGTCGAAGTCAAGGTGCGGGGCCGCGCGGACTTCGGTGGCGCCACCCACGCGGTGGACGGAAGGCAGCGCGAGCGGCTCCGGCGCGCGGCGGTGGCGCTCGCCCGCGGGGCGGAGGAACCGGTGCGCATCGACGTGATCGCGGTGGACCTGGAATCGGACGGACTTCGGCTCCGCCACGTGCGGAACGCCGTGACCGGCTGAGGGAGGAGTGACGCTGCCCCCCCGACGGCCTCGCGCGCCATGGTGAAGCTCCCGCGGTTCGGGAAGCTGCCGGCGCGGATCGCCACGCGCCTGCGGGCGCGGCTGCGCGCCCAGCAGCGGCTGTGGATGCGCCGCTGGCGCGCCCGCTCCGCCGCGGGCAGCGACGTGCTGTTCCCGAACGCGGGCCACGGCGCGGTGGCGATCGAAACGCTCGCCGGGATTCCCGGGACGAGCGGCGAGGGCCCACGGGTCGCGATCCTGCACGCGACCGCGGGGAGCGGCCACAAGCGCGCCGCCGAGTCCCTGGCCGCGGCGATCAGCGCGCAGCGCCCCGACGCGCTGGTGCGCGAGGTGGACACGCTGGTCTTCGCCACGCGCCTCTACCGGGAGACCTACGCCACCTCGTACAACGTGATGGCGTCGCGCGCGCCGGCGCTGTGGGCCGCGCTCTACCACTCGTCGGCCTCGCCGCCCGTGAACCGCAGCACCGCGCCCGTGCGGCTCGCGATGGACCGCCTCAACCTGCGGCGGCTGGTGCAGGTGCTCGAGCGCGAGCAGCCGGACGCGGTGGTGTGCACCCACTTCCTGCCGGTCGAGGTGCTGTCGCCGCGTCGCGGGAGCGGGAGGCTGCGCGTGCCTCTGTTCTGCGTGATCACCGACTTCACCGCGCACCCGGTGTGGGCCTTCCCGCACGTGGACCGCTACTTCGTGGCCAGCCCCGAGGTGGCCGGCGAGCTGGCCGGCCACGGCGTGGCGCGCGAGCGGATCGAGGTCACCGGCATCCCGGTGGACGCCCGCTTCGCGGCGCCGATCGGCCGCGCCCAGGCGCGCGCGCGCGCCCGGCTCGAGGCGTCGCGCCCCGCGGTGCTGGTGATGGGCGGCGGCGCCGGCGTGGGTCCGCTCGCCGAGCTGGCCGGCCGCCTCGCGGAACTCCAGAGCCGCCCGCAGGTGATCGTGGTGTGCGGCACCAACGCGCGCCTGCGCCGCGAGGTCGAGGCGCTCCCGGCCGCGCGGAACGGGAGCGTGCGCGCGCTCGGCTTCACGCGCGAGGTGGACGTCCTGCTCGAAGCCTGCGACCTGGTGGTGAGCAAGGCCGGCGGGCTCACCTGCTCCGAGGCGCTGATCAAGCGCACGCCGCTCGTGATCTTCCGGCCCACGCCGGGCCAGGAGGTGCGCAACGCGCAGTACCTCGAGCGCGGCCATGCCGCGATCCTCGCGGAGTCGGTCGAGGACGTGGCGGCGGCCGCCACGCACTGGATCTCGGATCCCGCGGCGCTCGAGGCGGCGCGCGCGGCCTGCGGGCGGCTGGCCCGGCCCGACGCGGCCGAGGTGATCGCGGCGCGCGTGCTGGGAGGCATCCGGCGCGCCGCCCGCCCGGCATGACCGGATTTCCCACCACGCGGCGCTCGGCGCTGGTCGCGGCGCGCAGCGCCGACGACGCCGAGCGACGCCGCGGCTACGCCGCCATCGTCGCCACCTACTGGCGGCCCGCCTACACCTACGTGCGCCTCCACTGGAGGCAGCCCGAGGAGGAGGCCCGCGACCTCGTCCAGGGCTTCTTCGCCCACGCGTGGGAGAAGGGCTTCCTCGAGCGCTACGATCCGGTGCGGGCGCGTTTCCGCACCTGGCTGCGCGTGTGCCTCGACGGTTTCGTCTCGAACGCGCGGCAGGCCGCGGCGCGCGAGAAGCGCGGCGGCGGCGCGACCCCCCTGTCGCTCGACTTCGCCGCGGCCGAGGCCGACCTCGCGAGCCGCCTGCCCTCCGTCACCGCCGATCCGGAGACGTTGTTCGAGATCGAGTGGGTGCGGGCGTTCCTCGAAGACGGGCTCGTCTCGCTGCGCGAGCACTGCGAGGCCACCGGGCACGAGGTCCACTGGCGGGTGTTCCGCCGTTACGACGTCGAGGAGCACCCGCGGGGGGAGCAGCCGACCTACGCCGCCCTCGCCGCGGAATTCGGCGTGCCGGAGACCTCCGTGACCAATCACCTGCACTGGGCGCGCAGGGAGTACCGTCGCCTCGTGCTCGAGCGCCTGCGGGAGCTGACGCTCGACGCGCGCGAGTTCCGCGCCGAGGCGCGGCGGCTGCTCGGGCGGGACGGCGGGTGAGCCTCGCATGACCCCGCTCACGCCGGACGGCGTGGACCGCCTGCGCCGCGCGCTCGACGCGCCCGACCTGGAGAGCGACCGCTACCGCGTGATCGAGGAGATCGGGCGCGGCGGCATGGGAGCCGTGTACCTGGCCGAGGACCGGCTGCTGGGCCGGCCCGTGGCCCTCAAGGTGCTTCACCTGGAGGATCTCTCCGACGACGGGGTCGAACGCATGATGCGCGAGGCGCGCATCCTCGCGCGCCTCGAGCACCCGGGCATCGTGCCCGTCCACGATCTGGGCCGGCTCGGTGACGGACGCGTCTACTACGCCATGAAGCGGGTGCGCGGCGAGCGGCTCGACCGTCACGTGACGCCCGGGACGCCGGTCGCCGAGCGCCTGCGGCTGTTCCTCAAGGTGTGCGAGGCGGTGGGTTTCGCCCACGCCGCGGGCGTGCTGCATCGCGATCTCAAGCCCGAGAACGTCATGGTGGGGGAGTTCGGCGAGGTGCTGGTCCTCGACTGGGGCGTGGCCCGGTGGACGGAGCGGGCCCGGGCCGCCGGGATCGTCCCCGCCGCGGAGCGCGCCCCGCTGCCGGCCGCTCCGCCGCGTGCCGGCGCCGGTCGCGACACCTCGCCCGGCACGATCCTCGGCACCCCCGCCTACATGGCGCCCGAGCAGGCCGGCGGCGACCCGGCGCTCCTGGACGCCCGAACCGACGTGCACGGACTCGGAGCGACCCTCGCGTTCCTCCTCACCGGGCGCCCCCCGGGAACTCCCGGCGACCCGCCGCGTCCCGCGGCCCTCGCCGCGATCTGCGCCCGCGCCATGGCGGCCGATCCGGCGGCCCGCTACGCCTCGGCCGGCGAACTCGCGGCCGACGTTCAGCGCCACCTCGACGGCCTCCGGGTGCTGGCCCACGCCGAGGGCCTGCCCGGGCGGGTCGGGCGATTCGTGCGGCGGCACCGGGTGGCGGTCGGGCTGGTCGCGGCCTACCTCGCGGTGCGGGCCGTGATGTGGCTCGCGCTCCGCCGCTGAAAAGGATT
>CAZIVR010000055.1:0-22542 GCA_964542745.1 uncultured bacterium
GGCGCTGCAGAACGCGGCGTCGGTGGCGAGCCTGCTGCTCACGACCGAGGCGCTGGTCACGGAGATCCCGGAGAAGAAGGAAGCCGCTCCGGCCCCCGGCGGCGGCGGTTACGGCGGCGAGGACTTCTAGTCCCTCGCGGTCCGCGCAAGACGAAAGCGGAGGCCCCGGTCAGGACGACCGGGGCCTTCGTGTTTCGGGGGCGCGGTGCCCGCGCTTCGCGCCGGTTGGCGCGCTTACCGGTACAGCGCCTTGATCGCGCCCCAGGTGGGATCGTGGGCCGGGACGGGGCCGTCCACCACGAACTCGAGGGAATAGGACTGCAGGGCGGTTCCGGTCTGCTGGATCACGAAGCTGTAGACGCCGGGATCGAGCTGCGGCGCCGCGAGCGCGTTGCTCGTCACGGCGCTGGCCACGAACTGGGGCATCAGGTTGGATCCGAGCAGCGAGCCGTCGATGTGGATCCCGGCGAGGAAGTTGGGATCGGTGGCGATGCCGGGCACGTAGCTGGTGGCCCCGGCGTTGAACGCGCAGAAACTCACGAACGCGGGCGCGTAGGCCAGCAGGTTGAGCCCGGTGAGCAGCTGCCCCGGCGCGATCGTGAACGTGAGGAAATCGCGGTCGCCGGTGGTCGTGTTGTTGGAGTTGCGCACCGTGCCGATCACCGTGTTGCCGCCCGGCGCGAACGCCAGCGCGGTCGGTGCGGCTGGATTGGAGGACAGGTCGCCGTGCACGGATTCGTCGTGCACGATGCCGGCGCCGGCGGGCGCGGCGAGGACCACCAGGAGGGCGAGGATCGCGGCGGATTTCATGGGGGGGTCTCCCGTGCGGGGTGTCGTGGGTGCCGGATTCCGAGGGGAGGAGTCTACGCCTCCCGGGCCGCCCGGGGACAGCGAATTCTGCCCTCCACGCCGGGCTGGTTCCCCGAAATGGCGCGCCCGTCGCGTGGCGCTCGCGCTCCCGCGCCCCCCGCGGCTATCGTGGCCGACCTTCCCGCCGGGCGGGCGCCCGGCCCCACGCGAATCTCCGGAGGCCCACCCATGCTGCGCTCTTCCTCGTTCCGCTGGCCCACCCTGCTCCTCGCGACGGCCCTGGCCGTCTCGAGCTTCGCGCCGGGACCCTCCGGCGCCGCCGAAATCTACGGCCGCCCCTCGGGCAAGGGTGACGCGAAGTCCAAGGCCAAGGGCGCCGCCGACGCCGAGAAGCCCGACAAGCCCTACGGAGAGTGGAAGAAGGTCACCAAGGACACCGAGACGCTGAAGGGCCTGTTCACGCTCTATCGCAAGCGCGAGAACCTCTACCTCGAGCTCAAGCCCGACCAGATGGGCGTTCCGGTGCTCGGCGTGTTCAGCCTCGCGAGCGGCATCGGCTCCAACTTCATCCTCGGCGGCATGTCCATCAACATCTACACGGGCCGCGACGACCGCATGATCGAGTTCCAGCGCGAGGGCGACTTCGTGCTGGTGATCGAAAAGAACATGCGCTTCCTGCCGAGCTCCGACCCCGGCTTCGACAAGGCGCGCCAGCTCTCGTACGGCAACTCGGTGCTCGCCAAGCTCAAGATCGAGAGCGTCCACGACTCGAGCAAGGCGCTGCTCGTGGACTTCGCGCCGTTCCTGGTGAGCGACGTGAGCGACATGGGCGAGGTGCTGCGCGGGGCGATCAGCAAGCCGGTGCGATTCGAGAAGGACCGCTCGTCGCTGTCGTCCGTGAAGACCTTCCCCGAGAACGTCGAGATCGAGGCGCTGCTCACCTACGTGCCGAACGACCGCACCAACCTGAACCTGCCGACGGTCTCGGACGAGCGCTACATCCCGCTCACGGTCCACTACTCGTTCTCGAAGCTGCCGGAGGTCCCGATGGCCCCGCGCCTCGCGGACGAGCGCGTGGGCTACTTCGTGAACGCCTACAAGGACTTCGCGAACGACCGGGCCGAGAACTTCTGGGTCCGCTACGTGAACCGCTGGCGGCTCGAGAAGAAGGATCCCTCCGCGGCGCTCTCCGAGCCGGTCAAGCCGATCGTCTACTACCTCGACCACACGATTCCCCAGAAGTACCGCAAGTACGTGAAGGAGGGCGTGGAGCGCTGGCAGAAGGCCTACGAGGCGGCCGGGTTCAAGAACGCCATCCTCGCCAAGGACCCGCCCGACGATCCCAACTGGGACGCGGAGGACGTCCGCTACAGCACGATCCGCTGGATCACGTCCTCGGAGCCCTCGTTCGGCGCGATCGGGCCCTCGCGCACCGACCCGCGCACCGGGGAGATCCTCGACGCCGACATCCTGTTCGAGGCCTCGATCGTGCAGGCCCGGCTCAACGCCTTCCGGCGGATCCGCGACCCGGAGGCGCTCGCCCAGTACGCGACGCCGTGGCTCACCGAGCTGCCGGCGGGCGCCCGGCCCGAGCGGCTGTGCGCGCTGGGGATGGGCATGCAGGACGGCCTCGGCCTGCTGCACGCCGGGGCGCTGATCGAAGGGCAGCTCACGCCCGAGCTCGAGGAGCAGTTCGTGGGGGAGATGCTGATCCACGTCACGCTCCACGAGGTCGGCCACACGCTCGGCCTCGCCCACAACTTCCGCTCCAGCACCGCGACCCCGTGGGCGTCGCTCCACGACCGCGCCTGGACCGAGAAGAACGGCCTCACCGCCTCGGTGATGGACTACGCCACGCCCAACATCGCCACGGACAGGGGCGCGCAGGGCGATTACTACGGCACGACCTGCGGCACCTACGACCTGTGGGCGATCCGCTTCGGCTACGCGCCCTCGGGCGCCACCGACCTCGCCGCCGACGCGGCGTTCGCGCGGCGGATCGCCGACGAGTCCGCGAGGCCCGGCCACGAGTTCTCCGACGACTCCGACACCTACCCCGCCGACGCGCTCGATCCGCGCACCAACATCTGGGACCTGGGCGACGACCCGATGCGCTTCGCGAGGGACCGCGTGGCCTACGTGAGCCGCCTGTGGAAGAACCCCGAGTTCGAGAAGAAGCTGGTGGGCACCGACGGCACGTTCCCCGAGCTGCGGCGCGGGATGGACGGCCTGCTCGGCCAGTACGCGATCGCGCTCGGCATGGCGGTCAAGCAGGTCGGCGGCCAGTACCACCACCGCGACCGTCCCGGCCAGCCCGGGCTCCGCGCCCCGCTCCAGCCGGTGCCGGCGGCGCGCCAGCGGGAGGCGCTCGACTTCCTCGCGACGAACGCTTTCGCGGCGGGCGCCTTCGACCTGCCGGGCGACGTCCTCAACCGCCTCGGCCCCGATCGCTGGCTGCACTGGGGCATGCAGGGCAGCTTCTCCCCGGGCGGCATGCGCCTCGACTACAACCTGAACGAGAAGGTGCTGGCGATCCAGAACGCGCTCCTCAACGGACTCACCCACCCGCGCCTGCTGGCCCGCCTCCGCGAGGCGGAGAACCGCAGCGCCGACGCGTTCCGCATGTCCGAGCTGTTCGACCGCCTCACCCGCGCCACCTGGGGCGAGGTGGGCGGCGGAAGCGCCGAGGCCATGAAGGCGCTCGAAGGCCCGCGCACGCGGCGCGAGCTGCAGCGCGCCTACGTGGACCGCATGGCGACGCTGCTCGTGAGCCCGCCCCCCGGAACCCCGGACGACGCGCGTGCCCTGGCGCGGCTCCAGCTCCAGCGGCTCGACGCCCGCGCCGCGCGCGTGCTCGCGGCCGACGCGCCGGTCGGCGACTACACGCGCGGCCACCTGCTCGAGTCGCGGGCCCGCATCAAGCGCGCGCTGGAGGCGAACGTGAACGTGGCGGACCGCCCGGCGGGGCCGCAGGGAGGACCGTTCGGGACCCCCTAGTCCGGCCCCCGAAGCACCGGCGGCGGGCGGCCTCGGCCGCCCGCCGTTTTCTTTGGGCCGTGCCGCGGAGAATGTTGCTGGCCGCTCCAGCGCCATTCCGTTCAATGGGTTAGCCGGTAACGGGCTGTCCGGCGGCAAGTTCCAGCGGGGAGCCGGGTTGCGCCCCCCATCAACAATCTCCGCAGCACAACCGATACCCCACAGGTTCCGTCGTTTGGCTCAGGGGGGTGCCGGTGGTCCGCCGAATCGTCCTCTACCTCGCGTTGCTGGCCTCGGTCGCCGCGTTCCTCGCGCTGCGCCGCGAGACCGGCCGCGCCGCGCGCGTCGTGGCCGCCGCGGCCCCCGCGCCGGTCGCGGCGCTCGCCGAGGAGCGGGCCCGCGAGGCCGCGCACCTGGTTCCCGACACGCGCTTCCTCGACGCGGTGGGCCTGGTCGCGCAGGCGGTCACCGGCGCCCCCGCGTCGCGCGCCTCCTGCGCCTTCGAGGGCGGCGGCTGGATCGTGCGCCACGGCGGCCGCGAGGTCGGCCGGCTCTCCGAGTTCCCGAGGTTTCCGGAGCTGCGCGGCACGCTGGTCGGCTGGGCGCGCTCGCTGGGGGCGCCCGAATCGCTGGCGGCCGCGGACCGGGACGTGTCGCCGGGGACGGCCGCCGCGCGCGGCCGCGCCCACGCGGGCGTCGCGCGGTCGCTGGCCGCGCTCCACGCGTTGCGCGCCGCGGATCTCGCCGACCGCGCCTGGGCCGCGGGGCACCGCGACGCCGCCACCGCGCGCCTCGGCGCGAGCGCGCTGGCGTGGATGGCGGCCGAGAGCTTCGACCGGGCGGGCGCGGGGGAGGCGATCGCGGCCCGCGCGCTGGCGTGGAACGCGGTCGCTTCCGCGGCCGATCCCGCCGCGCTGGCGCGGGAGACGGCGCTGCTCGCCGACGTGATGGGTTACCCCGCGGACGCGATCGCGGCGGCGGTGGGGCTGCCCGAGTCCGACCCGATCCGCCTGTACGTGCGGCGCGACGACGAGGCGCTCGACGCGATCGCCTCGCGCGGCGGGGGAGCGGGGGCACGGGGCGCGAATCGCGAGCCGCGCTGGCTGGCGCTCCGGCGCAGCGTCCAGCGCGAAGACGCCGAGGCGTGGGAGGTGGCCGCGTCGCGCGGGCTCGACGCCGACTCCGTGCTGGCGCTCCCGCTGCTCGGGAGCCGGCTCGCGCTCGGGAAGTTCGAGACCGAGCTCGCATCGGCCGGCGGCCTGCTCCGGGCGGTCGGGGCGGACCTCCGGCTCCACGAGCTGATGGCCGCGCCGATCGCGGCCACCGAGGACCGGCCGGCGGGGGAAGCGATGGAGTTGTTCGAGACCCTGCTCGAGGCGATGCCCGAGGACGCCGACGGCGCCTTCCTCGATCGCGCCGCGCTGCGCGGCTGGTACCGCGCCGCGTTCTACTCCTCGTGGATGGCGGTCGGGGAGTACCTGCGCACGCGGCTCTCCGACACTCCCGCCACGCAGGCGTTCGCCCGCTCCCTCGGCGACGGGAGCCGGGCTCCGGCCGCCGCCGCGGAGTTCCAGCGCTGGTTCGCCCACCTCGCCGAGCTCAAGCGCGACGGGGAACTGCGCGGCGCCCTGAAGCAGGACCTGATCGGCATGTCCCACTTCGGCGCGACGCCGCGGCTCCTGACCTGGGAGGCGATCCTCGACTTCACGCACCCGGCCGATCCGTTCGTGCGGCAGTGCGCCCGGTACCTGGAGCGCCGGCTGGACACGCGGCCGGAATGTCTCGAGGCGTGGGGAGGCATCGTGCGCGCCGACCTGTTCGACGTGGCGCGCGGCGAGGCGCTCCTCGGCGCCGCCGCCGAGGCGGCGCACCCGCGCGAGCTCTTCCGCCGCGCGTGGTGGGCGGCCTACCGCGGCGACCGGCGCGCGCTCGAGGCGCTGCTCGCCGACCCCGGGTTCCGGCCCGAGGAGCGGACCGAAGTGGTGGCGACGCTGCGCGACATGACGCCCGAGGATTCCCTGCGCCTCGACGACGTGAGCGAGCGGCTGGTGGGCGAGCGGCCCGACGACTGGGCGATCGTGGGCCCCTACGTTCGCGCGCTGGCGGCGCGGCACCGCAACGACCGGGTGCGTGCGCTCGCGGGCGCGTGGCTCGCCCGTCCGGACCGGAGCGCCCGGACCTTCGACGACGTGGACGCGCGCAACCGCTACGCGCGCGCCTGCCTCGAAGAGGGAAGGATCGAGGAGGGGCACGCGGCGATCCGCTCGGTGGTCGCCTCGTGGCAGGAGACCGCCATGGCGCTGGGCGCGGAACTGCTCGACCGCCGGGGGGAGTCGGCGCGCGCCGAGACCCTGGCGATGATGGCGTGGCAGCGCTATCCGGACAGCGAGGCGGCGCAGGCGCTGGTCGTGGACCTGTTCTGGCGGCACGGCCTGTTCGACGACGCGGCGCGCATGCTGGCCGGGGCCCCGCGGCCGCTGTCCCCGGAGGGGTGGCGGGACGTGCTCGGCCCGCGCTTCGCCCGCTTCCAGCGCGAGCAGCCGAAGCGCGCCGGGCAGGCGGTGGACGCGATCGTGAAGCTCGGGCTCGCCGACTGGCGGCGCCTCGGCGGCCTGGTGCTGGCGCTCGGCGCGGCCGGGCGCGAGGCCGAGGCCGCCACGCTCGCCGCGCGGCTCGCGCCGGCCGAACGGCTCGATCCGCAGGCGACGATCGTGACGTACGGATTCGTGAAGCGGGCGCTCGGCGCGGCGGGTGCGGCGGACTGGCTGCGGCGCAACCTGCCCGCCCGCGACGACGCGACGCTGGCGCTCCTCCACCTGCACGCCTACGGCATGGACGCCGGCGAGGCGCAGTGGGAGATCCCGTTGCCGAAGGGCTCGCCGGAGACCGTCGAAAGCCTGTGGCTCCTGCGGGTCGCCACCTGGGTGCGCGACAGCGTCGGCGCTCCCGAACAGCGCCGCCTGCTGCGCGAACGGTTCGCCGCCCCGGGGCCCGGCCGTTACCGGCGCTTCGCGCGGTTGCTGCTCGGCCTGGAACCCGCGGACTCGATCCTCGCGCTGCCGCTCGACAACCGTGGCGAAGGGGAGGCCTACTACTACATCGCGCTGCGCCGGCAGGCGGAGGGCGACCTGCGCGCCGCCGCCGAGTGGTACGCGCGCTGCCTCGACGTGAACGTGTGGAGCAACGGCGAGCACCACTGGGCGATGCGCCAGCTCTCCGAATGGGTCGCGCGCGGCCGCTCGCTCGAGCGGCTCGAGACCGAGGCGCGGCGCGGGCTC
Organism: uncultured bacterium; assembly: GCA_964542745.1. Lineage (GTDB taxonomy): Bacteria > Eisenbacteria > RBG-16-71-46 > RBG-16-71-46 > RBG-16-71-46 > DATKAB01. The sequence goes on from CAZIVR010000055.1 coordinate 7,065, forward strand.
CCGCCCCGGGCGGGCGCTCCGGCGATCTGATCCGGCCGGCGCCGCCCTCCCTGCGCCACCCCGGTCCGCGGATTTCCCGCGCCGGTCGCCTCCCGAGGGAACTCCGGGCCCCAGCGCACTAACGTCACGGCGTTCGCGTCCTCGCGGCCACCCCCCCGGCCGCGCGACGGGCCGGGCCCCGGGGCCCGCGTTCCGCGCCCGAACGCCGGAGACGATTCACGGGGAAGACCGGGAGCCCCTCGGATTCGCTGCGCCAGCCCCCGCTGGAGCCAGCCCGCGTGAGGGCGCGGGACCAGCGACGGACGGGTCGGGATCACGGGGGGCCCACAGCGTGAACGCCGCGACGGTGCGTGCACGGCGCCCCTGCGGCCGACACGAGCCGGCCGGGTCGAAAGGCCCGGCCGGTTCTTTCCTGCCCGGCCCGGGAGCTCCGGCCGCCGGCGTCAGGGCGCGGGGGCCGCCAGTTCCAACCGCAGCACTTCCTCGCCGTCCTCGACGGCTCCGGTCGCGACGAAGCCGAGCCGTTCGTAGAACGGCCGCGGGCTTCCGGGGCCGGGCACCGTGCTGGTGAGGATCTCCCGGGCACCGAGCGCGCGCGCGTGATCGATCGCGAGCGCGAGGGCGGCCGCGCCGTAGCCGCGTCGCTGGTGGTCCGCCGCGATCATGAACCGCCACAGGAAGAACTCGGGCACTTCCGGCTTGAGGCTCAGCATCACGAAGCCGACCGGTTCGTCCTCCGCGTAGATCGCGCGGAACCAGGCCTCCGGCGCGAAATGCGCCTCGGCGATGGACACCGCGTTCGGGGCGACGAACCCGCGCTGGTCGGGCGCCACCTCGAGGCGGCACACGCGGCGCACGGTGTCGCGCGTGATCTCGCGCAGGGAGACGGGGCGGCGGGGCAGGGCGCGGGTTCCCCTAGAGGCTGGCCGGATTCCCGGCGCGCGCCGCGCGCAGCAGCCGGGCGACGGACTCCGCCAGTTGGTCCACGGTGAAGGGTTTCTGGAGGAACTCGGAACCGGGGTCGCTGAGATCGAGGAGCTTCGGGTCGCGCGGGTAGCCCGACACGTACACGGCGGGCACCGGGCCGAGCGCGCCCCGCACCCGCGCGACGAAGCGGTCGCCGCGCATGTCCGGGAGCACGACGTCGGTCACCACCAGGTCGAGCTTCCGCGCCCCGGGCTCGAGGAAGCGGAACGCCCGGTCGGCGGTCGCCTCGGCGAGCACGTCGTAGCCGAGGCTCGCCAGGGACGCCGCGAGGAAATTCCGAACGCTCGAATCGTCCTCGACCACCAGCACGGTGCCGCGGCCGGGGCCGATCGCGCGCGCGGCGCGCCGCTCCTCGGCCGGGAAGCTCTCGGCCTCCCCGGTGCGCGGCAGGAAGAAGCGCACCGTCGTGCCGCGGCCCTCCGCGCTCTCGATCTCGATGTGCCCGTCGAACTGCTTGACGATCCCGAGGCACGTCGCGAGGCCGAGCCCCGTGCCCTGTCCCGGCGGCTTGGTCGTGAAGAAGGGCTCGAAGGCGTGCTTCCGCACCGCGGCCGGCATGCCGGGTCCCTCGTCGGTCACCGAGCAGCAGGCGTAGGGGCCGTGCTCGAGATCCGGATGGCCGGCCCCGTCCACGTTGCGGGTCTCGAGGAGGATGGGACCGCCTTCGGGTTGCGCGTCGCGCGCGTTCACCACCAGGTTCACGATCACCTGCTCGAGTTGATCCGGGGCCGCGGAGACGGCGTGGACGTCGGGGGCGAGCCGGATTTCGAGCCGCGAGTCCTCGCCGATCAGGCGGCGCAGCATGTCCTCGAGGCCGCGAACCACATCGTTCAGGTCCACCACGCGGCGGCGCAGCGTCTGCCGGCGCGAGAACGCGAGCAGCTGCCGGGTGAGGCGGGCCGCGCGCTCGGCCGCGTCGAGGATCGCGTCGGCGTGCTCGCGCCCGGCGGACGCCCCGGCGATCCGGTCGCGCAGCATCTCGGCCTGGCCCAGGATCACGGTGAGCAGGTTGTTGAAGTCGTGCGCGACGCCGCCCGCGAGCCTTCCCACGCTCTCCAGCTTCTGGGCCTGGATCGAGTGCTCGATCATGCGCAGGCGCTCGCTGATGTCGCGCAGCGACACCACGGCGGCCGGCGCCCCGTCGAGATCGGCGTGCGCGAGCGAGATCTCCGCCGGGAAGGACTCCCCGTCGCCGCGCAGCGCGGTGGCCTGCAGCGGCGCGTTCGGCTCGCCGGGCGGCCCGGTCTCCAGCGCCGCGGCCCCGAGGCGCGCGGCGAACTCCGCGCGCGACTCCGGGGCGAGCAGGCGGTCGGCGAAGGAACCGGCGGCGAGTTCCGCGCGGTCGCGCCCGAAGATGCGCGCGGCGGCGGCGTTGGCCTCCACGACGGCCCCGCGGGCGTCGAGCGCGAAGATCGCGTCGGTCGCGGCCTCGAGGATCGCCCGCTGCCGGGCCGCGCTGCGATCGAGCGCGCGGCGCGAATGCTCGTAGCGCTCGCGGTAGGTGAGGGCGTGAAAGACGTCGCGGAAGGGCGTCGTGCCGGCCAGCGTCGCGAAGCGCGCGAGGTAGACGGAGAGGATGCCCGCGTAGAGGGCGGCGAACAGCAGCTTCCCGGCCGCGCCGGCGACCAGCACCTGGGAGAACAGCGGCGTGCCGGCGAAGCCCACCACCGAGAAGGCGACGCTGTCGAACAGCAGCGCCGCCGACAGCGCGAGGAAGATCCGCAGGAAGGGGACCGCGCGCACCGGGCCCGAGCGCATCGCCTCGTAGGCGAGCACCAGGAGGATGGCGTCCGCGTAGAGCGCGAGCGTTCCGGCGACCATCACGCGGGCGTCCTGGGCGAAGAACTCCCGCGGGATGTCGCGAAGGTTGAGCGTGGCGGGGAGTCCGAGATGGAGCTGGGTGATCGCGAACAGGAGGCCCACGGTGAGATTGGCCACCACCAGCCCGTAGATGAGCTTGCGGGCCTCGTCGGCGTCCTCGCGGATGTAGACGAGGAGCACCGCGAACATCGAGCAGGTGAAGAACACCGCGGAACCCGGGCTCACGACGAGCCCCGGGAGGATCTCCGCGTAGACCGACGAGGCGAACTGGACCTGGATCGGCTGCAGGACGCCGAGGCCGATGTAGAGGGGGCAGAGCCCGAGCCAGCGGCGGAGGCGGAACAGGCCCAGCACCATCGCCGACAGGATCAACGCCTCGGCCGCGAACAGGGCGAGTTGCGGGAGGCTTGCGACGGCGGACATGCGCTTGGGTCACCCGTGGCGGAACGGGACGCGGCTCGAACGGCTCCCCGCGGAAGGCTAGTCCCCTATCCCGGCGGCGGCAAAGGGAAAGTTTGCGGCGATCGACCGGCCGGCGCGGGGGGCCGCCGGGCCGAAACGACGGGCACCATCCACGCCGCGTACCGGGAGGGGTCTCGCACGTCGGCGATCATGCGCTCGAAGTGGGCGGCCGCCTCCTCCCGGGTGAAGCGCGTGTGGGCGGCGATCGGCTCCACGTAGCCGTCCCGCCACGCGGTGAGGATCGCGGCGAAGGTCTCGCGCGGCACGCGCAGCGTGTCCACGACGACGTAGTCCACGGCGATGTCGGCGAAGCCGAGCGCCCGGAGGTGGCCGTAGACGTGCCGGCCGATCAGGAGGTCGGTGCCGGTCTTCTTCCCGAACACGGGCGGCCCGTCGTGCCAGAAGTCCGCCGGGTTGGGATCCCCCGCCGGAAAGTGGAGCATGCCGTAATCCTCGGCGATCAGGTGCACGCGGCCGCCCGGCTTCGTCACGCGCAGGAACTCGGCGAGCACGCGCTCGGGATGCGGAATGGACTGGAGCACGTGGCGGCACACGACGAGATCGTAGGAAGCGTCGGCCGCCGGCAGCCCGAAGATGCTCTGGTGCTCGAACGCGAGCCGCGGCGCCAGGTCGGCGTAGCGCTCGCGAGCCAGCGCGAGGTGGTGGTCGAGGATGTCCACGCCGAGCACCGCCGCCTCGGGATAGTGCCGCGCGAGGCGCGAGGAGATCTCGCCGGTTCCGCACCCCGCGTCGAGGATGCGCAGGGCGCCGGAGAGGCCGTAGCGCCGGAACAGGGGCTCCTCCTGGGGCCAGATCGCGAGGGCCTGCGCGGCGAGGTTGCGCACCATGGACTCGTCCGCCATCTGGTCGCGCTGGGGATTGAGATCGGTCACGGAAGCTCCGGGGATGTCGGGGTCGCGACGGGCGGCGCCCGCGATTCGGCCCCGGAAACTACCATTCCGCGGTCCGGGAGCGGCCCGAGAGGCGAACTTCGGCCGCCTGAAGTAGCGTGGGCGGCGCCATGACCTTTGCCGACCTCGGAGTTCCGCCCGCGCTGGTCGAGGCGCTCGCGAAGCAGGCGATCGCCGTGCCCACGCCGATCCAGGCCGCCGCGGTGCCGGTGCTGGCGGCGGGGGGCCACGCGTACCTGAACGCCGAGACCGGCACCGGCAAGACGCTCGCCTACCTGCTGCCGATCTTCGCGCGCCTCGACCCGGCGCTCGCCGCCCCGCAGGTCGTGATCCTGGCGCCGACCCACGAGCTGGCGATCCAGATCCAGCGCCAGTGCCGCGATCTCGCCCAGAACGCGAACTGGCCCGTGCGTTCCCTGCTGCTGGTGGGGGGCACTTCGATGGAGCGCCAACTCGACAAGCTGAAGGACAAGCCGCACGTGGTGGTCGGCACCCCGGGCCGCATCCGCGAGCTGATCGGCATGGGCAAGCTCAAGACGCGCGCGGTGGCGTGCGTGGTGGTGGACGAAGCGGACCGCCTGCTGGCCGACGAAAGCCTGCCGGTGGTCCGCGCGATCCTCGCGGCCGTTCCCGCGGAAGGGCAGCGCGTCTTCGCCTCGGCGACGGAACCGCCGGAGGCCGCCGCGGCGCTCGCGGCGCTGGCGCCGGGCGTGGCGCTCCTGCGCGCCGGCGCGGCGGCGGTGAACGAGGACATCGAGCACCTCTACCTGGTGTGCGAGGAGCGCGACAAGCCCGACGTGCTGCGCCGCCTGCTGCACGCCCTCGCGCCCGAACGGGCGATGGTCTTCGCGCACCGCGGCGAGACCGCCGAACGGGTGGCCGCGAAGCTCGCGCACCACAAGATCCCGGCGGCGGACCTGCACGGCGCCCGCGACAAGCACGAGCGGCAGCGGGCGATGGACGCGTTCCGCAGCGCGCGCGTTCCGGTGCTGATCGCCTCCGACCTGGCGGCCCGCGGCCTCGACATCCCGGGCGTCTCGCACGTCTTCAACCTCGACGTCCCGACCCAGCCCAAGGCCTACCTGCACCGCGTGGGCCGCACCGGCCGGGCGGGCGCGAAGGGGGTGGCCGTCACGCTCCTGACCGAGGCCGAGGTCCGTCGCGTGCGCCGCTTCGAGGGCGAACTGGGCATCGCGCTGCGCCGGGTGCGGCTGCGCGAGGGGCGGGTGGTGGACGCGGAGGGCGCCGGCCCGGGCGGTCAGCGGGAGCGGCCGGCCACGAAGCGGGCGTAGATCGCTTCGACCTTCTGGCGGGCCCGGGGCGCCTTGCGCAGGTACTTGAGCGCGGACGTCAGGGTGGGATCCACGAGGAAGCACCGGATCGGGATGTCGCGGGCCAGGCCCTCCCAGCCGTAGCGCTCGACCATGACCCGCAGCATGGTCTCGAGCGTCACGCCATGAAGCGGGTTGTTGGGCTGGGGGGCGGGCACGGGGCGAGGATAGCACCGGGGTCGCGGTCCTCCGCGGTCCTGCGGCTGTTGTAGATTGCGCCGGTGACGCTCGCCCCGGGAACCCGCCTCGGCCCGTACGAAATCGTCGCCCCGCTCGGCGCGGGCGGCATGGGCGAGGTGTACCGGGCGCGCGACTCGCGGCTCGGCCGCGAGGTGGCGGTCAAGGTCCTGCCTCGCGAGCTGTCGTCCTCCGCGGAGAGCCTCGCGCGCCTCGAGCGCGAGGCCCGCGCGGCGGCCGGGCTCAACCACCCGAACATCGTCACGCTCTACTCGGTCGAGGACGCCGGCGGCACGCGCTTCCTGACCATGGAGCTGGTCGAGGGGACCGGCCTCGACCGCGTGCTCGATCCCGCCGGTCTGCCACTTCCGAAGGTGCTCGAGCTCTCGATCCCGATGGCGGAGGCGCTGGCGGCGGCGCACGAACGGGGCGTCGTCCACCGCGACCTCAAACCCGGCAACGTCATGGTGACGACCGAAGGCCGCGTGAAGGTGCTCGACTTCGGGCTCGCGAAGCAGCTTCGCGAGCCGGGCCCGGCGGGAGCCGCGACCGCCGGCGCGACGCGGACCACGCCGCTCTCGAGCCCCGGGCAGGTGGTCGGCACGATCCCCTACATGTCGCCCGAGCAACTCCGCGGCGAGCCGGTGGACGCGAGCTCCGACCTGTTCGCGCTGGGGGTCGTGATCTACGAGCTGGCCACCGGCCGCCGGCCCTTCACGGGGGCGACCTCGGCCGAGATCGTCTCCGCCATCCTTCGCGACGCCCCGCAGCTCCCTTCCAGCCTGCGCCCGGGAGTCCCGGCCGAGCTGGACCGGCTCGTGAGCCGCTGCCTCGAAAAGGACCCGAGGGAGCGCGTCCGCTCCGCGCGGGAGGTGATCGAGCCGCTTCGCCTCCTGCAGCGCTCGCTGGAACGCGACGACCCGGAGCCGGCCGGCGCCGCGATCCGCGCGCTCGCGGTGCTGCCGCTCGGCAACGTCTCGCACGATCCCGCGCAGGAATATTTCGTGGACGGCATGACGGAGGCCCTGATCTCCGACCTGTCGCGGCTCAAGGGCCTGCGCGTCATCTCGCGGACCAGCGCGATGCGCTACAAGGGCGTGCACAAGGCGCTCCCCGACATCGCGCGGGAGCTGGACGTGGACGCGATCCTCGAGGGCTCGGCGCTGCTGCTCGGGAAGCGGGTGCGCATCAGCGTGCAGCTGGTCTCCGCGCGCCGCGACGAGACGCTGTGGAGCGACCGCTACGACCGCGATCTCGAGGACGTCCTGGACCTGCAGAGCGAGGTCGCGGCCAAGATCGCGCGCGAGATCGCGCTGCGCGTCAGCGCCCCGGAGGCCTCGCGGCTGGCCCGGCGCCAGAGCGTCCATCCGGAAGCGCACATCGAGTACCTGAAGGGGAAGCACATCGTCGAGGGGAGCTCGCCGCAGGCGGTCGAGCTGAGCCTGCGGCACTTCCAGCGCGCGCTCGAGCTCGATCCCGGCCATGCCGCGGCGTGGGCCGGGCTCGCGCACTGCCACAGCATTCGCGCCAGCCGCGGCATGGCCCCGCCGTCCGAGGCCGTCGCCGCCGCGCGCGCCGCGGCGCTCAAGGCGCTGGAGCTCGACGAGCTGCTGGCGGACGGTCACGCCGAGATGGGCTGGGTCGAGGGTCGCCTCGGAAACGCGGCGAGCGCCATGCGCCGCCTGCAGCGCGCCATCGAACTGAACCCGGCCCTGACCTCCGCCTATATGACTCTCGGCCGCCTCCTGTATTGCGACGAACGCCATGGCGAGGCGCAGGCGACCATGCTCAAGGCGCTGAGCCTCGACCCGCTCTCGATGATCATCCACACGGCGGTCGGGGACGCCTACTACTACGCACGGCGGTACGAGGAATCGGTCGTCTACTACCGCAAGGCGATCGCGCTCGACCCGCGGTTCGACGGCGCGCACACGGATCTCGCCCGCTCGCTCGAGGCGCTTGGACAGTTCGACGAGGCGCGGAAGGAGTACGAGGAAGGGCGGAGGCTGGGCGGCGCCGTGGCCGGCCCGTCGTTCGGGCTCGCGCACCTCGAGGCGGCGCGCGGCAACACCGCCGAAGCGCGGCGCATGCTCGAAGAGCTCCGCGCGGCGCGATCGCACCGCGTGGTTTCCGCCTGGGGCATCGCCGTGCTGCACGCCTGCCTCGGCGACACGGACGACGCGTTCCGCTGGATGGACGTGGCGATCGAGGAAGGCGCATCGGGGCTCACGTTCCTGCGCGTCCACCCGCGGCTCGATCCGATCCGCAAGGACCCCCGGTACGCGGCACTGCTGGCGCGTATCGAGGCCTCGCGGAACTGATGGGGCGATCCGGGGGGAAATCGCCGAAGGCGACATCGCCGTGCCGATCGGCCGCTTGAGCTAGATTCCCCCGATGCCCATCACCCCCGGCACCCGCCTCGGACCCTACGAGATCGTCGCTCCGCTCGGGAGCGGCGGCATGGGCGAGGTCTACCGCGCGAAGGACACGCGGCTCGGGCGCGACGTCGCGGTCAAGGTGCTGCCGCAGCACCTCTCCGAGAATGCCGAGGTGCGGGCCCGCTTCGAGCGCGAAGCCAAGACCGTCTCGGGCCTCAACCACCCGAACATCTGCGTGCTCTTCGACGTCGGCCGGGCGCCCGGCGAAGCCGGGTCGGGCGGCACCGACTACCTCGTCATGGAGCTGCTGGAGGGGGAGACCCTGGCCCAGCGGCTCGCGAAGGGCGCGCTGCCCGCGGCCGACGTGCTGAAATTCGGCGCGCAGGTGGCGGACGCGCTCGACCGCGCGCACCGTGCGGGCGTGGTGCACCGCGACCTGAAACCGGGCAACGTGATGCTCACGAGGGGCGGCGCCAAGCTGATGGACTTCGGGCTCGCGCGCGCCACCGGCCTCGCCGGAGGGACCGCGAGCGGCAGCACGCTCGCGACCATGACCCACTCGCCGACGGTGGCCGCGCCGCTCACCACCGAGGGCACGATCGTGGGCACGTACCAGTACATGGCGCCCGAGCAGCTCGAGGGCCGGGAGGCCGACGCGCGCGCCGACCTGTGGGCGCTGGGCTGCGTGCTCCACGAGATGGCGACCGGGCGGCGCGCCTTCGACGGCCGCAGCCAGGCCTCGCTGATCTCGGCGATCATGACGGGCGAGCCCGCGCCGATCTCGGCGCTCGCGCCCGCCGCGCCCCCGGCGCTCGAGCGCGTGGTGCGCGGCTGCCTCGCCAAGGATCCCGCCGACCGCATCCAGAGCGCGCACGACGTGCGGCTCCAGCTCGAGTGGATCGCCGAGCAGGGCGCGGCCTCGGGCTCGCACCGCGCGATCCCGGCTCCGGCGCGGCCGCGCGGGCCGCGCGCCGAATGGATCGCATGGGGCGCGGCGGCGCTGTTCGCGGCGGTCGCCCTCGTGGCGCTGGTCCCGGCCCTGCGTGGCTCGAAGGGGGCCGCGGGCGTCCTGCGGGCGACCATCACGCTTCCCGACGATGTCGCTCCCAGCATCACGGGCGACGAAGGCGGGCCGCCCGCGCTTTCGCCCGACGGCCGCACCGTGGTGTTCGGCGCTCGCGGCCGCGGGAGCGGCCAGCGCCTGTGGCTGCGCGATCTGTCCGACCTCTCGGTGCGGCCTCTCGCGGGAACCGAGGACGCCGCGTATCCCTTCTGGTCCCCGGACGGACGGTCCATCGGTTTCTTCCGGGGCGGGTTTCTGAAGCGGCTCGACCTCGCGGGCGGAGCGGTGCTGAACCTGTGCCCGGCGAAAGGCGGCCGCGGCGGAACGTGGTCGCGCGACGGCGTCATCGTGTTCAGCCCGGAATGGATCGGCGGACTGATGCAGATTCCCGCCGCGGGCGGGACGCCCCGGAGGGTGACCGCGACGGACAGCACCGCCGAAACCACGCACCGGTGGCCGGTGTTCCTCCCCGACGGCAAGCACTTTCTCTACCTCGCGGCGCACCACGACCAGCCCACCGTGTCGGCGGCGATCTGGGTCGCCTCGCTCGACGGCCGCACGCGCCGCAGGCTGATGCCCTGCCCGAGCAACGTGGTGCTCGCCGCGGGCCACCTGCTGCTCGCGCGCGACAGCACGCTGCTGGTCCAGCGCTTCGACGCACGCCGCGGCCGGCTGGTGGGCGCGCCCCGTCCGACGCGCGAGATCGTGCAGTACGACGCGACCACCTGGCGCGCGATGGTGACGGCCGACGACCGCGGCACGCTGGTGTACGGGCCGGGCGGGGCGACCGGGGCGTTCCGCGTGACGTGGTTCGATCGCGCCGGCCGCGTGCTCGGCATGCTGGGCGATGCCGCCAACCACTTCTCCGTGCGGCTCTCTCCCGACGGGCGCCGCGTGGTGGTCGAGACCCAGCTCACGCCGAACGCCGACCTGTGGGTCTACGACGTGGCTTCGGGAGCCCGCACGCTGCTGGCCCCGGACCCGGTCGACGATTCACAGCCCACCTGGTCGCCCGACGGGACGCAGATCGCCTTCGCGAGCCGCCGGCGCGGCGCGGACTACGGAGTCGAGGCGGTGCGCGCCGACGGATCGGCCCCGTCGCGCGTGCTGGTCGGACCCGCCGGCGGCGACGTCTGGCCCCTCCAGTGGCTGGAAGGCGGACGCGCGCTGCTGGTGGGGCGCGGGGCCTTCCAGGCCGGCGTGGACAATCCGCTCTGGCTGCACCCGCTCGACGGCCGGCCCGCGCGGCTGCTGGTGCCCGCTTCACCCGGCGCCACCAACGCCCAGATGTCTCCCGACGGACGCTGGCTGGCCTACGACTCGCGCGCCTCGGGACGTTCCGAGGTGTACGTCGTCCCGGTCGCCGCCGAGGGCGCCGCGCCGCTGGAATCGGCCGGCCGCTGGCAGGTCTCGGCCCAGGGCGGCGACAACCCGATGTGGAGCCGGGACGGCCGCGAGCTCTTCTACAAGCGGCCGGACGATACGATGGTGGCCGTCGCGGTGGACGTGCGCGGCGGGGCCTTCCGCGCGGCCGGGGAAGCCCCCATGTTCCAGGCGTTCCAGCGCGGCATGACCCCCACCTACGACGTGAGCCCCGACGGCTCTCGATTCATCGTCTCCACCAGCAGCAGCGAACGGCAGGCGCCCCTCGTCGTGGTGACCGGCTGGCGCCCGGAGGCCGAGGGCCGCTAGAGGCGCGCGGCGCTCAGAAGATCTCGGGGCACCACGGGGCGCGGTCGGAGGCGAACAGCGCGTCGGCGCGCGCGAGCGCGCCCTCGCGCCGCTCGGCGACGCGCCCGGCGCGCGCCAGCTGGCGGAAGCCGAACCCGCCGAGGTAGGCCGAACCGAGCGCCGTGACGTCGCACGCGAGTTCCGCCGCCGCTTCGGTGCGCTCGGCGCCGCCGGGTCCGATCCGCCAGCGGCCCGCGTTCCAGGGGCAGAAGGCGTCGGCGACCTCGACCACGACCGGGTCGCCGGTCCCGAGGCGACGGGCCGCGAGCGCGGCCGGCAGGTCCACGAGCCGCACCCACAGGCCGTCGTGGACCCGGAGGCCCATCTCGCGGGGGCGGGCGAGCAGGAACACGAGCGGGTGGTCCACCGGCAGCAGCGACGCTTTCACCCGCGCCACCCAGTCCACGTCGAGCACGAAGCGCCAGATCTCGCGCGTGGCCTCGAGGCCGTCCCCGAGCGCCTCGATCACGCTCACGAAGCCGGCGGTGGTTCCCGAGGCGAACTGCTGGTGGATCCGGTAGAGCGCGTAGCCGGCCGGCCGGCCGTCGAGCGTGAGCAGCACCCGGTTCATCTCGCCGCCGCCGTGGCGGCGGTTCTCGGGGTCGGCGAGCCGGCGGTTCCGCCACCAGTCCGCGTTGCGCGAGATCATGCCCGGGTGCTCGCGCCGCACGCGCTCGTAGACCTCGGCGAGCGGCGCCGGGGCCTCGGCCTCGGTGAGAATGCGAAACTCCCCGCGTGATTCGAACGGCGCGGCGAACGCGGTCGCGGACTTGGGAAGGTCCATGTCGGCGCTCAGCGACGCGAGCCCGTAGCCGAACTGGCCGTAGATCGTGTCCTCCGACGCCCACAGCATCGCCACCGGCTCGCGGCGCGCGTGGGTGTCGTCGAGCTGGGCGCGCATCATGCGTTTCAGGATCCCGCGGCGGCGGTGGGTGGGCATCACCCCCACCACCGAGAGCCCGGCCGCCTTCACGGTGCCGCCCGGGACCGTGACCTCGAGCGGGAACGACCCGCAGCCCCCCACGACCCGCCCGTCCTCGCGCGCGGCGAAGGCGCGCGAGGGCTCGATGAACGGCGTGAAGCGCGCCATGTCTTGGGGCGCCGGGCTCGCCCCGAAGTAGTGCATGACCGGGGCGAAGGCGGGCGCCAGGTCGTCGGCGGTGCGGCAGGGAGCGATTTCGACGGGCATGGGGGCGGCTTTCGCGGGTTCGGGGTCGCGGCGAAGTCGTGGGGGCCGGGGCCGGCACGGCCGGCCCGCGGCGACGCGGGAAACTACCGCATCCCTTCCCGCGCGGGGAACGCGGCCCCGCGGGCCCCCCCGGCTGGACGGCCCCGCGGCCCATCGGGCACAATCCCCCGCTGCCATCGCTGTGGGGAGGCCCTCCGAGGGCCCGCATCCCCTCGGACGCCAACCGCCCGCCTCAAGGAGTCGCCCCATGATCGCCGCCACCCAGCTTCGCGTCGGCTACCTCGTCATGCACAACGGCAAGCCCCACCGCGTCACCGCGATGGTGCACCGCACGCCCGGAAACCTGCGCGGGTTCGTGCAGGCCACGCTGGTCAACATCGAGAACGGGTCCAAGAACGAGTACCGCTTCTCCTCGGAAGAGAAGATCGAACGCGCTTCGCTCGACGAGCACACGCTCCAGTACAGCTACCGCGCCGGCGACGAGTTCCACTTCATGAACACCGAGAGCTACGAGATGGTGGCGCTCGACAAGGACGTGCTGGGCGACAACGTCGGCTACCTGACCGAAGGGATGACGATCACCGCGCAGTACTTCGACGGCAAGGTGGTGGGCATCGTGGTGCCGATGTTCGTGGAGCTGACGGTCAAGGAGACCACGCCCAACATCAAGGGCGCCGCGGTCCAGAACACCTCCAAGCCCGCGGTCGTCGAAACCGGCCTCGAGATCAAGGTGCCGCCCTACATCGAAGAGGGCAACGTGGTGAAGATCGACACGCGCACCGGGGAATTCGTCGAGCGGGTGTAGGACTCGGGACCGGCCGCGAGGGTCGCGGAACGGAGTCGCCCCGCGGCCCGCTCAGCGGATGAGCGCGAGCCTGCGCGCCAGGGTGAGCCCCTCCGCGCTGAGGCGCACCACGTAGAGTCCCGGGGGAAGCTCGCCGTGCCGGCCCCCGGCTTCGAAGGTTGAGACGTGCGCCCCTGCGGGAGCGTCGCCATGGTGCAGCACCCGGACGACGCGGCCGCCCAGGTCGAAGACCACGAGCCGGGCGGGCCCGCGACGCGCGAGGGACCAGCGGATCGTGGCCGTCCCACGGGCCGGGTTGGGTGACGGTGCTTCGAGCGCCAGTCCCGCCCGGGGGGCTGGCGGAACTCCCACGGAGCCGAGGTTGTCCACGGAGTAGCCGTCGGCGGAGGCCGAGTTCCAGGCCGGCGCTCCCGCGGTCCGGGCTTTCACCCGGAAGCTCGTGAGTCCACTCGTCACGGCGGAGGAGTCCGCCGTCGTGGGCACGGTGAGCGAATAGCTCGAGGCAGCGCTCGCCGCCAGGATTCCGACAGGGACCCAGTCCGCGTCGAGGCGCGAAACCTCGTAGTCCACGATCGTGCCGCCGGGGGGATCCAGGTAGCTCGCGTCCCACGCGACGTCGACCACGCCGCCGTGATCGTCCGGAACGTCGAGAACCGAAGTGATCACCGGCTCCGCGTCGCCGAGATAGCCGTATCCGTCCACGCGTTGCGCGTAGATGTCTTCGATGTTGTTAGTCCGCGTGTCGCGCCAGGCCAGGATGATCCCGCCGCGATGGTCGAGTACGAACGAGGAGGTGAGTCCCTGGCTCCATGGGTTCGCGGAAACCACGACGCCCTGCGGCGTCCATTGCGGCAGTCCGGAAGCGTCGAGCCGTTGTACGTAAAGGTCCGAGGCGATGTCGATTCGCCGGTCGCCCCAGGACAGGAAGACACCACCCGAGCCGTCGAGGCCCATGAACGGCGGGTTGCGACGGTACGCCGCGTCGCACACCACCACGGCGCTATCCGTCCAGAGTTTCTCCCCGGCGGCACTCAGCCGCTGTGCCCGGATCCGGTACGGCTCCACCGCGATCTCCCTCCAGGCGAAGAAACCGCCTCCGCTTCCATCGGGCACGATCGACACGTCGACCGGATAGTTGATCGCCGAAAGCGTGTCGCCGTCACCACCCCAGAGTTTCGTTCCGGCCGCGTCGATGCGTTGGGCCGCGAGGGCGCCTCCGCCGTTCGGCCGGCCCACGAGCAGGGCCCCGCCCAGGCCATCGGATGCGACGAACGGGAGGAATGCGGTGTTGGCGATGAAGAGCTCGCCGTTCACGGTCCACTGAGGAGTACCGGCGCCATTCAGCCGCTGCATGAAGACGTCCCCCTGCGGACTTCCCCCGGATCGGCGGAACGCGAAGTACGCACCGTGGGTCGCGTCCGGGGCCACCACCACGGACGTCGGGTCTCCGACGACGCAGACAGGAACCGGACCGACTCCCCACGCGGTGGTTCCGTCCGCGAGAAGCCGCTGAGCGAGAATGTGTGTCGCCGCAGTAGGCGTCTGGCTGATCCAGGAAACGATCGCCCCGCCCGCGCCATCCGTGCACCCGACCGGGGCCTGGACGCTCGCCGACGACGGAGACACCACCACTCCGTCCGGCGCCCACAGCGAGTTGCCGAGGGTGTCCACACGCTGCGCGCGGATCGGGCCGTCTCTCCACAACACGATCACCCCGCCGGCGCCGTCGCTCAGGAGCCCGTCTTTGAGCAGGCGCTGGTTGACGCCACCCGGGCAGACCGCAATGCCATTTTCGGCCCACAGGGGAACACCATCCGCGCGGACGCGCTGCATGTAGATGGCGTTGTTGGAGGAACCGCCGCGCGCGTCGGTCCAGGCGATGAGCATCCCGCCAGCGCCGTCGGACACGGCGGGTTCTGCCGTCTGGGCCCCGCTCGCCGTGCAGACCGGAACGTTCGCGCCCGTGACTTCGTGGGGCCAGGCCGCTTCCGACGCGCGATCGGCGAGTCCCACCGTGACGGCCAGGAAGAGCGCGCCAGACAAGGTGTGGGGATGCACGACCCCTCCGCATGTTTCAGGTCGCAAGGGAGCCGCACAGGCACCCGGGCAACCGCGAAAGGATACGTGCGCGGTTTCATGGCCCGCAACGCCAAAATCGCGCCCGGGCACGTCGCGGCGCGTGGCTTTCGGCGATCTGCCTGGCCGTGCACGACGGCGCCCGGCCTGCAATGATGCTGGCGTGCCGAACGATTCGCCACGCGGATTCCAGCCAACTCGGCGGCATCCAGGCGGGCGCTGGAGGTCTCCCGATGATCGCTGTCGCCCTCGCACAAGCCGCCGTCGCGATCCTGGTCGGCGCGGTGCTCGTGATGCGCGGCAAGCGGGGTTTCGGCTGGGCGCTCATCGTGCTCGGCTCGGCGATCGCGGGGCTCGGCGCGATCGGGTTCTCGAGGTTCTCGCCCTAGCCAGACGGAGTCCGAAGGCCACGCGCGCGGACGCGACGAGCGCCCCGGGGGTTTCCCCGGGGCGCTCGCGCGTCGGTCCGGTGCGGCGACTCTCCGCCCCGGACTAGACAATATGGAACGACCGGCCTGCGGTCGTAGGGTCGTGCTCTCGCGAGCGC
>CAZIVR010000056.1:0-22313 GCA_964542745.1 uncultured bacterium
GCCGCCGGGGCGCCGGCGCGGGGCGGCGCGCGGGTCGGCCGGCCAGCCGGACGGCCCCCGCCCGCGAACCCGGGCCCTTGCGACGTGCAAGGCGGTCGAGCAATTTGCGATTGGGCCGCGAAACACGCGCTTCGAACTCAACTCGCGTCGCGCGAGGGCCGATAGGCGGGACGTGAGCGAACCACGCGAAGACCTCGGCGCGCACGCCCCCTCCGACTCGGTGCGCATTTCGGAAGTCCTGGCGGCGCTTTCCTTCGCGCTCGACCTCACCGAGGGCCAGCCCATGGGCCACTCGCTCCGCACCAACCTCATCGCGCAGGCGCTCGCCGAACGCTTCGGGCTCTCGATGCGGCAGCGCACCGACCTGTACTACGCGTCCCTGCTCAAGGACGTCGGCTGCTCCAGCAACTCGGCCCGCGTCTTCGAGCTGTTCGGCGGCGACGACCGCTCCATGAAGAACGCGCGGATGCGGGTGGACTGGGCGAGCTACGCCAAGGCCGTGAAGTTCGGCCTCGCGCAGGCCGCGCCCGGCGCCTCGTGGCTCGAGCGCGCCCGCCGGATCGCCACGCTCGCGAGCGCCGGCCCCGCGGTGGCGGGCGAGCTGGTGGCGACGCGCTGCGCGCAGGGCGGGGCGATCGTGCGCAGCCTCGGCTTCGGCAACGGCGTGGTGAGCGCGGTGGAGTCGCTCGAGGAGCACTGGGACGGGCGGGGCCAACCGCGCGGGCTGGCCGGGGAGCAGATCCCGATGCTCGGCCGCATCCTGTGCCTGGCCCAGTCCATCGAGGTGTTCTCGACCGTGGACGGCCCGCGCGCGGCGCTGGCGATGGCGGAGGCCCGCAGCGGCCGCTGGTTCGACCCGACCTTCGTGCGGATCGCGAGCGAGATGCTCCACCCGCTCGAGGAGTGGTCGTCGCTCAGCGAGGCCGGCCTCGGCGACGCGGTGCGCGCCGCCGAACCGGGCGACGCCGCCCTGCTCGCGGGGCCCGACGCGCTCGACCGCATCTCGCTCGCCTTCGCCGGCGTGGTGGACGCCAAGTCGCCCTACACCGCCGCGCATTCCTACCGGGTCACCGAGGTCGCGCTCGCGATCGGGCGGAAGCTCGGCTTCGACGACGACACGCAGCGGCGCCTCAAGCGCGCCTCGCTGCTGCACGACATCGGCAAGCTCTCGCTGCCGAACAGCATCCTCGACAAGCCGGGGCCGCTGTCCCCGAGCGAGTGGGAGGCGGTGAAGCTGCACCCGTACTACACGCTGCGCGTGCTGCTCCACGTGCGCGGCTTCAAGCAGGTGGCGCACCTCGCCGCCTCGCACCACGAGCGCCTCGACGGCGCGGGCTACTTTCGCGGCCTTTCGGGCGAACAGTTCCCGCTGATCGCGCAGGTGCTGGCGACCGCGGACCAGTACGACGCGCTCTCGACGTCGCGCCCGTACCGGCCGGCGCTGCCCGAGGAGACGGCGCTCCGGATCCTCGAGCGGAACCGCGGGACCGGGGTGTGCGACGACTGCCTGGACGCGCTGGAGTCGGTCATCCCGGGCATCCCGGCGCCCGCCGAGGAACCCGCGGGCGCGAGCGAATTCGCCGTTCCCGACCCCGAAAGCGACAACGAGCGCCGCGCGGCCTGAGGGCGGCCGCGAAGAGCGACAACCGCCGGCCGTGCATCAGCGACCGGCCCGCAAGAGGGGTCGGCTCCGGGGCACGCTCGCCTGCGCGTCCCGCTCCGGCTCGCTCTTCCTCGCCGCGCTCCGCCAATCCCTGGCTCCGCGCGGCTGCGGGCGGCCCTCTCCGCCGACCCCTCTCGCGGGCCGGAACCCCACGCGCTCATGATCGCGGGGCGCGTGGCGGCGCCCTCTCGCGGATCAGGGCGTGAGCGTCAGCCCTTCGAGCCTGAGAACACGCGGAACAGGCGCATCACCGGGTCGTAGAAGCGGTCCACGACCCGCTCCTTCAACGGAATGATCGCGTTGTCGGTGATGTGGATCTCTTCGGGGCACACCTCGGTGCAGCACTTGGTGATGTTGCAGTAGCCGATGCCCGCGTCGTCCTTCAGGTACTTCATGCGGTCGGCGCCGTCGATGGGGTGCATCTCGAGGCCGGCCACGCGCACCAGGAAGCGCGGGCCCGCGAAGCCGTCCTTCACCTCGTGGGTGCGCAGCACGTGGCAGACGTCCTGGCACAGGAAGCACTCGATGCACTTGCGGAACTCCTGCACCCGGTCCACGTCGCTCTGCAGCCACTTCCATTCGGCGCCGGGCTTCGGGGTGAACGGCGCGATCTTCTTGTTGACCTCGTAGTTCCACGACACGTCCGTGACGAGGTCGCGAATGATCGGGAAGGTCTTGAGCGGCCGCACCCGGATCACCGAGCCCGCGGGGAAGTGGTCCATGCGGCTCTTGCACATGAGCGCGGGCTTGCCGTTCACCTCGGCGCTGCACGAGCCGCACTTGGCGGCCTTGCAGTTCCAGCGCACCGCGAGGTCCGGGGCCTTGTTGGCCTGGATCCAGTGGATCGCGTCGAGGATCACCATGCCGGGCTCGACCGGGACCTGGTACTCGACCTCTTCGCCGCGGGTCTTGTCGCCGCGGTAGACGCGCAGGGTGGCCGGGGTGGCGCCGCTCATTTCGCGGTCTCCTTCGCGGCTTCGAACAGGGCTTTGAGCTCGGCGGGCATCTCGGGCAGGGGTGTTGGCGCCACGCTCATGGCGCCGTTCGCGAGCTTGGTGCAGTGGTTGATCTTGCCGAACGCCGGGTCCATCGCCGTGTGATCGAGCCGCGAGTGGGCGCCGCGGCTTTCCTTGCGCAGCAGGGCGCTGCGGGCGATGGACTCCGAGGCGATCAGCATGTTGCGGAGATCGCGCGCCAGGTTCCAGCCCGGGTTGTAGACGCGCCCGCCCGTCACGCGCACGCCCGCGGCGCGGCGCTTCAGGCCCTCGAGCTCCTCGACCGCCCGCTCGAGCTCGGCCTGCTGCCGGTAGATGCCGACGTTGCGGTCCATCACGTCCTGCAGCGCCTTGTGCACGTCGTAGGGATTGTCGCCGCTCGAGCGCGCGAGCGGGGCGAGCAGGTCGGCGATCTCGGCTTCGACCTCGGCGTCGTTCACCTTGGGCGTGGCCGAGAGCCCCTTCGCGTAGTTCGCCGCACCCTCGCCGGCGCGCCGGCCGAACACGATGAGGTCCGAGAGCGAATTGCCGCCGAGGCGGTTCGCGCCGTGGAGCCCGGCGGCCGCTTCGCCGGCGGCGAACAGGCCGGGCACGGTGGTGGCCGCGGTGTCGGGATCCACGCGCACGCCGCCCATGATGTAGTGCGTGGTCGGCCCCACTTCCATCGGGCCCGCGGTGATGTCCACGTCGGCCAGCTCCTTGAACTGGTGGTACATGGACGGCAGCTTCTTGCGCACGCGCTCGGAGGGCAGGTAGCTGATGTCGAGGAACGCGCCGCCGTGGGGCGAGCCGCGGCCTTCCTTCACCTCGGTGTAGATCGCGCGCGCCACGTTGTCGCGCGTGGACAGCTCGGGCGGGCGCCGCGCCTTGGTCTGGCGATGCTGCACCGACGCCTCGAGCCACTCGCGCGCCTCCTGTTCGTTCTCGGCGTACTCGTGGCGCCGCGCCTCGGGCAGGTACTTCCACATGAAGCGCTCGCCGTCCTTGTTGCGCAGGATCCCGCCCTCGCCGCGCACGCCCTCGGTGACGAGGATGCCCATCACGCCGGGCGGCCACACCATGCCGGTGGGGTGGAACTGCACGAACTCCATGTCGATCAGCTCGGCGCCCGCGAGGTACGAGAGCGCCTGCCCGTCCGCGGTGTACTCCCACGAGTTGGAGGTGATCTTGTAGGCCTTGCCGACGCCGCCGGTGGCCATCACCACGGCCTTCGCGCGGAACAGCACGAACGAGCCGTCCTTGCGCCAGTAGCCGAGCGCGCCGGCGATGCGGCCGCCGTCGAGGAGCAGCTTCGTGATCGTGCACTCCATGTAGACCTCGAAGCCCTGGTGCACGCCCTTGTCCTGGAGCGTGCGGATCATCTCGAGGCCGGTGCGGTCGCCGACGTGGGCGAGCCGCTTCCACTTGTGGCCGCCGAAGGCGCGCTGGAGGATCCTGCCGTCGGGCGTGCGGTCGAACACCGCGCCCCAGTGCTCCAGCTCGCGCACCCGGTCGGGCGCCTCCTGCGCGTGGAGCTGCGCCATGCGCCAGTGGTTGAGGAACGAGCCGCCCTTCATCGTGTCCTGGAAGTGCGTCTTCCAGTCGTCCTGCGGGTCCACGTGCGCGAGTGCCGCCGCCATGCCGCCCTCGGCCATCACGGTGTGCGCCTTGCCGAGCAGCGACTTGCACACCAGCCCCACCGACAGGCCCATCGCCGAAGCCTCGATCGCGGCGCGCAGCCCCGCGCCGCCCGCGCCGATCACGAGCACGTCGTGTTCGTGGATCTCGAGCTTCTCCATCAGAACCACCTCGGGTCGGCGATCACGCCCATCGAGCAGAGCCGCACGTAGAGGTCGGCGAAGCACACCGCCAGCAGGCTCCACCACGCCCACGCCATGTGGTGCTCGTTGAGGATCGAGACGATCGCCCACGTCTGCCGGCGCGGGCCGCCCGCCACCGCGCACGAGAAGCAGTCGAGCTTGCCGCCCACGATGTGGCGCAGCGAGTGGCAGGAGAAGGTGTAGAGCGTGAGGAACGTGGTCGAGGCGAGGATCGCGAGCGTGCCGCCGCCGATCCCGAACGCGTGCGAACCGTCGGCGTTCACGAACATCGCGGCCTTGACGACGTCGTACCAGAGGATCACGAGGAACACGAGCGCCGCGTAGAGGAAGAAGCGGTGCAGGTTCTGGAGCACGAACGGGAACTTCGTTTCGCCGAGGTAGCCCTTGGGCTTCATCTCGCCCACCGCGCACGCGATCGGGTCCGCGAAGAACGAGCGGTAGTAGGCCTTGCGGTAGTAGTAGCAGGTGGTGCGGAAGCCGAGCGGGAAGATCAAGATCAGCAGCGCCGGCGAAAGCCACGCCGGCCGCCACGACGGGTTCAGGTAGGGCGAGTAGAAGGGCGACAGGTAGTGCCGGCCGTTCTCGACGAACTGGTAGTGGTCGGGGCCGAGGATCGCGGCGTAGTTGGCGTAGCCGATCAGGATCACGAGGCCGAGGGCCTGGATCAGGGGCTTGAACCACCAGGCGTCGTCGCGCTCGGACTCGCCGAACTTCTGGTCCGCGCCCGCGCCGCGGTGGCGGGAGGCGCCGAGGCCCGGGCCCGCCGCGGGGGATTGCCCGGCGACCGCGCCGGCGCCGCCGGACCAGCGGCGATTCGAGTCGAGTGCCATTCGCGATCTCCCGGTCGGGCGAACGTGGTTTCGGGCAGATTGAGCGGGCGGCAGCCTAGCACCGGGGTTTTGGGGGGGCCAGCGAGGCGGCGGCAAGGAAGTGACCGGGGAGGTCCGCGGGGATCCCCCGGGCGGCCCGCCCGCGGGGATTCCGGGTGGTCAGTCCGCCACCTCCCGCACCAACTCCCGCGCCGCCTCCTTGCTCACGCTGCCGCGGGGGAGCGCGAGGATCTCGAGGGTGCGGCTCTCGCCGCGGACCCGCAGGGTGATCCGCTGCCCGGCGCGGGCCTCGCGGCTCGGCTTCACGGTCGCGCCGTCGAGCAACGCCTCGCCCGACTGGATCGCGGCCGCGGCCTGGGAGCGGCTCTTGTAGAGCCGCAGCTCGTGGAGAAGCACGTCGAAGCGCAGGCCCGCCGCGCGCGCTTCGCCGCCCGGTTCCGCCCCGGGACCCCCGCCGCGGCTCACGGCGCGCCGTCCGCGCGGTCGCGCGCGGCCTCGAGGAGGCGCCTGGCCGCGGTGAGCCCGGGGCGCACCGCGAGCGCCCGCTCGAGATGGGCGCGGCCTTCGGCGATCCTTCCGTCCATGAGCGCGAGCGTGCCGAGCGCCTGCTCGGCCAGCGCGTTCGCGGGCGAGCTCGCGGTCTGGCGGGCGAACTCGGCGGTGGCGGCGGCGCGCAGCGCCGGGTCCCGCTCGCACGCGAACACCAGCGCGCGCCGCGCGTCGGGGTCGGCGGGCACCACGCGGAAGGCGAATGAGTCCGCCACCGTCGCCAGCGCCCCGGCCCGCCGCACGAACACGATCGCCGCGTCGTCCATGAACACCGGCGCGAACGACGTGTCGGCCGCGACCCACGCGAGCAGGCGCTCGCCGGGCGAGGGGTTGCGGTCGAGCAGCGCCCAGTCGAAGCGCTGCCGGTCCCGCAGCTGGAACCAGGCGCGCTCGTCGGTGAGCGCGGCCGCGAGCGCGCGCCGGTCGTCGGGCTTCGCGTTCTCGGGCTGCGTGGTCATGAACGGCAGCCGCTCGCGCCCCGGCCACTCGCGCCACGCCAGGTAGCCGCCGAGGTGCAGGTCGTTGAGCGCCCGGCCGCGGATGCCGTGCGCGCGGGCGAAGTCCACGGCCGCCACCGGCAGGTGGCGGGTCTCGAGCGCGATCCCGAGCGGCAGCTCGGGGCGGGTCCACTCCGCGATCCCGAGCGCGAGGCAGGCGGCGGCGGCGATCCCGCCGCGCGTCCATGCGCCCGAGAGCGCCGCGGGCCACGCACGCGAACCCGCCCACTCCGCGGCGTCGCGGGCGAGGAACGGGGCGGCGAACGCCACCGCGTTGCCGAGGAACCGCTGGGAGAGGATCGCGGCGATCACCAGGGCGAAGCCGCCGAGCGCCTCGACCGGGTCGAAGCCGCGCCGCCGCCAGCGCCACGCGGCGAGCGCCGCCCACGCCGCGAGCAGCAGCGGCAGCCCGTTTCGTAGGTGCGCGCTCCCGTCGAGCGGCTGGAGCTCGGCGATGGTGCGGAACAGCGGTTCGTTCCGCCAGAACAGCGCGTACTCGATCGGCTGCCAGAGGGAGCGCCAGCCCCAGGGATTCGCGAAGCACGCGGCCGCGGCGAGCACCACCAGCCGCCACGGCCGCCCGCCCCGGCCCTCGATCAGGTAGAGGCCCCACAGGGCGAACAGCAGGTACCACGAGACGTGCGAGTTGGCCCACACGCAGGCGAGCGGCACCAGCCAGATGCGCGGCTCGCGGGTGAGGCGCTCCCACAGCGAGGGCGAGGCGGTTGCCCCGTCGGCCGCCGCCGAACCGCGTGGCTCGCGCCGCTTCGCCCGCGCCGATTCGAGGATCCACAGGGCGAGCGCGAACAGCGCGCCGGCCGCGAGTTCGGGCCGCAGGTCGGTGCGGAGCCGGTAGGCGAGGCCGCACCAGGCGAGGATCGGGAGCGCGAGCACGCCGCGCGCGCCCATGCGCCGCGCCGCGAGCCACAGCAGGGCGAACGTGCCCAGGGTGAGCGCCCAGCGCCACGCGAAGAGCCCCGGCACGCCGCCCTGCTCCCAGACCGGCCACAGCCGCCAGCGGAACAGCCACGACGACATGACCTGGGGCTCGCCCCAGGTGGGCCACGCCCACTGGTCGGTCCGCGGGATCGCGCCGCCTTGCCAGATCGCCTTGCCGGTGACGAGCAGCGTCCAGAAGTCGGTGTCGTAGAGCCGGTAGCTCGCCGAGAGCACGAGGCTCGCGGCGCAGGCGGCGAGCGCCAGTAGGAACGCGGGGTGGCGCGCCGGGATCGGCTTCGCCGCGGGCGGCGCCGGGCGCGGCGGCGCGGCATCGCGGCGCGCGCGGCTCATCGGATCAGGACGGTCGCGAGCGCGTACGACACGCCCGCGAGGAACACCCACTGCGCGGCCCCCGCGGCGATCGGGGCGAAACCCGCCTCGCGCAGGTCGCCGAAGCCGGTCTGGAGCCCGACGCCCGCCATGCCGACGCACAGCAGCCACAGGTCGGCGCGGCGGATCGCGTCAAGCGCGGGGGCGGGGATCACGCCCAGCGAGTTGACGAGGGCGAAGACCAAGAACAGCACGAGGAACCACGGCACCGGCGAGACGCGCGGCGCGCCGGCGGTTCCCGCCGCCTGCCGCCGCAGCGACCACGCGAGCCAGAACACCACCGGGGCGAGCAGCGCGATGCGCGCCAGCTTGACCACCGTGGCCACGCGCGCCGCCTCGTCGCTCATGCCGAACCCGGCCGCCACCACCTGCGCCATCTCGTGGAGCGAGGCGCCGTCCCACACGCCGTAGACGAAGTCGCTCATGCCGAGCCCGCGGCCGACCAGCGGGTAGAGCACGATGCCGATGGTCCCGAGCAGCGTGATCACGCCGAGCGCCAGCGCCGAATCGCGCTTCTCGCCCTGCACCACGCTGTCGGCCGCCACCACCGCCGAGGCGCCGCAGATCGCGCCGCCCACGCCGAGCAGCAGCCCCAGCTTCGCTCCCACGCCGAGCCGGCGCGCCACCCACCAGCCGAACAGCAACGCCGCGAACGTGGAGACCACCACCACGCCGAGCGCCGGGGCGCCGATCCTCCACAGCTCGCCGAGGCTCAGGCGAAAGCCGAGGCCCGCCACCGCCCAGCGCAGCAGCGGCCGCTGGGCGAGCCGCACGCCGGGCTCGAAGAAGGAGGGGATCGGGGCCACCGATTTGAGCGCCATGCCGAGCAGGATCACGAGCAGCAGGGCGCTCACGTGCAGGGTGTCCTTCACCCACGGCACCTCGGCGAGCGCGAAGCCGCCGGTGGCGAGCAGCGCGGCGAGCAGGACCCCGGGAGCGAGCGCCGCGGCGCCCGCCCGGCCCGGAGCCGGGGTTGCGGCCGGGGTCACGCCGAGTACGTCAGCTCCCGGTAGCCGCGCTTCCAGCCGCCGTCCACGGGGGTGAACGTGTGGCAGTACGTCATCTCGCCGCCGTACACGTGGATCGTCACGGCCGGGGTCTCGATGGCGTTCTCGAGCACGTGGTACTCGAACGGGGGAATCAGCGCGCCGGCTTCGCCGGGCCCCGCGTGCACGACCTTCTCCTTCTCGAAGCGGACGACGCCGGTCTCGGGATCGCCGCCGTGCACCGAGTAGGACGTGACGCGGATCTTGCCCTGGTAGACGCACTCGACGCACCACATCCCGGCGTGGTCGTGGAGCGGCGTGCCCTGGCCCCGGTCCCACACCATCACGACGGCGGTGTAGCGGCCCTGCGGGTCGCGGTGGAGCAGGCGGCGGGCGTAGACGTCGGGCGTGGGTGCGAGGAATCGCGGGTCGAGGAAGGGCGTGCCCGAGCCGAGCATCTCGGTCAGGACCGCCTTCACGTTGCGACATCGGCCTTCGTCGTCGCGCGACTCCATGGCCTGATCGAGCCGGCGCACCAGCTCGTCCACGCGCGCGGGATTGTGGGGCGTGACGGTCATCGCGGGTTCCTCCTGTGGGGGCCGATCTTAGCAGAGGCCCGGGGGTGGGCCGGGAGGCTTTTCGTGGCGCGTCGCCCGGGTTAGCATGCGGCTGGCCGCCCCACCACGGAAGCCCACTCTGCCCATGAGCTCTCGGAAGCCCGCACGATCCCAAGGAGCGCGCCGGGCGAAGCGCGCGCGGCCCGCGCGCCCGGCCGCGCCGAAGCGCGGGGCGGGCCGAGCCGCTCCGTCCGCCTCGCGCCGCCGTCCCGCGGCGGACGCGCCGGGATCGCGGCTCCCGGCGGGCCGCGCGAAGCCGATCCGCGTGCTGATCGCCGACGGGCAGGCCATGGACCGCCGCGGCATGGCCAGCCTCCTCGCCGGGCAGCCGGACCTCGAGGTGGTCGCCGACGTGGGCTCGATCGCCGAGGCCATCGCGCGCTTCCGTCTCGACGCTCCCGACGTGCTGGTGCTGGCGCTCGGGCTGCGGGGCCCCGAGGACGAGCCGCCGGTGCGCGCGATCCGCTCGGCGCTGCCCGGGGCGCGCCTGCTGGCCGTGTCCGAGCGCGGCACCGCGAACTGCCTGGTGCTCAATCCGCCGGGGAGCGTGATCGGCCCCGCCTCGCGCTGCGAGCTCGCGACCGACTGCATGCAGCTCGCCGCCGTGCAGGGCGCGCAGGGCACGGTGCGCCGGAGCGCCGACCCCGAGGAACTGTTCGCGGCGGTGCGCGCGGTCGGGCGCGGGCAGGTCTGGTACGAGCCCGGCACCGCCGAAGCGCTGGCCGCGGGGCCGATGCGCCCCGGCAGCTCGCCCGCGAGCCTCGGGCTCTCGGACCGCGAGCTGGACGTGGCCGAGCAGCTCGCGGCGGGCCGGTCGAACAAGGAGATCGCGGACCGGCTCACGATCTCCGAGCCCACGGTGAAGAAGCACATCGGCCGCGTGCTGCTGAAGCTCGGCGTGGCCGACCGCCTGCAGGCCGCGCTGTTCGTGGCCCGCCACCCGCTGCTGCTCCGCCGCGACCCGGCCCGCTAGGGTCCGCTCCGGAACGCCGCGCCCTCGCCGCGCGCCTTCAACCGGCGCCCGGCCCCCGCGCCTCCTTCGGGGGCCCCCTCCCTACGCCCTTCGGACCATGGCGGCCCCCGCCGGGCCGCCTCATGCTGCGGGTGGCCGAAAGAGCCCCCGCCCGCGCCTCGCGCGGGCCGGGGCCGGAGGGTGCGACGATGAAGATCATTCTCGGCGTGGACGACTCGGTGCATTCGAACGCGGCGGTCAACTGGATCAAGAAGATGACCTGGCCGCGCGGCACGAAGATCGTGGTGCTGTCGGTGGCCCGGCCGCCGGTCGGCGCCTACGCGGAGGTGTACGTGCCCCAGCCCTCGTTCCACGAGCAGGTCATGGAGCAGGAGGTGCGCTTCCACCAGGACCTCTCGTCCCGGATCGAGCGCACGCTCCAGTCCGCGGGGCTCGACACCGAGGCGCGCGTGGCGGAGGGGGACCCGAGGACCGCCCTGCTCGACGTCGCGCGCAGCGAGCGGGCCGACCTGGTCGTGGTCGGTTCGCACGGGCGGAGCGGCATCAGCAAGCTCCTGCTCGGGAGCGTGGCGGGGCACGTCGTGACGCACGCGCCGTGCAGCGTGGTGGTGGTGAAGACCGGCGAGAGCGCGTCGAGGACCGACGCGTGACCGCCTGATGGACCGTCCGTCGCGGGAACATCCGGTGCGCACCTGGGGCAGAGGCGCCCGGGTGTCCCGCACGGACGGATAAGACGGGAGGGCCCCGGAGGCCCTCACCGCTGCACGACCAGCCGCCTCGTCACCTGCCGCGACCCGGTGACCACTCGCGCGAGGTACAGGCCCGGATGGACCGCGACGCCCTCCGAGTCGCGCCCGTCCCAGAGCACGCGGCTCTCGCCCGCCGGGGCCATTCCGCGCAGCAGCGACCGAACCCGCCGCCCGAGGACGTCGAACACGTCCACCTCGACCGGCGCCGCGGAGGGAAGCGTGAACGAGAGCGTCGCCGAACCTCGAACCGGATTGGGAAAGGGCCCGCGCACGGCGAAGGCGGCGGGGGCCTCGGGAGCGCCGGGCGGGTCGCCCACGCCCACGTTCGAGAGAATCGTGAACACGGCACTCTGCGGCGCCGAGATCCTCCCGGCGCCTCCGTCGTCGCGCGCCACCACGCGCCAGTAGAGCGGAACCCCCGCGGTCACGAGGTTGGTCGCGCGCGAGGTGTCCGGGAGTCCGGTCACGTGGAGCACCGGCGAACCGAAGTCGGCGTCGTCGTCCACGGTCAGCTCGTAGGTGATCGCGCCGCCGTCGGGGTCGGCGCTCGAGCGCCAGAGGAAGGTGACGGCCCCGTCGAGCTCGGTGGCGCCGTTGGCCGGCGCGATCAGCGCGAAGCCGTTGGGAGGGGCGTTGGTCACGGGCCCGTCCGCCCACGGCCGATACGCGACGTAGTCCGAGACCTGGTCGCCGAGCCCGCCCGGGTTGTGGTCGGGGGGGCCGGTCGAGGGATCGAACGGCCCCGAGACGTCGCCCCACCACGAGCCGATGGCGTTCACGGTGATGGCGCTGTTGTTGTTGATCAACCCCGAGCCGGCGTTCGAATGGATGTCGCACCCGACGGCGCTCGAGGGGCCACCCGGCGTGATGGATGCGCCGTGCGACGTGTTGTGCGTGAGCCGCACGCCGGTGAGGTTCATCGTGAAACTTCCCTGGATGCCCGAGACGCCCGAGTGCGTGGAACCGCCGCGAGTCCAGGTCAGGGTTCCGGATCCGGAGGACGTGGCCAGGTTCGACCACCCGCCGCCGCCGCCATGGCTCACCCACGTGTCGGTGAAGCTCGCGCCGGCGCCGTTGTTGATGAAGATGGCGGTGAAGTCGCCGGCCGCGGGGGCGTTCGCGCTTCCGTCGTTGTTGGTGTCGCCGCCCTGGGCGTCGTTCTTGAGCGACGTGAACCACACCGGACGGTCGGGGGCGCCCGAGGCGATCAGCCGTCCGGCGGAGCCGGTCACCTGCAGGGATGCGGCGCCGTTCGCGAACTTCACCACCGCGCCGGCCAGCACCTCGAGCGAGTCCGGGCCGGTGACGGTCAGATTCTGCACCACGGCGGGAAAGTCCGCGGAAGCATCCCAGGTCCAGCGGCGGTCGCTCGCCGTGCCGCCGAGTGCCCCCGTGACCAGCACCCCGTTCACGCCGTTGCCGGAGCCCGAGAGCGTGGCGGGCAGCGATCCGGGGTTGTTCGAGACGCGGATGCCGTAGCCGGTGTTACCCACGCAGGCGATCCGATCGAACGCCGGCGGGGTCGTGAAGTTGACGGACAGGCCGTCTCCGGCGTTCTGGAGCACGTCGAGATTCGCGAACGACGCCTGCGTGCCGCTCACCCGGATGCCATCGGTGGCCGAGTTTCGGACGCCGCCGCCGTTCCAGAGCACCGACGCGATCGACCCCGAAGAGTTGCTCAGCGAAGGCCAGCCGCCGTTGCCGGCGTAGCCGAACCAGGTTCCGCCGAGGTCCACCGCGGCGCCGTTGTTCACGAACAGCGACGTCCAGTCGCCGGCCGCGGGCTGCGAGGCGGCGCCGTCGTCGTTGGTGTCGCCGCCGTGGGCGTCGTCGCGGACGGAGGTGAACCACACCGGCTCGTTCGCGGTGCCGAGCGTGCGCACCAGCGCCCCGGCGCCGATCGCCTGGAGCCACGAACCGGCGACGTCGAACTTCACCACCGCGCCGGCGGCGATCTCGAGGGAATCGGGCGCGCTGCAGGTGAGGTTGCCGACGATGTAGGGAAAGGTCGGATTCGCGCCCCAGGTCCAGCGCTGATTCGGGGCGGGGCCACCGAGGTTTCCGGTCACGTAGACGCCGCCCTTGCCATTGCCGGTTCCGGCGAACCCGGCGCCCGGGAAGTGCCCCGGGTTCTGGTTGACCCGGATGCCGTAGCTTCCGTTGTCGTTCGCGACCACGGAGCCGAACACCGGCGGATTGGTCGGGGTCAGCGCGAGGCCCGAGGCCGCGTTGTTCGACGCCTCGATCCCGGAGATGGAGACGTCCGTCACGGTGACGCGCGCGCCGTCGGAGGCCGAGAGAAACGTGCCGCCCCCGCTCCAGCTCAGCGAGGTCGCGGTGCCCGACGTGGTCCACAGGGCCCCCCCGGCGCCGCCGCCACCGCCGTAGCGAAGGGTGGCGCCCACGAGCTCGGCCCGGCTCAGCTGATTGAGCCACACCGCCGACCAGTCTCCCGGGGCGGGCGAGGTCGCGGCGCCATCGCCGTTCGTGTCACCCCCGATCGCATCGTCCTTGAGCGAGGTGAGCCAGGTCGGGTTCCGGGTCTGGAGCAGCGAGCCGGCGCCGTCGATTCGCAGGGTCGAGCCCGCGTTCTCGAACTTGACCACCGAGTTGACCCCGAGTTCGAGCGTGTCGCCCGCGCCGCAGGTGACGGTGCCGACCACGTAGGCGAGCTGGCTCGCTCCCCCCCACGTCCACTTCTGGTTCGGAGCGGACCCGCCGAGCGTGCCGTTCACGTAGACGGCGTTGCGGCCGTTGTTCCCGCCGGTCCACTGACCGGGGAACGAGCCGGGGTTCTGGTTGACGCGCACCACGTAGCCGCCGTTGCGGAAGCCGGCGATCCCGGCGGGGAAGAACACCGGCGGGTTGGTGGGATTGAGTTCGAGGCCGTCGGCGACGTTGTCGTTGAAGTCGCCCTTGAAGCTGCCGTCCACGAACGTGATCCGCACCCCGTCGCCGGCCGAGAACGACGAGCCGCCTCCATCCCACGTCACCGATGCGAGGACGCCCGACGAGGTGGCGACATTGCCCCATCCACCGGCGCCGCCGTACTGGAAGCTGGCGCCATGGAGATCGAGGATCGCGCCGTTGTTGGCGAACACGGTGGTCCAGTCGCCGGGCGCGGGCTGGGTGGCGCTCCCGTCGCCGTTGGTGTCGTCGCCGAGATCGTGCTTGAGGCTGGTGAAGGTGTTCGAGCCGAGCGTCCGCAGCATGCTTCCCGCGCCCGTGAGGTTCATGCCTCCGCCCGGACCGAACTTGACGATGGTCCCCATCGCCAGTTCGAGCGTGTCGGCACCGGTGACCGTGAGCGTCGAGTTGATCACGTAGGGAACCTGCGGGTTGGCCTCCCAGGTCCACTTCGCCGGCGACTGGTTCCCCGCCACCACGCCCTCCACGTTGATCGCGTCGAATCCGTTGCCGTTGGCGACGAACTTTCCTGGGAGCGAACCGGGGTTCTGGGTGATTCGGACGGCGTAACCGCCATTGTTGAACGCGTAGAGGCTGTCGAGCACCGGCGCGTTCACCGGCGTGAGCTCCCAGCCGTCCCCGGCGTTGTTGCTGGCCTGCGAGGGGCCGATCGAGACGTTCTGCGAGTTGATCCTCACGCCATCGCCGCTCGAGTGGTACGAGCCGCCTCCGGCCATCGAGAACGAAGCGGCCGTCCCGCTCGAGGTCATGACGTTCGCCCCGCCACCACCGCCGTAGTGGAAGTCGGTGTGGACGAGGGAGACGATCGCGCCGGAGTTCACGTACACCGAGTTCCAGTAGCCCGGAACCGGCGAGCCGCCCGCGGTGTCCGAGTCCGCGGTGAAGACGACCGACAGGGGAGCGGCGCCGGTGCCCTGGGAGTTGAGCGTCCCGTTCACGATCATCGAACGGCCGGCCCGGAAACGGACCCGCACTCCGGCCTCGACGGTCAGGGCGGTCGCCGCCAGGATCGTCACGTCCCCGGTGACGACGTAGGGGCTGCCGGCGAGGTTCCACGTGCCGGACTGGTTGCCGGAGACGAGCGTTGCGGATCGTGCGGATGTGGCGGCGAGCAGGAGCGCGGCGGTCGCCGCGGGGAGCAGATTGCGGATCGGGTTCATGGCAGGCCTCCCTTGTTGGAGGTACAGCCGCGGAACCCGAACGGAACCCGACACGCCAAATTCGGCCCGTAGTAGTATTCCCGCGTCGCCAACGCCCCCCGGGACCCCGGCCATGTCCGAAGCCGCCGACCTCACCCCGCTCCTGAACCTCGCCGCCTCGGGCGATGCGGAGGCCGGACGGCGCGTCTTCCCCGCCGTCTACAACGAGTTGCGCGCCATCGCCTCGGCGCGGCTGGCGGCGCGGCCCCGCGGCGGCACGCTCCACACCACGGTGCTCGTGCACGAGGCCTACCTGCGGATCGTGAAGCGGAGCCCGTCCGGTTGGGAGAGCACCCGGCACTTCTTCTTCGCGGCGGCGCGGGCGATGCGGGACATCCTGGTCGAGGAGGCGCGCCGCAAGCTGGCCGGCAAGCGCGGCGGCGGCGCCGCGCACGTTTCCTTCGACGAGCAGGCGTGGGGGTTCGAATCGTCTCCCGAGGAGGTGCTGGCGCTCGACTCCGCGCTCGCGCGGCTCGAACGCGAGGATCCGGACGGCCACCGCCTGGTGATGCTCCGCTTCTACGCCGGGCTGACGCTCGAGGAGATCGCCGGGCTGCTCGGGGCCTCGGTGCGCACCGCCGAACGCAAGTGGAAGTTCCTGCGGGTCTGGCTCGCGCGCGAGCTGGGCGCCGCTCCGGGGGAGGCCCGTTGAGCCGGCACGCGCAACTGGAGTCGCTGTTCCTCGAGTGCGCGGCGCTGCCGCCCGGGGAGCGCGAGGCGTACCTCGACGCGCGCTGCGCCGCCGACCCGGCGCTCAAGGCCGAGGTGCTCGATCTCCTCGCCCGCGACACCAGCCCGGACACGCCCTCGCTGCCTCCCTTCATCGCGCATCCGGGCCCGGTGCTGCGGCCCGAGGACGCGGTGCTCCCGGAGGCGATCGGCCCCTACCGGATCCTGCGGCGGATCGGCGAGGGCGGATTCGGCGAGGTGTTCGAGGCCGAGCAGCAGCGCCCGGTGCGTCGGCGCGTGGCGCTCAAGGTGCTCAAGGCGGGCATGGACACGCGCGCGGTGCTGGCCCGCTTCGCCGCCGAGCGCCAGGCCCTGGCGCTCATGGACCATCCCGGCATCGCTCGGGTGCTCGACGCCGGCGAGACCGACGCCGGCCGTCCCTACGTCGCGATGGAGCTGGTGCCGGGACACCCCATCGCCGAGTGGTGCGAGCGCAACGCCGCCAGCGTCCGGACCCGGGTCGAGTTGATGATCGAGGCGTGCCGGGCGGTCGAGCACGCGCACCAGAAGGGCGTCATCCACCGCGACCTCAAGGCCTCGAACATCCTGGTCGCGGAGACCGACGGGAAGCCGAGGCCGCACGTGATCGACTTCGGGATCGCCAAGGCGACCTTGCCCGGGCCGGCCGAGGCCGCGAGCCTGCATACCCGGCCCGAGGAATTCCTGGGCACGCCCGAATACATGAGTCCCGAGCAGGCGGCGTCGGGCGGCGTGGACGTGGACACGCGCACCGACGTCTACTCGCTGGGCGTGGTGCTCTACCAGCTCCTCGCCGGCAGGCTGCCGTTCCCCTCGGAACGGCTGCGCGGCGTCGGGCTCGACGAGGTGCGCCGCATCCTCAAGGACGAGGACCCGCCGCGCCCGAGCGACGTGGTGCCCACGGGGCGCGCGCTGCGGGGCGATCTCGATTGGATCGTGCTGCGCGCGATGGAGAAGGACCGCGCGCGCCGCTACGCGTCTCCGGCCCTGCTGGCCGACGACCTGGGCCGCCACCTGCGGGAGGAGCCGGTGCTGGCCGGTCCCCCGACCACCGGCTATCGGCTGTGGAAACTGGTCCGGCGGCGCCGGGGCGCGGTGGCGGCGTCGGCCGCGGTGCTGCTCGCGCTTCTCGCGGGCGTCACGGCCACCGCCGTGCAGGCGATCCGGGCCACGCGCGCCGAGCAGGAGGCACGTCGCCAGGCGGAGGCGGCGCGCGCCGTCAACCAGTACCTCACCGGGATGCTCGCGGCCGGCGATCCCGAGCGGCATCCCGGCGCCCACGAGATCAGGCTGCGCGACGTGGTGGAGCGGGCCGCCTCGGAGCTGGGCGATTCGACCTTCGCGAACCCCGCGGTCGAGGCCGGCGTGCGCGCCGCGATCGCTTCGACCTACCTCGGCCTCGGGCGCTACGCGGACGCGCTACCCCAGGCCGAGCGGGCGCTGGCGCTCACCGAGCGCGCGCGCGCGGACTCGGCGACCACGTTCGAGCGGCAGCTGTTGCTGGCCAGGGCCCAGGGCATGGCCGGTGACACCCGCGGCGCCGAGGCGCGCCTGTCCGCGCTCGCGCACCTGCCGGCCGATCCCATCGCGCGCAGCCAGTACTTCCAGGCCCGCGCCGGCAACCTCGGCAACCTGGGCCGGCTGGCGGAAGCCGATTCGCTGCTCACCGCGGCGGCCGCGCTCCTGCGCGAGCGGCACCGAACCGATCGGTCGCACGGCTCGGCGCTGGTCTCGGCCCTCACCGACCTGTCGGAGATGAAGGGCCGGCTCGGCGCCTTCGCCGCGAGCGAGTCGCTGGCGCGCGAGGCCCTGGCCGTGACGCGCGGCCGCCATCGCGACGACCACTACGACGTGGCGATGGCGATCGGCTACCTCGCCAACGTGATGCGGCGGCAGGGGCGCTACCCGGCCGCGGAGAGCCTCTTCCGCGCCTCGATTGCGATGGGCCGCCGGGTGCTCGGCTCGGAGCACCCGTTCGTCGCCTACTCGCTCGGAAACCTCGGCCTCACGCTCGGGGAGCAGGGGCGGCCGGGCGAAGCCGAAGCCGCCCACCGCGAGGCGCTCGCGATCATCACGCGGGCGATTCCCGGCGAGCACGCCGACCTGCTGATGGGGCGCAACAACCTCGCGACCTCGATCCAGGCGCAGGGGCGCCTCGGCGAGGCGCTCGAGATGCAGCTCGTGACGCTGGCGATGAGCCGCCGCGTGCTCGGTCCGCGCCACACGTCGGTCGGGACCTACCTCAACAACATCGGGTCGCTGTACCGGCTCCAGAAGCGCTACGCCGAAGCCGTGCCCATGTTCCTCGCCGCCGATTCGATCTTCGTGGAGAACTTCGGCCCGACCCATGCCCTCTCCATCATCACGCCCCACAACCTCGGAAAGGTCCTGCTCGAGCAGGGCCGTGCCGCCGCGGCCGAGCCGTACCTGCGGGAATCGGCGCGGCGCGCGGCGGCGGGCCTTCCGGCCGGGCACCCCAACGCCGCGATCATCCACAGCGCGCTCGGGAGCGCGTGCCTCGCGAACGGCCGTCCCGCCGAGGCCGAGTCGCTCCTGCTCGGGGCGCACGCGGTCTTGGCCGCGGCGCTCGGCGCCGGGCACCAGCGCACCCGCGACGCCGCGCAGGGCCTGGCGGCCGTCTACCGGGCGATGGGCCGCGCCGGCGAGGCCCGGCGCTGGAGCGCGGCAGCGGCGGCGGCCCCGGTCCCCGCGCGGGCGCCGGGGCGCTGAGGCGTCCGGGGCCGGCGGGCCACCCGGCTTCGGCGACGCGATTCGGCCGGATCGCGAGCCGCACCGCGGCGCGCGCCCGCCTCAAGCGCGCCGTGCGGGATGCCGATCACTCCGGGGATCCGGGGCGTGTCCCGGGGGAACGCCACCCCAAGACGGAGGTGCCCGAGTTGAACCGATCCCGTGCCGCCGCCGTGGCGCTGGCGGTGATTTGCGCCGGCCTGGCCCTCGGCGCCTGCGCGCGCTCCTCGATGCTTCCCGACGCCACCTACGCCGCGCAGATGATCCCGATCTACCCGCGCGCGACGCTCGCCGACCAGATGGGGAGCAACTCGTTCGGGGACGAGCCGGGCGAATCGTGGGACGGCATGGCGTGGTGGCTCCATTCCCGGGACGACCGGGAGAAGATCGTCGAGTTCTACGACACGAAGCTCGCCGGCTGGCAGCGCGAGACCGACGTGTCGGGCGCGGTCGTGTTCCGGACCGTGCCGCCCGGCGGCGAGGACGGGGAAGAGGTCTACGTCCGCATCGGCACCGACGGCCGCATCCAGATCGGCGAGTCGGTGAAGTCGGGCAAGCGGGTCCACCGGCAGAGCTGACCGGCGGCTTCGGGTCCCCGCGAAAATCGCTCGGGCGGGGCCGTGAGGCCCCGCCCGTGCTTCAGCCCGTGGGCGATGATTTCGAACGACTCGACGGACGACTCCGCTTCATCCCCTCACGAACAGCCCAGCGAATTCCCGCAGTTGAGGCACTTGTAGCAGGTGCCGTTGCGGATGGTGATGTGCCCGCAGCTGTCGCAGAGCGGCGCGTCGCCCGGGAACTTGGACGCCTGCTGGTTGAGCGCGCCTTCCCCCGCCATCCCGGCGAGCCGGTTGACCGGGATCGCCGCCTTCTCGAGGCCCGCGGGCGCGGCCTTCTCGGCCGCGGGAGGCTCCGCGCCCGGAGCGGACGCCGCGCCCGCCGCCGGCGCCGCGTGCCCGCCGTTCCCGCTCTTGCCGTTGTGCTCGCGGCCGACCGGGTGCTCGGTGGCGTTCCGGCGCTGGCCGGTCAGGCTTTCGTCCACGATGTGGGCGAGGTCGGTGCGCCCCAGGTACTCGAGGCCCAGCACGCGGAACACGTAGTCCACGACGCTGGTGGACGCGCGGATGTTGTCGTGGCCGTCCACGCGGCCGTGCGGCTCGAAGCGCGTGAAGCAGAACTGGTCCACCAGGTCCTCGAGCGGCACCCCGTACTGGAGGCCCATCGAGACCGCGATGGCGAAGCAGTTCATCATGCTGCGGAAGGCGGCACCTTCCTTGTGCATGTCGATGAAGATCTCGCCGAGCGTGCCGTCCTCGTATTCGCCGGTGCGCAGGAACACCTTGTGGCCGCCGATGCGCGCCTCCTGCGTGAAGCCGTGGCGGCGGCGGGGCAGCCGGCGGCGGCGCAGCTTGGGCGGGCCGTCGGAGTCTTCGGAGGCGGCGGCCTTCTTGCCCGTCGCGAGCGGCTGGCTGAGCTTAGAGCCGTCGCGGTAGAGCGCCACCGCCTTGATGCCGAGCTTCCACGACTCGAAGTAGATGCGCTCGACCTCCTCGACCGTGGCCTCGGCCGGCAGGTTCACGGTCTTGCTGATCGCGCCCGAGATGAAGGGCTGGACCGCGCCCATCATGCGGATGTGGCCCATCGGCTGGATGAAGCGCGTGCCGCGCGGGCCGCAGCGGTTGGCGCAGTCGAACACCGGGTAGTGCTCGGGCTTGAGGCCCGGCGCCCCCTCGACCGTGAGGCTGCCGCACACGTGCAGGTTGGCCGCGTCGATCTGCTCGTCGGTGAAGCCGAGGAACGGCAGCGCCGAGAACGTGGGCTTCTCGCGCTCGGCCTGGCTCACGCCGAGCCGCGTGAGCGTGTCGTCGCCCAGCATGTTGCGCGAGAAGGCGAAGCGGATGTCGAGCATGCCCGGCAGCGCCTGCTCGATGCGGTCGAGCTCCGCGTCGCGCAGGCCCTTGTGCATGAGCGAGCTGCGGTTGATGTGCGGGGCCTCCTCGAGCGAGCCCGTGCCGACCGCCGCGCGCACGATGCGCTCGATCGCCGGGTCGTCGTAGCCGAGGCGCCGGAGCGCGAGCGGCACCGACTGGTTCACGATCTTGAAGTAGCCACCGCCCGCCAGCTTCTTGAACTTGACCAGCGCGAAGTCGGGCTCGACGCCGGTGGTGTCGCAGTCCATCAGGAGCCCGATCGTGCCGGTCGGGGCCAGCACGGTGGCCTGCGCGTTCCGGTAGCCGTGCTGGAGCCCGAGCGCGAGCGCCCGGTCCCAGCACTCGATGGCCGCCGAGCGCAGGTCGCGCGGGGAGAAGGCAGGGTCAATGGCCTTCGCCGCCTCGCGGTGGAGCCGCATCACCCCGAGCATGCTGTCGCGGTTCTCGGCGTAGCCCGCGAACGGTCCCTTGCTCGCCGCCATCTCGGCGGAGAGCGCGTAGGCCTCGCCCGTCATCATCGCCGTGAGGCTCGCCGCGTAGGCGCGCGCCGCGTCGCTGTCGTAGGGGAGCCCCTGCACCATGAGCAGCGTGCCGAGGTTCGCGTAGCCGAGCCCGAGCGGCCGGTACTCGTACGAGCGCTGGGCGATCTTCTCGGTCGGGTAGGAGGCGAAGCTGACGAGGATCTCCTGCGCGAGGAAGAACACGCGGTTGGCGTGGCGGTAGCCCTCGATGTCGAAGCCGCCGTCCTCCTGCACGAACTTCATCAGGTTGATCGACGCCAGGTTGCAGGCGGTGTCGTCGAGGAAGACGAATTCGGAGCAGTTGTGGACGAGGATCCCGTTGGCCACGAAGTGACTCGTCACCGGCTCGGTGAGGTCGAAGACGTCCTCCTCGCCGAGCGGGGTGATGGAGGCGACTTCGTCGAACAGGTCGTCGAGGTAGGTGTCGAACGCGTCGTTCAGCTCGGCGAGGGCCGATGCCTTCGGGCTCGCGGGATCGAAGCCGATTTCGCGCTCGAAGATCAGGCGGGACGATCGGCTGATTCGAAGGGAGTACATCTCGCGCACCGGGTAGGCGCGCTGCCCGCCGCGGCCGTCCGGGAGCAGCGAGGAATCCCGCCCGGCCCGGCGATCCTCGTAGAGTTTCGACTTGATGCCGAAGCTCAGGAGCAGGGTCTGGACCTGCCGCAGCAGTTCCCGCGACGTGGAGTCCAGGGAAACGTACTGGCTCTTCTCGCCGCAGTTGGCCACGGTGCCATCCGCGGTGAAGAGTCCGCGCAGCAGCGCGGCGAGCGATCGGCGGTCGAGGTCGTTCACGGCGGGAGTGAAGCGCTTGCCGTGACTGCCCTCGTCGAGGACCGCGAACTCCTTGAAGAGGTCCACGACCGGCTGAGAAGAAAACGTAAGCCGCGAACCGTCACCGGTGCTTTGCGACGTGACGTGCACCGGACCCGGGTTGCCCGCGCTGCCGGCCGCGCGCAGCTGCAGCTTCTGCTCGTTCACGACGCCGGCGATTCGATCGAGCACGCCGGATTCCGCGCCTGCCATGGTCAGGACGACCATCTCCTGCGTCCGTTGGCCGTGGACGGAGCGGGCGAGGCAGCCGTCGCCGACGGCGACGCCGATCGCGACCGCCAGGCGGTCGTTCATGATGCGGCGCCCGAAGCCCGCACCCTGAAGCGCGAGGGTGTCACCGGCGCGCAGCTCGTCGACCGCCACGTCCCCGCGCTCCTTCGTCCACACCTTGTGGTTCCCGGTGATGCGGACTTCGTAGCCTGCGCGGGTCCGCAGC
>CAZIVR010000057.1:0-22016 GCA_964542745.1 uncultured bacterium
CGGCACGGCCCCGCGCGCTCGGGGGCGCGCGCTGGGGACGGGCGCGCGGCTGGATGGCGCTGGCGTGGAACGACGCGCGCCTCGCGCGCCGCGTGCCCGCGGCCCGCCGGCGTGCGGTGGTCGCGGCATCGGCCGTCGCGCTTTCGTGCCTGGCGTGGACCCTGCCGATCGAGCCGCGCGGCGTGCTCTTCATCGCCTTCGGTCTCGGCCTGCTGGCGGCGGCGACCGTCGCCGAGTGGCTCATCGCGACCCTCGGCGCCGACCCGCCCGACGTGGTGCGGGCGCTGCCGCTCGGGCTCGGCGCCGCGTGGGGGACGCGCGCGGCGTGGGGCGCGCTGGCCGTCGCCACGCTCGTGGCCGGCCACGCCCTCGCCGCGCGGGGCATCCCCGGCGGCGCGGTCCACTTCTTCCTCTTCTGCCTCCTGCTCGCGTCGCTCGGGATCGTCCTGCTCGGCCTCAACTACGGGATTTCGCTCTACCCGCGCGCCGAGCAGGCGCAGCGCATCCTCGCGCTCTCGCTGGGCCTCTCGATGGCCGCCAGCCTGATGGTGCCGCTCATGGGCTGGCTCGTGCTCCTCACCGCGGTGATCCATTCCTCCCGGCGCGTCGCGCGCTGGTCGCGCGCGGAGGAGCGCTGATGCTGCGGATCGGGAACCTCACCTGCCGGTACGGCGACCTGGTCGCGCTCGACGGCGTGTCGCTCGAGGTGGCGCCGGGCGAGATCGTGGGGCTGCTCGGGCCCAACGGCGCGGGGAAGAGCACGCTGCTGCGCACCGCGGCGGGGCTCCAGCCGCCCGCCGCGGGCTTCGTCCACGTCGCGGGGGCCGACCTGTGGGGCGCGCCGATCGAAGCCAAGCAGCGGCTCGGCTACGCCGCCGAGGAGCCGTCGTTCTACGAGGAGCTCTCGGCCGAGGAGTACCTCGCGTTCGTCTCCGGGATCCGCGGGCTCGATCCCTCCGAGGCGCGCGCGCGCGCCGCCGCGCTGGCCGGCGCGCTCGGGCTCGCCGGGAGGCTGCGCGAGCCGGTGCGGGGCTACTCGCACGGCATGCGCAAGAAGCTCTCCTTCCTCGCCGCGGTCCTCCACCATCCGGCGGTGCTGCTGTGCGACGAGGCGCTCGAGGGCTTCGACGCCTCGGCGGCGCTCGCCGCCAAGCACGAGCTTCGCGAGCGGGCCGCCGCGGGCGCCGCGATCCTGTTCTCGAGCCACGTGACCGAAACCATGGAACGGCTGTGCGACCGCGTCGTCCTGCTCGCGCGCGGCCGCGTCGCCCGCACCCTCGAACGCGCGGCCTGGGGCGACCCCGCCCCCGGCCCCGGACCGCTCGAACGAGAACTCCTCGCCCTGGCCGCCTCGACCCCGGAGACTTCCCCATGACCCGTCCGCTCGCCGTCGCCCTGCTCGCCTGCCTCGCGCTGTCCTCCTCCGCCCCCGCCGCGCGCGCGGCCGGGCCCTCGCGCGTGGAGGACATCCTCACCGAAGCGCCCTCGCCCCTCGCGCTGCGCGCCCGGCTCGCGGCGCACGCCGAGGCGGCCGGAGCGGCGGACGCGGGCGAGGCGTGGCACGCGATGGGCTGGAGCCACTGGCGGGGGTCCCATCCCGACAGCGCGATCCTCGCGTGGCGCCGCGCGCTGGCGCTGCGCGGCATGCTCTCGGACCGCTTCGACCTCGCCGACGCGCTGCTCTCGCGCCAGGCCCCGGGCGACGTGGACACCGCGATCGCGCTGATCGAGGCCGCGCTTCCCGAGGCGCAGGCCCAGTCGCCGCGTGCCGCGGTGCGGCTCCAGGCCCTGCTCGCCTGGGGGCGCCTGCTGGCCGGCGATCTCACCGCCTCGCGAGAGCTCTTCGAATCCGTGGAGCCCGAGATCAGCCGCGAGCCCCTGTGGCGCTACCGCGCGGGGCGCGCCGCGCTCACCTCCCCCGACGCGTCGAAGGCCCTCGCGCTGCTGTTCCCGCTCGCCGTGTCCTCGCGCGGCCAGGACGCCGAGATCACCCAGATGCTCGAGCTCGCCGCCCGCCGCCTCGGCGCGGGCGACGCGCTCGAGCGCGAGATGATCTCGAAGCTCGAGCAGCGGGACGCGATCGAGGATCGCGTCGTGACCCGGATCGCGGGCCGCCGGATCAAGTTCGCGGCCGGCGACGGATTCCCGCTCTCCGGGGTGCTGCTCGAGGCGGCGGGCCCGCGGCCGCGCACCGCGATCGTGCTGGTCGCTCCCGAGGACACGCTCTCCGACTTCGACAGCCTGGCCGTGGCGCTGCGCGGGGCGGGGCTCCACACGCTGCTCCTGCAGCCGCGCGGCAGCGGCTGGTCCGTGGCGTCCGACTGCCCGCTGCCGGTGGCGTGGCGCGGGCGCGAGGAGTTCATGCTCCGGCGCGCCGCGATGGACGCCCGCGACGCGGTGCGCGCCGTGCGCCTCGCCACCCGCAACGCGGACACCTCCTCGGTGGTGCTGGTCGCCTCCCGCTCGCTCGCGCTGTCCGGCGCCCTCGCGGCGGCGCAGGACCGCCGCGTCCGGGCCCTCGTGCTCCTCAGCCCCGCGCCCGATCCGGTGGACCGCGGGGCGTACCTCGCGGCGCTCGCGCGGCGCCCGCTCCCGGTGTTCCTCTCGCAGACGCCGGAGGACTTCCCGGACTTCCGCCTCAACGACCTCGCCTACCAGGCCACCCTGCGGTCCGCCTCGCGCGTGAGCGACGGGCGCGCCGCCGGCCACGGCGCCGTCGCGTTCCGGCAGGACGCCCGCGTCACCCCCCGCTTCGTCCAGTGGCTGGCCGAGGCGCTCGCGCCGCCCGCAAGGAAGGCCACTCCACCATCGCCACCGCGAAAAGGATGAGCGCCGCCCCCAGCCACCAGCGGGCGACGAAACGCTCGCCGCCCACGCTCACCGCGAACCCGAGCGCGAAGACCGGCTCGAGCGCGAGCAGCAGCCCGATCCGCCCGGGCGCGAGCGAGCGCTGCGCGGCGAGCTGCAGCAGCGTCGCCACCACGCTTCCGGCCAGCGCCAGGTAGGCGAAGCGCGCCCAGCCCTCGGGCGGCAGCAGCGCGAGCTGGCCGAGGGCCCGCGGCGCGGCCGGCGCGAGGAGCGCCGCCACCGTGCAGGACTGCACCGCCGCCAGCACCAGCGGGTCGAAGCCGGAACCGAGCCGTCCGACCGCGACGATCGCGAGCGCGAAGGACAGGGCCCCGGCCAGCGTGAGCAGCTCGCCGCGCCCGAGCCGCAGGCTCGCGTCGAGCGACAGCAGCGCCGATCCCACGAGGGCGAGGGCCAGCCCGCCGAGGAGGGCGCCGCCCGGGCGCTGGCGCAGCAGGGGCCAGGCGAGGAGGCCGGTGAAGAGCGAGCCCGCGCAGGTCAGGAAGGCCGAGGACCCGGCGGGAATCTCGGTGAGCCCGATCGCCTGGAGCAGGTAGCAGCCCCCGGAGAACAGCCCCGAGAGCGCGCCCCACACCAGCACCGGGCGGGTGAGCCGGCGGCGGAGGAGGACGGCGAGCGCCGAGAAGAGCGCGCCCGCGACCGCGAAGCGCGCCGACACGAGCGCGTACGGATCGAGGCCGCCGAGGCTGTCGCGGATGACGACGAACGTGGCGCCCCACAGCAGCGTGGCGCCGACCATGGCGGCCAGCCCGGCGCCGGGGGCTTCGCTC
Organism: uncultured bacterium; assembly: GCA_964542745.1. Taxonomy (GTDB): domain Bacteria; phylum Eisenbacteria; class RBG-16-71-46; order RBG-16-71-46; family RBG-16-71-46; genus DATKAB01. The sequence goes on from CAZIVR010000057.1 coordinate 3,639, forward strand.
CCGCTACGTCGGCTCGACGTCGTCTCCCTCGTCCTCGCTCACGACCCGCGTCACGCCGGCCACCGCGTCGGGCAGCAGCTCGCCCTCGGTGGGTTTCAGGTCCACCAGCGTCACGCCCTGCGTGTTGCGGCCCATCACCGAGATCCCCTTCACGGGAATGCGGATCATCTGGCCGCCCTTGGTCATGATCATCAGCTCGTCGCCGTCCACCACTTCCTTCACGGCGACCACGTGGCCGTTCCGCTCGGTGGTCTTGATGGTGATGATGCCCTTGCCGCCGCGGTGCGAGACCCGGTACTCGGAAATCTCGCTGCGCTTGCCGTAGCCGTGCTCGGTGACCGCCAGCAGCGTGGCCTGCCGCTTCACGCCCACCATGCTCACCACCTCGTCCTCGGCGTCGTCGAGCGTGACGGCCTTCACGCCGTAGGCCGTGCGGCCCATCGGGCGCACTTCCTTCTCGTGGAAGCGGATGGCGAGGCCCTTCTTCTTGGCGAGGATCAGGTCCTGCGTGCCGTCGGTGACGATCGCCTCGAACAGGGCGTCGCCCTCCTCGAGCAGCACGGCGTTGATGCCGGCCTTGCGCACGTTCCCGTAGGCCGAGAGCACGGTCTTCTTGATGAGGCCCTTGCGCGTGGCGCACACGAGGTAGTGCGGGTCGTCGAACTCCTTCACCGGCACCACCGCCTGCACCTGCTCGTCGCGGCTCATGCCCTCGAGGTGGTTCACCAGCGGGCGCCCCTTCGCCATGCGGCCGGCCTGCTCGATCTCGTGCACCTTGAGCCAGTAGCACCGGCCGCGGTCGGTGAGGATCAGCAGGTAGGCGTGGGTGTTGGCGATGAACAGGTGCTCGATGAAGTCCTCTTCCTTGGTGCGCGCGCCGATCACGCCCTTGCCGCCGCGGCGCTGCGAGCGGTAGCTCGTCAGCTCCTGGCGCTTGATGTAGCCGGCGTGCGAGATCGTGATCACCATGTCCTTCTGCTCGATGGTGTCCTCGTAGCCGATCTCGCCGTCCTCGGCCACGATCTGCGTGCGCCGCTCGTCGCCGAACTTCTCGCGCAGGCGCGTCACCTCGTCCTGGATGATGGCGAGGATCTTCTTGGGGCTCGCGAGGATCGAGCGCAGCTTCTCGATGAGCTGGATGACCTCGAGGTATTCCTGCTCGATCTTGGAGCGCTCGAGCCCGGTGAGCCGCGCGAGGCGCATCTCGAGGATGGCGTTGGCCTGGATCTCGGAGAGCTTGAAGGTCTTCATCAGGCCGGCGCGGGCGGTCTCCACGTCCTTGGCCTTGCGGATCAGCGCGATCACCTCGTCGAGGTGGTCGAGCGCGATCTTGAGGCCCTCGAGGATGTGGGCGCGCTTCTCGGCCTCGGCCAGCTCGAACTCGGTGCGCCGGCGCACCACCACCTGCCGGTGGCGGATGTACTGGTCCACCAGCCCGCGCAGGTTGAGGATCTGCGGGCGGTTGTCCACCAGCCCGAGCATGATCGCGCCGAACGTGGTCTGGAGCGGCGAGTGCACGAACAGCTGGTTGAGGACGACCTTGGGGTTCGCGTCCTTCTTGAGCTCGATCACGATCCGCATGCCGTCGCGGTCCGACTCGTCGCGCAGGTCGCTGATGCCCGTCACGCGGCCGTCGCGCACCAGGTCGGCGATCTTCTCGAGCAGCGAGGCCTTGTTGACCTGGAACGGGATCTCGGTGGCCACCAGGCTCATGCGCCCGGCGCGCCCCTCCTCGACCTGCACGCGCGCGCGCATGCGGATCAGGCCGCGGCCGGTGAGCAGGCAGTCGCGGATGCCCTGCGACCCGTAGATGATCGCGCCGGTCGGGAAGTCGGGGCCCTTGACGATCTTGAGCAACTCCTCGGGGCCCGAGTCCGGGTTCGAGATGACGTGGACGATCGCGTCGCAGATCTCGGTGAGGTTGTGCGGCGGCACTTCCGTGGCCATGCCCACCGCGATGCCCGAGCAGCCGTTGATCAGCAGGTTGGGCACCACGCCCGGCAGCACCGACGGCTCCTCGCGGGTCTCGTCGTAGTTGGGCCGGAAGTCCACCGTGTTCTTCTCGAGGTCGTTCAGCATCTCGACCGCGAGCGGCGTGAGGCGCGCCTCGGTGTAGCGCATGGCCGCGGGGGCGTCGCCGTCGATCGAGCCGAAGTTCCCCTGCCCGTCCACCAGCGGGTAGCGCATCACCCAGTCCTGCGCGAGGCGCACCAGCGTGGGATAGACGACCTGCTCGCCGTGCGGGTGGTAGTTGCCCGACGTGTCGCCGGCGATCTTCGCGCACTTCCGGTAGGGCCGGCCGGGCGTGAGGTTCAGGTCGTTCATCGCGACCAGGATGCGGCGCTGCGACGGCTTCAGGCCGTCGCGAACGTCGGGCAGGGCGCGGGAGACGATCACCGACATCGAGTAATCGATGTAGGAGGTCTTCATCTCCTGCTCGATCGTCGTGTCCACGATCTTCGAACGGTCGTTCAATGGCATGTCGATGTCCTATCGAGTCCGGCGGCGCCGAGCGCCGCGGTTACGGTGTCTTCCCGAAGCGCCAGCCCCACTCGACCCCGCCGCTCAGGTAGCGGCCCACGGTGTCGCCGAACAGCCGTTGGTAGCGGAGGGCGACACCCACCGTGCTGCGCTGCAGCACCGGGCGGCGCAGGCCGAACCCGATGCCCAGTCCCGTCGTGGTCTCCGCCGCGAGCACCACGCCGCTCGCGTCGTCCTGCACGCGCGCCACGTTCCAGAACGCGCTCGCCCTGGGCTCCCAGCGCCCGGAGCCGCCGAGGCGCGCGCTCAACTGCCAGCCGCCGCCCCACGCGAAGCGGTGGCGATCCTCGATGGTGCCGAGCGGCTGCGGCGGCACGCCGCCGTCGTTGGCGCTCACGAGGCGCGAGCCCATGTCGTCCACGAAGGCCCCGAAGCCGAAGGACCACGGGCCCTCGACGTCCCAGGTGGCGGCGCCCCACGCCGAGAAGCCGCCGCCGTCGAGATCGCTCGAGACCGCGCCGGTGGCGCCCATGCCCGCCGACAGGTCGGGCATGCGCGGCCCGGCCGCGAGCGGCGCCGCGTGCGCGAGCAGGGCGAGCGCGGCGAGGACCCGGGCGACGGCGCGGGGGGCGGGCCGCATCAGATGTCCAGGTTCTTCACGGTCAGGGCGTTCTCCTCGATGAACTGGCGGCGGGGCTCCACCTGCTCGCCCATCAGGATCGTGAAGATGCGGTCGGCCTCCACCGCGTCTTCCGACGTGACCTTCAGCAGCGTGCGCTTCTCGGGGTCCATCGTGGTGCGCCACAGCTGGTCCGGATTCATCTCGCCGAGACCCTTGTAGCGCTGCACCTGGACGTTCTTGCGGCCCATGCGCGCGACCGCCTCCTCGCGCTCCTTGTCGTCGTAGCAGTAGACCTCTTCCTTGCCGGCCTTCACCATGAACAGCGGCGGCTGGGCGATGTAGACGTGCCCCGCGTCCACCAGCGGGCGCAGCTCGCGGTACAGGAAGGTGAGGAGCAGGGTGCGGATGTGCGCGCCGTCCACGTCGGCGTCGGCCATCAGGATGATCTTGTGGTAGCGGAGCTTGGTGATGTCGAACTCGTCCTTCACGCCCGCGCCGAGCGCCTGGATGATGCTCCGGATCTCCTCGTTGGCGAGGATCTTGTCGAGGCGCGCCTTCTCGACGTTCAGGATCTTGCCGCGGATCGGGAGGATCGCCTGGAACTTCCGGTCGCGGCCCTGCTTGGCGCTGCCGCCGGCCGAGTCGCCCTCGACGATGTAGATCTCGCAGTCCTTCGGATCGTCGTAGGCGCAGTCCGCGAGCTTGCCGGGCAGCGAGCCGCCGTCGAGGATGGTCTTGCGCCGCGCGAGGTCGCGCGCCTTGCGCGCCGCCTCGCGGGCCCGCGCCGCCGCCACCATCTTCTCGATGATCTTGCGCGCCACCGCGGGCGTCTCGTCGAAGTACTCGCGCAGCCCCTCCCCCACCACGGTCTCGACCGCGCCCTTGATCTCGCTGTTGCCGAGCTTGGTCTTGGTCTGGCCCTCGAACTGGGGGTTCTGCATCTTCACCGAGATGACCGCGACCAGCCCCTCGCGCACGTCCTCGCCGCCCACGTCGGCCTTGAGGTTCTTGGTCATCCCCTCGCGGTTCGCGTAGTTCACCAGCGTGCGCGTGAGGGCGGAGCGGAATCCGCCCACGTGGGTGCCGCCCTCGATGGTGTTGATGTTGTTGACGAAGCTCAGCAGGGTTTCGGCGTAGCCGTCGTTGTACTGGAACGCCACCTCGACCGAAACGTTGTCGCGCTCGCGCGAGAAGAACACCGGCTTCGAGTGGAGCGTCTCCTTGTTCTGGTTCAGGTACTTGACGAACTCGACGATGCCGCCCTTGTAAAAGTACTCGCCGTTCTTGCCCGACTCCGCGTCGTGCAGGCGGATGGTGAGGCCGCTGTTGAGGAACGCCAGCTCGCGCAGGCGCGCGGCGATCGTGTCCCAGTGGAAGTCGGTGTCCTCGAAGACGTCCGCGTCGGGCTTGAAGCGCACGGTGGTGCCGCTGCCCTTGTCCTTCTTGTCGGCCGGCCGCGTCTTCATCGGGCCGACCGGCGCGCCGCGCCGGTACTCCTGCGAGAAGATCTTGCCCTCGCGCAGCACCTCGACGGTGCACCACTCGGAGAGCGCGTTCACGACCGAGACGCCCACGCCGTGCAGGCCGCCCGAGACCTTGTAGGAGGCGCTGTCGAACTTGCCGCCGGCGTGGAGCGTGGTCATCACGACCTCGAGCGCCGGCTTCTTCATGGTCGCGTGCATGTCGGTCGGGATGCCCCGCCCGTTGTCGCGCACGCTGACGCTGCCGTCCTTCTCGAGGGTGACCAGGATCTCGTCGCAGTGGCCGGCGAGGGCCTCGTCCACCGAGTTGTCCACCACCTCCCACACCAGGTGGTGGAGCCCGCGCACGCCGATGTCGCCGATGTACATGGCGGGGCGCTTGCGGACCGCTTCCAGGCCCTCGAGGACCTGGATGCTGGTGGCGTCGTAGTGATGGCCCTTCGGATCGGCAGTCAAGGTCGCTTCCTTTCCGTTGCTCACCGCAGGATCCCTCCGCGGGGGACGACGTAACGCACGTCACGAACCGTGGGTGCCCCCAGTTCGCGGTTCAGCGTGCGGATCAATTGGCGCTTGAGGACGTTCAGCTCCTGCATCCATGCCGAGCCGTCCACTTCCACGACCAGCGTGCCCTGATGGAAGGAAACCGCACGGCTGCGGGCGGCGATGCGGGGCCCGACGACGCGGGCCCACTCCGTGACCGCGTCCCAGCCTTTCAGTTCACCTTCCAGCCCGCGCTGGCCCAGCGCGCGCTGCAGGGCGCTCTTCAGCGACTCCACCGCTACCCGGCCGCGTCGGGCAGGCGCAGCGGCATGATCAGGCACAGCACGTCTTCCTCCGCCTGGGGAAGCGCCCCGACCGGCTCGATGACGCCGGCCGACAGCGCGGTCTTGAGGCGGAAGACCACCTGCTCGCTCGGAATGCAGCGCAGGATGTCCAGCAGGTAGGCCGCGTTGTACCCGATCTCCATGTCCTCGCCGCGATACTCGGCTTCCACCTGGTGCTCGCCGGCGCCCAGCTCGGTGGCCGACGACACCTCGAGCCGGCCCGCGCGCAGGGAGAAGCGGACCTGGCGCGTCACGTTGTCCGCGTGCGAGGCCACGATGTCCACGGCCTCCATGAGCTCCTGGCGGCGCACCTTGAGCTCGCGCGGGTTGTCCTTGGGAATGACCTGCTCGTAGTTGGGGTACGGCCCCTCGAGCAGGCGGGTGAGGATCTGGACGCGGTACTCGCCGACCTGGGCCGAAAATCCCGCCTGGTTCTTTCCGCCCGCGACCTCCAGCGTGATGGGGCTGGTGGCCTCCTCCGCGGTGCGGCTGATGGCCTGCAGCGCGCGGTTGGGAACGATCACGCCGTCCTTGCCGAGCGCGCCGAAGGAACCCTTGCGCGCCGAGCGCGACAGCCGGTGCCCGTCGGTGGCGACGAACAGCAGCTGCTTGTCGCCCGCCTGCACCAGCACGCCGTTCAGCTGCGGACGCACCTCGTCGGTCGAAGCCGCGTAGGCGCTGCGGGCGATCAGCCGCGACAGCGCGTCGCCCTCGATCTTCACGGCCGAGTCGGCCTTGAGCTCGGGGATGCGCGGGAACTCGGTCGCGTCCTGCACGGGAAACGCCGAGCGGTTCTTGCCGTCGCCGTAGCGCACCTCGCACTGGCCGCCCTTCAGCGCCAGCGAGAGGCCGCCCCTCGGCATCTTGCGCAGCACCTCGTGGAAGTGCCGGGCGGAGACGGCCGCCTTGCCGGGGGTCTTCACCCGGGCCGGGACCTCGACCGCCGTGGTGACCTCGAGGTCGGTTCCGGTCACGCGCACGGCGTTGCCGTCGGCCTCGATCAGGACGCAGCCGAGCAGCGGCTGCGGAGTGCGGCTCGACACCGATCCCAGGGCCTTGGACACGGCGAACGCAAGATCGCCCTGCTCGATGGCGAACTCCATGAGGTCACTCCCTGTCGCCGGGGAAGTCGAAGTCCGGCCAGTGGTTCCGGCTGCGATCGTGGCATCGGTGGCGGGGCTCATACGTCGGGGCTGCATGATAGGCACGACACCCCCCTGCTGCAAGCGAATTTCAGTGGTCTAAATCCTTGAACCGCAATAAATAAGAGACTAGTCGTCGTAGGGGCGGTGGAGGCGGTGGAGAACCCGCGCGGAACCGCCGCAACACGCCATCCCGCCCGGGCTTCCAGCACGTCCGGTGCCGGTGGAGAAGGCGCCGGTCCTGCACGCCCTATCCCGCCCCGGGCGCCCCGCTCCCGCCTCTCCCCCGTTCTCCACGGACTTTCCACCGCTCATGCCGAGGCGATCGTGGAGATCAGCCCGTTGACCTTCTCCGTGAACGACGGATCCTGCTCGATCAGCGTGGCGACCTTGTCGCACGCGTACATGACGGTGGTGTGGTCCCGCCCGCCGAACAGCCGCCCGATCTCGCCAAGCGACAGGTCCGTGAGCTGGCGCGTCAGGTACATCGCGACCTGCCGCGGCATGGCGATGGTGCGCGTGCGGCGCGCCCCGCACAGGGCCTCGGCCTTCACGCCGAAGCGTTCGGCGACCACGGTCAGGATGCGCTCCGGCGCGGTCTGGTCGGGCTCCGGGTGGATGTACTGCTGCAGCACCTCCTCGGCCAGCTCGAGCGTGATGTCCTGGTGGGTGAGCGAGCTCACCGCCATGAGCCGCACGAGGCAGCCCTCGAGGTCCCGGATGTTGGTGCGGATCCGGTCCGCCATGAGCAGCAGCACGTCGTCCGGCAGCCGCAGCCCCGCGCCCTCCGCGTCGCAGCGGTTGCGCAGGATCGCGATGCGGGTCTCGAGATCCGCCTGCTTCACGTCGGTCACGAGGCCCTGGTTGAAGCGCGAGATCAGCCGCTCCTCGAGCTTCGGGATGTCCTTGGGCGGCTTGTCCGCCGTCACGACGACCTGCTTGTGGGCGTCGCGGAGCGCGTTGAACGTGTAGAAGAACTCGTCCTGCGTGCTCTCCTTCCCCGCCAGGAACTGGATGTCGTCGATCAGCAGCACGTCCACGTTCCGGTAGCGGTTGCGGAAGGCCAGCGTCTGCCCGTGCTGGATGGCGAAGATCATCTCGTTGGTGAACCGCTCGGCCGGCACGTAAGTGACGCGGGCCTCCGGGCGCGATTCGCGCACCGCGTGCCCGATCGCGTGCAGCAGGTGCGTCTTGCCGAGCCCCGAGCCGCCGAAGATGAAGAGCGGGTTGTAGACGTTGGCCGGGTTGCGGGCCACGGCGTTGCAGGCGGCGTGCGTGAAGCGGTTGCCGCCTCCCACGATGAACGTCTCGAACGTGTGCCGCGGGTTGAGTTGGCTGTCGAGCCAGCCGCGCGCGGGCGCGCGCCGCGTCTCCGCCGGCCGGGCCGCCGGAACCTCGGGCGCGCGCGGCGCCGCCCGCGGAGGTTCGGTCTCGCGCGGGACCAGCCGGATGTCGGGGCTCCCGCCGAGTGCTTCCTGAAGGCAGTCCCGGAGGAGGGGAAGATGGTGTTCGTGGATCCAGTCCACGAAGAAGGCGCTGGGAACTTCGAGTTCGACGGAGTCGGGGCCTAGGGTGCGCGGGACGATCGGACGGAACCACGTGTCGAACGTCTGCGCGCTGCCGATGCGGGCCATGACGGAGCCCAGCACCTGGGTCCAGAGCCGCTCGATCTCCTCGGACGACGAGTGGATCGCCTGGACGGCCATTTCAACGGTCCTTGCTGAACGGGGCCTCAGGAATTGTCCACAGGGCGCGAGCCCGCTGAACGCGAAGTCCGGCGCGGGGTCGGGCCTTGGGGACCGGGGACTGTGGAAACTGAAGCGCGAATCTATCAACAGGCCGCTCGGAAACTCTAACAGCCTGTCAACACTGCAATTACCAGCTGCGAAGCGGGCCTGTCTCCACAGGTTTTCCACATTGGGGGATCCGGGTCCGATTCGTGGACGAAAAGAGCCCGGCTGGCGCTCGTGACCGGCGCCGCAAGTCGTTGCGATAGATGATAGTTGGTGGATTGCCATCCGCCAGGGAACGACGCGCTCCCGGCGCGTCCGTTCGATGGGCTGCGTAGGCTATCACCGGCCCCCAAGAGGCACAAGACGGATTTGCTGCCGAGAATCCACAAGACAATGCTTTGTGTGACAACAAGTTGCCAGACCGTTCTCCCGCGAACGGCCGGTCGGTGCCGGACTAGAACGGGAGGTTGGCCCCGAGGGAGAATTCCGCCTTGTTCGCCAGCTCGCGGCGCGAATCGGCCCCGAGCCGGGTGGAGAGCTCGAAAACCAGTCTCGCGGTGGGAGTTATGCCGATCTCGGCCCCCACCTTCGCGGGCATCGAGAAATCGTTGTCGTCGAAGGTGCCGACGTTGACGGTGGCGAGCGAAAGACCGATTCCCGCGAAGGGAGAGAACTCCCCGGCCTCGCCCTTCCGCCACGAGCGGCTCACCAGGAAGTTCGGTCCCAGCGTGAGCACGTTGTAGTCGTCGCCCGAGAACACGCCGAGCCCCGCCCCGACCGCCATCGAGACCGGGCGCGCCTCGCTCTCGGCCGCGACCCGGAAGCGCACGTCGGTGCCCATGCGCACCAGCGTCTTCGAGCCCGAGTTGCGGTCGAGGCGCGAGAGCCCGCCCTGGAAGCCGAAGTCCACGCCGGGCAGGAAGCTCAGCCGGAGCTGCGCGAGCGCGCCGACCGCGTTCTCGCTGATGGGAACGTACGCGCCGAACACGTGGCCCCCGGGCTGCAGGAGGGAGGCGCCGGTGTAGGGGGAGGGAAATTGCGCGTGCGCGGTTCCGGCCGCGAGCAGCAGGACGGCCGCGAGGCCGAAGCGAAGACGGGACACGAGAATCCTCCGGGGAAAGGTGCGGTGCGGGAGCGCCAGATGCGCGCACCGTCCCAAATCGCGGAAACGGCGGTCAAGCCCGCCGCGGTTGGGACCACGCGGGCCCTCGACTATAGTCGCCGTCCCGCCGCGGCCTCCCGCCCGGCTTGGACCGCGCCCTCCGGCTCCGGGGTTGGCCGCGAGGAGGAATCTTCGAGTGAACGCCCCCCGCGGGAGCGCACGATGAAGCTGCTGAGCGACTTCGACGGCGTCTGGACGCTGCCCTTCGCCGAGGGCGCCGCCCAGGGCGAGGAACTGGACCGCGCGATCCTCGAGGCGCTCCCCGCGGCGATGCGCGCCGAGGGCGTCGAATGGCTGCGCCGGGCCCGCGCGGCGGTGGCGGCCGAGCCGCGCCGCTACGGATGGGCGCCGGGCGGGCGCCTCAGCGCTTTCGGCGACGAGGACCCGTTCATGCCGCACAGCGGGCTCGTGCACTTCGCGGAGCAGGCGGGGGACGGCGACCCGGTCGCCCGGGCGCTGCGCGAAGGGCTCGCCGCGCGCGGCAAGCGCGTCGCGGACCTGGGCGGCGAGTCGCACGCCGCGGCCGTGGCCCGCGTGGTCGCGGAGCGCGGCCCGGCGATCGTGCCCGCGGCGCGCGAGATCATGCGCCCGCTCGAAGCGGCCGGGATCGAGGTCGTGGTGGCGAGCAACTCGGGTCCCGAGAAGCTGCTCGCGTGGTTCGGCCACGCCGGCCTCCGCGGCGTGGAGCATCCCGCGCGCGAGCCCGGCGCGCTCCGGCTCCGGGGCGGCGCCCGCAAGTTCCTCACCGACGACTCGCGCTCGGTCCCGCTCGAGATCGGCGGCGTGCGTGTCGAGACGGCGCGGCCCTTCTACGAGGCGATCCTCGCCGACGAGCGGCCCGGCGCCGTGGTGGGGGACGTGTTCTCGCTCGACCTCGCGCTGCCGCTCCGCCTCAAGCGCACCGAGCCCGGCTGGCAAGGCCTGCGCATCCTGTGGCTGATCCAGTCCTACACGCCGTCCTGGCTGCGCGAGATCGTGGCGCGCGAGGCGGGCGCCGAGATCGAGTGCGTCGAGGGCGGGCTCGCCGCGCTGCCCGCGGCCCTCAGCGCGCGCTAGGGTCCGCCGCCGGGCCGGCCTCGGCGGGCCCCGGGCGGGGGTCGAAGAACGCCGACGCCCACGGCGCGACCACGCGGAACCCGAGCCGCCGGTAGAGCGCGAGCGCCGGCTCGTTGAACCCGTTCACGAACAGGCACACCGCCCGGCTCCGCTCGAACAGGCGCGCGCACAGTTCGGACAGGCCGCGCGTGGCGAAGCCGAGGCCGCGCCGCTCGCGCGGCGTGTAGACGCCCGAGACCTGCGCGGCGTCGAGCGTGGCGGCGCTCAGGCTCGCGCGGAACAGCAGGTCCCGCCCGCGGAGCCACAGCCACGTGTAGCCGTCCCGGCATTCCTCCTCGACGCGGCGCGCGTAGGTGGAGGGGTCGGCGAGCCGCGGGTCCTCCTCGAGCTCTTCGGCCCGCAGCGCCGCGCCGGATTCGAACAGCAGGTCGTAGTCCTCGACGCGCGCGGCGCGCAGCTCGGGAAGGCGCTCGGCGCGCACGAAGTCGGCCGCATCGAGCCGCATGTAGACCTGCTCGCGCTCGAGCCGCGGCCCGGGCCCGTCCGCCGCCAGCGCCTCCACCACGGCGCGCACGCCCGCCGCGGGCCCGATCACCTGGACGCGCGCCGGCAGCGCCGCGCGGCGGGCCCGGGCCACCGCGGCGAGCTGGCGCAGCGCCTCGGGGTCGTCGCCGTGGGGGAGGACCGCTCCCGAGCGGCCCCCGAGGTGCAGGATGCCCGCGATCGCCCCGCCGCGGCGCGCCGCCCACGTTTCGTCGGTGGGGGAGGCCAGCGCGTCGCGCAGCGCCAGCGCGGTGACGTAGACGTGCAGGACCGGATCCCGCTGGAGCCAGCGCAGGGTCTCGGCCAGGTGGGGCGGGCGAAGCCGCTCGACGGTGAGCGCCGTCGCGTCGGAGGCGAGCGACATGCGGGGAGGCTACACCACGGGCCCGCCGCGGGCGTCACGATTTGGAAACAGGCGGCGATTGACCCTCCGGAAGCGCGGCGACTAGCATCCGCCCCGCTACCGCCCCAACCGCCGGAGGGCGCATGACCGACCTGGCGCTCGTGATCGAGGACGACCGGGAGATCCGCGAGCTGATCCGCTACAACCTCGAGCGCGACGGCTTTCGCGTGACCGCGGTGGGCGACGGGGACGAAGGCCTGCGGCGCCTGTTCGCCTCGCGGCCCGACGTGGTCGTGCTGGACCTCATGCTCCCGGGGACCAACGGCCTCGACATCCTCCGTGAAGTGCGCGAGGAGCCCTCCACCCGTGATCTCCCGGTGCTGCTCCTCACCGCGCGCGCCGCGGAGATGGACAAGCTGATCGGCTTCGAGCGCGGCGCCGACGACTACCTCACCAAGCCCTTCAGCCCGCGCGAGCTGGGCCTGCGCCTCAAGGCGCTGCTGCGGCGCGCGCGTCCCGAGCGCGAGACGGCGCGCCTGGAAGTCGGGGCGCTGGTCGTGGACCCCGCCGCGCGCGAGGCGGCGTTCCACGGCCGACGGCTCGAGATGACGCCGCGCGAGTTCGACCTGCTGGCCTTCTTCGCCCGGCATCCCGGCCGCGCGCTGTCGCGCGAGGAACTGCTGCGCAAGGTGTGGGGCTACGACTACGCCGGGGAAACCCGCACGGTGGACGTCCACGTCCGGCGGCTGCGGGTGAAGCTCGGCGAAGGGCACGCGGTGATCGAGACCGTCACGGGCCTCGGTTACAAGCTGGTGGCGCCGGCCGGCGCCGCGGGGCGCGGGGGGCGCCCCGGCGGCGCCTGAGCGCCGCGCCCGGGCCGCAGGCGGCAGGCCGTCCCGCATGATCCGCTCGCTGCGCGGCCGCCTGTTCCTGTCCCACCTGCTGGTCGTCGCGCTGGCGCTGGTGGCGGCCGGGCTGCTGGTGGCCCGCGGCGCGCGCGAGTGGGTGCTCGAGAACCGGGCGGGCGACCTCGCGCGCTCGGCGCGGCTCGCGGCGGACGCGCTGGCGCGCTCGCCGTCCGCGTGGGGCGGGGCGCCCGAAGCGGCGGCCGCGCTGGCCCGCGACCTCGGGGCGCGCACCACGCTGATCGCGGCGGACGGGCGGGTCCTCGGGGACTCGGAGATCGCGCCCGAGGCGCTCGGCGCGCTGGAGAACCACGGAGACCGGGCCGAGGTGCGCGACGCGCTGGCACGGGGCGAGGGCCGCGCGGTGCGCGCCAGCGCCACGCTCGACCGGCCGATGTTCTACGTGGCGGCGCGCGCGGACTCGGGTCCGGTGGCCGTGGTGCGGCTCGCCCAGCCCGCCGCCGTGCTCGAGGCGCTGGCGGGCGCGCTGGCGCGGCAGGCTCTCCCCGCGGCGCTGCTCGCGCTCGCCGCGGCCGCGGCGCTGGTGCTCGCGATCACCGCCCGGCACGCGGCGCGCGTCGCCGCGCTCGAGGAGGCGGCGGGGCGGCTCGCCGCCGACGACCCCGGAGCCCGCGCGCTCGAAACCCCGGCCGACGAGCTCGGGCGTCTCGGGCGCGCCATCAACCGGATGGCGGCCGAGGGGCGCGAGCGGCAGGACCGGCTGCGGCGCGCCCGCGACGAGCACGAGCGGATCCTCGCCGAGATGAGCGACGGCGTGGCCCTGATCGCGGCCGACGGGCGCATCGCCCGGAGCAACCCGAGCCTGGCCGCGCTGCTCGACGAGCCCGCGGGCGCCGCGCCGGGAATCCCCTTCGCGGAGTTCGTGCGGAACGCCGAGCTGCACGAGCTGGTGCGGCGGGCGCGGGCCGGCGCCCGCCCCGTCGAGGCCGACCTGCGGATGTGGACGCCGCGGCCGCGCGTGCTCCACGCGCGAGCGGCGCCGCTCGAGGAGGCGCCGGGAGGCGCGGTGCTCCTGGTGCTTCGCGACCTCACCGAGATCGAGAACGTGAGCCGCATGCGGCAGGACTTCGTCGCCAACGTCTCGCACGAGCTGCGTACCCCGCTCACCACGATCCGCGGCTACGCGGAAACGCTGCTCGAAGGCGGGCTCGACGACGAGCGGCACCGGCGGGGCTTCGTCGAGTCCATCCGGGGCGGCGCGGCCCGGCTCGAGGCCATGGTCGGGGACCTGCTCGCGCTCTCCGAGCTGGAACGGTCGGGCGGCGGGTTGCGCCTCGGGCCGATGGACCTGCGCGCGCTGGCCGAGGCCCAGGTGGCCGCCCACCGCGCGGCGGCGGAGCGGGCGGGGCTCGCGCTCGACCTCGAGGCGGGCCCGGCGATTCCCCTGCGCGCGGATCGGGCGCGGCTCGAGCGGGTGCTCGCCAACCTGCTCGACAACGCCCTCAAGTACACCGAGTCGGGCGGGATCACCGTGCGGCTCGGAGCCGAAGGCGGGCGCGCCTGGTGCGAGGTCCGCGACACCGGGCCCGGGATCCCCGAGGAGGACCGGCCGCGCGTGTTCGAGCGCTTCTACCGGGTGGACAAGGCACGCTCGCGCGACCAGGGAGGCACCGGCCTCGGCCTCTCCATCGTGAAGCACGTCGTGGCGCTTCACCGGGGAGAGGTGTCGGTGCGACCGGCTCCGGGCGGGGGGTCGGTGTTCCGGTTCGAGATCCCCTCGGACGCCCACGCGATGTAACACCCCGTTCACACGCCGTTGAAGAGTCGGCAACCGGCGGGGCGCCACCCTGCCGGCGATCGGCTCCCCGGGCGGGACCTCCCCGCGCCGGGCCGTGGCCGGATGCGGGGACACCAGCGTGAAACGGATCTTCGCGGCGACCGTCGCCGGATGCCTGGCGATCGCGGGAAACGCGCTTCCGGCCCGGGCGCAGGACGCCGGGCCCGAGGACGAGCGGGCGGCCGACGTGGCGGGCCGGGTCGAGAGCCTCTCCGAGCAGGTGCAGGCCCTCGTCACCGACGTGGACAAGCTCAAGAAGCTCAAGTTCTCGGGCTACCTCCAGGCGCGCTGGGAGACGTCGGAGAACAAGACCGACACCGTGTCCGCCACGGGCTCCGGACCCACGCTCGGGCTCGCGAACACCGAGCGCTTCTACATCCGCCGCGCGCGGATCAAGCTCACCTACGACTCGGGCCCGCTCAGCCAGGCGGTGGTCACCTTCGACGGCTCGAGCAGCGGGAGCAGCATCAACGCGCGCCTCCTCGAGGCCTCGGTGACGCTGTTCGACCCGTGGACCACGCTCCGGCGCCACGCCGTGACGATCGGCCAGATGAACGTCCCGTTCGGTTACGAGATCGAGCGCTCCTCCATCTCGCGCGAGCTGCCCGAGCGGTCGCGGGCCGAGGGCGTGCTCTTCCCCGGCGAGCGCGACCGCGGCGTCAAGCTCGTGAGCCAGTGGACCTCGCGGATCGAAACGGTCCTCGGCGTCTTCAACGGCGCCGGCATCTCCAGCGCGGACTACCCGACCGGCGATCCCACGCGCGGCAAGGACCTGGTCGCGCGCGCCCGCTACGCGCAGGGCCGGGTGGACGGCGCGGTGTCGTGGTACGGCGGGCGCGCCACCACGGCGCTCACCGGGCCGGACGCGGAGACCGACAAGACGCGGTTCGGGGCCGACGCGCAGGCCTACTACGAGTTGCCGGCGCTCGGGGGAGGGACCGTGCGGGCCGAGTGCTTCGGGGGCACCGACCTGAACGCGGACTCGGTGAAGGCGCTGACCACGGTGCCGACGGCCGGCGGCCGGCGGCTTCGTCCCGGGGCGGTGGCCTCGCACCTCGCCACCGATTTCCGGGGCGGCTACCTGATGTGGGTGCAGGGCCTCGGCGAGCGGCTGCAGGCGGTGGCGCGCTACGACCTCTACGACCCCAACACCTCCCGCGACCACGACCAGTTCGAGCGGGTCTCGCTCGGCGCGAACGCGTTCTTCGACGGGTTCACGAGGATCACCCTGTCCTACGACATCCCCCTGACGGAGGCGCCGGCGGCCGGCGGCTTCCGCGATCCCCACGACAATCTCTGGACCCTCCAGGTCCAGCACAAGTTCTAGGAGGTTCGCCATGAAGAAGCTGAATCGGGCCCTCGCCACGGTGGCCGGCGCCGCCCTGGCGCTGGGCGCCTTCGCGGCCTGCTCGTCGGCCGCCCGCGGCATCACCGTCAAGGGCTCGGACACCATGGTGATCCTGGTCCAGCGCTGGGCCGAGAGCTACATGGGCTCCCATCCGGGCGCGATCGTGCAGGTGACGGGCGGCGGGTCGGGCACCGGCATCGCCGCGCTCATCAACGGGACGACCGACATCTGCATGGCTTCGCGGGCCATGAAGGACGACGAGAAGAAGAAGCTCCGCGACCGCTACCAGACCATGGGCGTGGAGATCGCGGTGGCCAAGGACGGGCTGGCGGTGTACGTGCACGAGTCGAATCCGGTGAAGGAGCTGACCATCGCCCAGATCCGCGACCTCTACCTGGGCACGACGACGAACTGGAAGCAGGTCGGGGGCCCCGACGCGCCCGTCGTGCTCTACGGGCGCGAGAACAGCTCGGGCACCTACGTGTACTTCAAGGACCACGTGCTCGAGGGCAAGGACTTCGCCGCGCGCTGCCAGACGCTTCCCGGCACCGCGGCGGTCGTGAACGCCGTCGCCAGGGACCCGAAGGGCGTCGGCTACGGCGGCGCGGCCTACGCGAAGGGCGTGCGCGAGGTGGCGATCCGGCGGGACGCGAAGTCGCCCGGCGTGATGCCCACCGAGGCCGCGGTCCGCGACGGGTCGTATCCGCTCGCGCGCGACCTGTACTTCTACGCGCGCCGGCAGCCCGCCGGCGACGTGAAGAAGTTCGTGGACTGGGCGCTGTCGCCCGCCGGACAGGCGGTCGTCACCCAGGTCGGCTACTACCCCGTACGATGAGCGCGGCCCGCCACGAATCGGCCGGCGTGGAGCGCGGCGCGGACGCCCGGGAAGCGGGCTCCGCGTGAGCGTTCCCGTGCGCGCGGGCGGGCGGCGGCTGCAACGGTGGCGCGAAGGCGCCATCGGCGCGCTGCTGCGCCTGTGCGCTTTCGGCGCCGTGGCCGGGCTGCTGCTCATCATGATCTTCCTGTTCCGCGAGGCGCTGCCGGTGTTCCGCGACCCGGAGATCATGCGGGAGGCGAGCCTCGGCAAGTACGTCGAGACCGACGTCTGGCAGCCGGTGGGGGACGTGCCCAAGTACGGCATCCTCCCGCTCGTGGTCGGAACCGCGAAGGTGGTCGCCGTCGCCATGTGCTTCGCGGTGCCGCTCGGCGTGCTGGCGGCGATCTTCGCCTCGGAGTTCGCCTCGAACCGCGTGCGCGAGCTGCTCAAGCCGGCCGTCGAGCTGCTCGCCGGGATCCCCTCGGTCGTGCTCGGCTTCTTCGCCCTGATCGTGATGGCGTCCTGGATCCAGGGCGTGACCGGATCCACGATCCGGCTCAACGCCCTGAACGCGGGCATCGCGCTCGGCCTCGGCGTGCTGCCCACGCTGTTCACGGTCTGCGAGGACGCGCTGCGGGCGGTGCCGAAGTCCTACCGCGAGGGATCGCTCGCGCTCGGCGCCTCGCGCTGGCAGACCGCGTGGAACGTGACGCTGCCCGCGGCGTCGGCCGGCGTTTCGGCCGGCATCCTGCTCGGGCTCGCGCGCGCGGTCGGCGAGACCATGATCGTGCTCATGGCCTCGGGAAACGCGGCCATCGTCTCGGGATCGGTGTTCGACTCGGTGCGGACTCTTTCGGCCAGCATCGCCGCGGAGCTGGCCGAGGTCGTGGTGGGCAGCGCCCATTACTCCACGCTGTTCTTCCTTGGGGCGCTGCTCTTCACCACGACCTTCCTCATCAACGTCGCGGCGGGCCTGATGACCGACCGGCTTCGCAAGCGGCTGGCGGGCGCGTGAGCGCCGCCCCCCTCGCGGCCACGCCGCGCACCCTCGCGCGCCTTCGCTCCGCCCGCCCCGACGTGGCCGGCCGGGGGCTCACGTGGCTCACCGGGTTCGCCGCGTTCCTGATCGTGGCGATGGTCGCCGTGATCCTCGGCAACGTCACGTGGTTCGGCTGGCGCACCGTGACGTGGGAGTTCCTCGCGGGCGTCCCGCGCGAGGGCATGACCGCCGGCGGCATCTTTCCCGCCATCTTCGGGACCGTGGCGCTGGTGTTCCTGATGGTCGTGGCGCTCGTTCCTTTCGGCGTGGGAGCCGCCATCTACCTGCACGAGTACGCGAGGCCGGACTCGTGGTTCACGCGCTCGGTGCGCTTCGCCGTCCACAACCTCGCCGGCGTCCCGAGCATCGTGTTCGGCCTCTTTGGCCTCGGCTTCTTCATCCAGTTCGTGGGCCGCTCGATGGACCGGGCGATGGGGCTCGACGTCACCTGGGGACAGCCCGCGCTGGTGTGGGCGGCGCTGACGCTGGCGCTCCTCAACCTGCCGGTCGTGATCGTGACGACCGAAGAGGCGCTCCGCACGGTGCCGCGCGAGATGCGCGAGGCCTCGCTCGCGCTCGGCGCCTCGCGCTGGCAGACCGTGCGGCACGTGCTGCTGCCCCAGGCCATGCCGGGGATTCTCACCGGCGCGATCCTGTCGGTCGCGCGCGGCGCCGGCGAGGTGGCGCCGATCCTGTTCACCGGAGCCGCCTACTTCCTGCCCTACCTGCCCACGCTCCCCACCGACCAGTTCATGGAACTCGGCTACCATGTGTTCGTGCTGGCCACCCAGTCGCCCGACGTCGAGGCGACGCGCCCGATTCTCTACGGCACGGTGCTCGTGCTGCTGCTCCTCACGTTCCTGTTGAACCTGACCGCGATCCTGATCCGCGCCCGGCTGCGCGCGCGTCTCGCGGGGAGAGGCTAGGCGTGACCGTGGATCTTCACGAGACGAAACGCGAACCGGAGGCCGGCGGGCCGCGGGATCGAGCCGCCGGACCGGCGCCGCGCGAGGGGGCCGGGAGCGCCGGCACGATCGCGCGCGGCGGCATCGCGGGCGCGCTGGCCGACCGGCCGCGCGCGGGC
>CAZIVR010000058.1:0-21862 GCA_964542745.1 uncultured bacterium
CGTGACCCGCGCCGCGGGCGCGCCGGCGGCCGTGGCGCTTCCCACCGCCTCGCAGAGTTCGCTCGACCTGTGGGGGGGCGGCGGGGCCGCGGAGGACGAGGGAGCGCGGATCGAGCGCCTCCATGAGGTGCGGGCGCGCGCCCTGCACGGGCTCGCGCTCCTGCCGGTCGCGGCGCACGACGACCCGCGCACCGCGCCGCTCGTGGGGCTCGCGCTCGCGGCGCGCGACGGCACCGCGTGCTACCTGCCGATCGGGCACTCGGCCGGGCCGAACCTCCCGATGGATCGGATCCGGGAGTGGCTGCGCCCGGCGCTGGCCGACCCTTCCGTGCCCAAGGTGGCGCACGACCTCAAGGCGGCGCTGCACCTGCTCGCGGGCGCGGACCTTCCCTGCGAGGGCGCCGCCTTCGACCTGCACGTCGCCTCCTTCCTGCTCGACCCCTCGCGCGACCACGATCTCGCCTCGCTGGCGCGCGACGGGCTCGGCCGCGAGCTGCCGCCGCTCGAGCCGCCGGCCGCGCGCGGGCGCGCCCGCCCGCCGATGGCGTCCGCCGAGGTGGCGGCGCTCGACGAGGCGGCCGCGGCCCACGCCGCGGCGCTGTTCCCGCTCGCCGACGCCCTGCGCGCGCAGCTCGAGGCCCGCGAGCAGTGGACGCTCTACGCGCAGCTCGAGCACCCGCTCATCCCGGTGCTGGCCGACATGGAGCGCGCGGGCGTGCGTCTCGACGCCGCGGTGCTGGGCGAGATGAGCGCCGAGGCCGCCCGCCAGATCGCGGAGCTGGAGGCCGCGCTCTACGCGCTCGCGGGCGAACCGCTCAATCTCCAGAGCGGTCCGCAGGTGGCGAACCTGCTGTTCGAGCGCCTCAAGCTCAAACCGGGCCGCCGCACCAAGACCGGCTTCTCGACCGACGAAGCCGTGCTCGAGGAGCTGGCGGCGGAGCATCCGTTCCCGAAGCTGCTGCTCGAGTACCGGACGCTCACCAAGCTGCGCTCCACCTACCTCGAGGCGCTGCCGGCCGCGCTCGACCCGCGCGACGGGCGCGTGCACACCTCGTTCGACCAGACCGGGGCCGCCACCGGCCGGCTCTCCTCGAGCCGGCCCAACCTCCAGAACATCCCGATGCGCACGCCGCAGGGCCGCGCGATCCGCCGCGCGTTCGTGGCGCCCGAGGGGGGCGTGCTGATCGGCGCCGACTACTCGCAGATCGAGCTGCGGGTGATGGCGCACCTCTCCGGCGACCCCGCCCTGATCGAGGCGTTCCAGGGCGGCGAGGACGTCCACGCCGCCACCGCCCGGAAGATCTTCGGCGTGAGCGGCGACGCGGTGGACCCGGAGCTGCGCGCGCGCGCCAAGGTCGTGAACTTCGGGGTCATGTACGGGATGGGGGCGCGCAGCCTGTCGCAGCAGATGGGCATCGGGCTCGAGGAGGCGCAGGAGTTCATCGGCCACTACTTCCGGCTCTACGCGCGGGTGCGCGAGTACCTCGACGGCACGGTCGAGGAGGCGCGGCGGCGCGGCTGGGTGGAGACCCTGATGGGGCGCCGGCGCTACCTGCCCGCGCTCGCGGCGGGCGGCGGGGCGGAGCGCGCCTTCGCCGAGCGCGCCGCGATCAACACCCCGATCCAGGGCTCGGCGGCCGACCTGATGAAACTCGCCATGATCCGGGTGCACCGCGCGCTGCGCGGGCGCGGCGCGGCGCGGCTGCTGCTCCAGGTGCACGACGAGCTGGTGCTCGAGTGCCCCGCGCAGGACGCCGAGGCGGTGCGCGAGACGGTGCGCCGCGAGATGGAGGGCTGCTACCCGCTGCGGGTGCCGCTGGTGGTCTCGGCCGGCACCGGGACGAGCTGGTTCGATGTGCACTGACGGCGCGGCCCCGCCCGGCGGGGGAGCGGCGGGAAGCCGGGAGCGGCGGCGGCGCGGCGACGACGCGCTGTGGATCGTGGGACTGGTGGGCCGCGCGGGGAGCGGCAAGAGCACGGTGGCGCGGGCCTTCGCCGAGCGCGGCTTCCCGGTGCTCGACGCCGACCGCGCCGGGCACGAGGCCACCGAGCGCGACCCCGAGGTTCGCCGGGGGCTGCTCGCCGACTACGGGCCGGGCGTGTACCGCGAGGACGGCACGCTCGATCGCGCGCTCGTCGCGGAGCGCGTGTTCCGCGATCCGGCGGCGCGGGCGCGCCTCAACGCGCTCGTCCACCCGCGGATCGTGGCCCGGCTGCGCGAGGAGCTCGACGCGCTCCGCGCGCGGGGACACCGCGGGGTGGTGATCGTGGATGCCGCGCTGCTGCTGGATTGGGGCTTCGAGCGCGAGTGCGACCTGATCGTGGCCGTGATCGCGCCCGAGGCCGAGCGCGTGCGGCGGCTGGCGGCGTCCCGGGGCTGGAGCGAAGCCGAGGCTCGGCGACGTCTCGCGGCGCAGGCCCCCGACGCCGAGCTGGCCGCCGCGGCCGACCTGGTGCTCGACAACTCGGGAAGCGAGGCGGCGCTGGTCGAGGCCGCGCTCGCCGGCATCGCCGCGAGCCTGCCCGCCGCGCCGCGGGAGGGACGCCGGTGATCGGCGCCTGGGTCGGCGCGGCACTCGTCGTGTCGGTGTGCCTCACCCTGCTGATCTGGACGCTCGAGGGCCGCCGCCGCGCCCGCGAGGAGGCGCGCGGGCGCGGGGCGAACGAGGCCCTCGACCGCGCCGAACTGATGGTGTTGCAGGGCGCGTGGGACGACGCCGGCGCCATCGCCGGCGCGGTGCTCGCCGATCTGGACCGGAAGCGCGACGAGGCGACCTCGGAAGCGCGCACGCGGGCCGCGCTGCTGCTCGCCGAGTGCGAGGTCGGGCTCGACCGTCCCGGGCCCGCGCTCGAGCGGCTCGACCGGGCGGCACCCGGGGTTTCGGCGGAGAACGAACCCCTCGCGCGCCTCGAGCGCCTGGTGCGTGCCGGAATTTCCGACGCGGACGGCCCGCGCGACGCGCGGCGGCGGGCGGAGGCCCTCACCCTGATCCGTGAGGCCGACGCCTCCGGGGAGGCGTGGGAACCCGAGTCGTGGATCCGGCTCTCCCGTCTCGCGCTCGCGCTCGCCGAGGAGGAGTACCGGGGCGGCGACTGGCCGGCGTCCCGGGCGCTGCTCGAGAGCGCGGTGCGCCTCGGGGAGCGCGTGTCTCCCGAGCCGCCTCCGGACCCGCGGGGAGTCGCCCCGGAGCGCGCCCGTTTCCTCGCGGCGATGGCGCGCGCCCGCGCGTCCCACGCGGCCGGCGAACTCGGGCAGCGGCTGCTCTCGCTCGGCGCGCGCGAGGAAGCGCTGGCGTGGCTCGACCGCGCGGTGGCCGCGGTGGAAGCGCCCCGGCCGCCGCTCGCCCGCCTCGCGCTGGCGCGTGCGCTGATCGTGCGCGCGATGAGCGAGCCGCCCGAGGGCGATCCCGGCTCGGAGGCGCGGCTGCGACGGCTCGCGCGCGCCCGCGACGTCGCGAGCGAGGTGGACTGGCCGGCCGCCCGCGCTCTCGCCGCGCGCGCCGAGATCCAGGCCGGCGTGCTGCGCGCCGGTCGCGGAGATCCGGCGGCGGCGGACTCGTTTCGATCCGCGGCGGGCCGGCTCGAGGGACTCGCGGTGCGGGGCGTCGCCGAGCTGGAGAGCGAAGCGCGCCTGTTGCTCGGCCACGTGCTCGAGGACCAGGGTGATCCCGACGGTGCCCGCGCCGAGTACCGCCGGGCGCTGGAGGCGGGGCAGCGCGACGAGGATGCCGACGCGCGCCGGCTCGCGGCCGTGGCGGGCTGCCACCTGCACCGGCTGCTCCACCTCGCCGAGCGCACCGACGAGGCGCGGGCGCTGCTCGGCCCGCTCGAGGCGCTCGCGCCCACGCTCGCCCTGCCCGCCCGGCCGCTGGTCGCGGCGATGGTGGCGCGATGCCGCGGGCAGCAGGAGTTCCGGGAAGGGAACCGCGAGGCGGCCGACCGCACGCTCCGCGCCGCGCTCGCGCTGGTCGAGGAGGTCGAGGCTCCGGAGGCGAGCGACCTCGCGCGGCAGCTCGAAGCCGACCGCGGCAACCTGGCCCTGTCCGGCGACGCGGCCCTCGCCGCCGAGTCCCACTTCCGCGCGGCGCTCGCCCGGCCGGCGGGATCGCGGCCGGCGCCGGTCGAGCGCGCCGAGCGCGCCGAGCTTCACCTGCGGCTCGCCCAGTCCCTCCTCCACCTCGAGCGGGAGGGCGAGGCGCGCGCCGAGCTGCGCCGCGCCTTCGACCACGGGAGGGACAGCGGGCGGGCGAGCGGCCGCACGGCCGCGGCGATCGCGGCGCTGGCGCTCGGGGACCGGCCCGAGGATTCCCTGGCCGACCGGCGGAACTGGTACGAGAGCGCCGCACGGTTCGGGCGACTGAGCGGGACGCCGCGCGGGCGCGAGGTGGCCGAGGCGGTGGCGGAGCGGCTCCGCGAACTGGCGGGCTGAGCCCCGGCTTTTCACGCCGCCCGGCATCTCCTAATGTGCGGGGCGACTCCCGATCCCCCTTTCCCCGAAAGTCCACCTCCCGACATGCTCACCGCCGCCGAACTCCGCAAGCGACTCGACCAGACCCGCCAGAGCCTCGACGGGCTGCGGAGGTACCTTTGACATCGAGGCACGCGCCGCGGAGGTGGCCGCGCTCGAGGCGCGCATGGCCGAGCCCGGGTTCTGGGACCGGGCGGAGGAAGCCCAGAAGACCGTCGCGCGGCTGAAGTCGGTCAGGCGCATGGTCGAGGAGTTCCGCGCCCGCGAGTCGTCCGGGAACGGGCTCGACGAGCTGCTCGATCTGGCCGAGGCCGAGGGCGACGAGTCCATGCTGGGCGAGCTCGCGGGAGAGCTGGACCGGCTCGAAGCGCAGGTCGGGGAGCTCGAGACGCGCAGCCTGCTGTCGGGCGAGCACGACCGCATGGGCGCTCTGGTCAACATCCACCCCGGGGCCGGCGGCACCGAGTCGCAGGACTGGGCCGAGATGCTGATGCGCATGTACCAGCGCTGGGGCGAGCGGCGGGGTTTCAAGGTGTCCATCCTCGACCTGCAAGCCGGCGACGAGGCCGGCATCAAGGACGCGACGCTCGAGATCGAGGGCGAGTACGCCTACGGCTACCTCAAGGCCGAGTCGGGGGTCCACCGCCTGGTGCGCATCTCGCCCTACGACGCCAACCAGCGCCGGCACACGTCGTTCGCGTCGGCCTCGGTGCTGCCGATGATCGACAACACCGTCAAGGTCGAGATCAAGCCGGACGAGATCAAGATCGACACGTTCCGCGCCGGCGGCGCGGGCGGCCAGCACGTCAACAAGACCGAGTCGGCGGTGCGCATCACCCACCTGCCCACCGGACTGGTGGTGCAGTCGCAGGGCGAGCGCAGCCAGCACCGGAACAAGGACGCGGCCATGAAGATCCTCATGAGCCGGCTGTTCGTGTACTACGAGGAGAAGGAGCGCCAGAAGACCGCGGCGATCGCCGGCCCCAAGAAGGACATCGACTTCGGGAGCCAGATCCGCTCCTACGTGATGCAGCCCTACACGATGGTCAACGACCATCGCACCGAGACCAAGATCGGGGACGTCCACCGGGTGCTGGACGGCGACCTCGACCCCTTCATCGACGCCTACCTCAAGCAGAAGGACCGGACATGATTCCTCGACACATCTTCCGCGAGTACGACATCCGCGGCCTGCACGCCACCGAGCTTTCCGACGAGGCGGCCGAGGCGGTGGGCCGCGCCTTCGGCACGCGGCTCGTCGAGGAGGGCGGCCGGCGCGTCGCACTCGGCCGCGACGTCCGCCCGAGCAGCGTGCGGCTCGCCGCGGGGGTGGAGCGCGGCTTCCTGGCGTGCGGGCTCGAGGTCGAGCGCGTCGGGCTGGTTCCGACCCCGGCGCTCTACTACGCGGTGGCCGCGCGCGGCCTCGCCGGTGGCGTGCAGGTCACCGGCAGCCACAACCCGCCCGAGTTCAACGGCTTCAAGATGACCACGCGCCAGCGACCGGTGTTCGGGGCCGACATCCAGCGGATGCGCGAGCGGATCGAGGGCGCGGACCTGCCCGCGCCGGGCGGCGGGAGCGCCGCCGACCGTCCGGTGCTCGACGACTACCGCGCGATGCTGGTGGAGCGGCTGCGGAGCCCGAAGGGCCTCAAGGTCGTGATGGACTGCGGGAACGGCTGCGCCGGGACCGTGGTGCCCGAGGTCTTCGAGCGGATGGGCCACACGGTGATTCCGCTGTTCGCCGAGCTCGACGGGAGCTTCCCGAACCACCTGCCCGATCCCACCGTGCCGAGCCTCATGGCGTCGCTGGTCGAGGCGGTGAAGCGCGAGAAGGCCGATCTCGGCATCGGCTTCGACGGGGACGCCGACCGGATCGGGGCGGTGGACCGCGACGGACGCATCGTCTACGGCGACCAGCTGCTGGCGCTCCTCGCGCGCGACGTGCTCGACCGCGTGCCGGGCGCCGAGATCCTGTTCGACGTGAAGTGCTCGCAGGGACTGATCGAGGACATCGCCGCGCACGGCGGCAAGCCCTCGATGTGGAAGACCGGGCACTCGCTCATCAAGAGCCGGATGCTCGAGACCGGCGCCCCGATCGCGGGGGAGATGTCGGGGCACATGTTCTTCAGCGAGGGATACTTCGGATTCGACGACGCCCTGTTCGCGGCCGGCCGGCTCCTGCGCTACGTGGCCGCGTCGGGCCGGAGCTTCGAGGCGCTGGTGGACTCGATCCCGCGCTACCACGCGACGCCCGAGACGCGCCTCGAGGCCGACGAGGAACTCAAGTTCCGGGTCCCCGAGGAGATGAAGAAGCGCTTCGCCGGCAAGTACCGCGTGATCGACATCGACGGCGCGCGGGTGGAGTTCGGCGACGGCTGGGGGCTGGTGCGGGCCTCCAACACCCAGCCGGTGGTGGTGGTGCGCTTCGAGGCGCGCACGCCCGAGCGGCTCGAGGAGATCCGCGCCGAAATGATGGAGCCGCTCCGCCGGATGGGCGTGGGGGAGACTCCGGTCGGCCATTGAGCGGTGCTCGTCGGGCCCGGTCCGCGGCGCCGCGGGCGCGCGCGAGGAACGATGGGCCGCGCGCGCGCCTTGCGCGGCCGTTCTTCGGCCGCGGGCCGTGCGCAGTGGCCCGCGACCTGCTCGGCCGCACGCTGGTGCACGAGACGCGCGGCCGCCGCGTCGCCGGGCGCATCGTCGAGGTCGAGGCGTACGGGGGACGCGACGATCCGGCCAGCCACGCGCGGCCCGGGCCCACGCGGCGCAACGCCTCCATGTTCGGCCCGCCCGGCCACGCGTACGTCTACCTGAGCCACGGGCTCCACTGGTGTTTCAACGTCGTCACCGGCCCCGCCGGACGGGCCTCGGCGGTGCTGGTCCGCGCGCTCGAGCCCGGCGAGGGGATTTCCCGCATGGCGCGCCGCCGCGGGACCCGGGATCCGCGGCGCCTCGCCTCGGGGCCGGGACGCGTGGGACAGGCGCTCGGCCTCGGGCGCGGACACGACGGCGCCGACCTGGTGCGCGGCCGGCTGTGGATCTCGCGCGCCCGAATCCGGCGCGCGGGAGAGAGGATCGAGCGGACCGCCCGGATCGGGATCCGCGTGGGGCTCGAACGCCGCTGGCGCTTCGTGCTGGTTCCGGGACGTCCCGGATCGCGCCGCCGCGGGACCCCGAGGAGCCGTTGACACTGTCTTGAGCGCTCGCCTAACATGCCGCCCTCGTGCGAGGCGCACCGCGTTGACCGAGCGCACTTTCGCCCTGCTGGCGGAATCGTTTTCCTCCGCGCGGCGGTCATTCCGTCCTGACGTGATCGTAGCCGGAAGAGAAGGAGTCGGCATGAACCCACGGCGCTGGGGACTTCGAAGCGCTTGGATGTCGAGTCTGGTCGCGGTCGTGATGCTCGCGTCGCCGGTCCGCGCGCAGTTCGCGGAACCCTCTCCCTTCGATCCCGAGCTACCCCCGGATCCCATCGCGAGGAGCGCCCGTCTGCTCGGCATGGGCCGCCTCACGCTGCTCGAGGACCGCGACAACCGCATCCAGTTCTGGAATTTCGGCGCGCTCGCGGTTGGCCTCTACGACCTGGACTCGGTTTCCACGATGACGCTGCGCCCCGCGACGCGCTCGTACTCGTCCTCGGTGGACCTGTTCACGCCGAACGGCGATCTCGAGCTGCAGGATGCCGCTTCCCGCGAGTCCGGCTTCACCATCGAGGCGATGCGGCGTCCGGGCCACGGCACCGCGTACGGGGTCGTGGCGCGCGTGCGGCAGGGCCGCACCGATGCGCTCTACTCCTCGACCTCGGAGCGCCGCAGCCAGCTCACGAATCCGCTCGGCATGCCGGTGGTCGCCGGGCGCCTTCCCTTCCTGAGCCCCGAGCACCTGCGTTACGCCGTGTTCGGCATCCTCGGGATCAACGACTCCAGGGACGAGTACCGCCGGCTGACCACCAACGCCGCCGGCCAGTTCGTGGACCATTCCGGCACGCTGATGCCCCCGCCCAACTACTTCGACCCCGACGAGTATTTCGTGCGCCGGGTGGGAGGCGGGCTCTCGCTCGCGTACCTGCCCATGCCTTCGTGGCACTCGGCGGTCTCGTTGAGCATCGTGTCGAACGGCATCGAGGGAACCAACGAGGGGGACCGCTACGCGAGCGAGGTCCGCGAGCGCCGCCCGATCTACCGCCTCCAGGCCTCGACCATCCTGCGCGCCGGCGCTTCCCTGGTGTACGGCGTGGAGGGCGAGGCATGGCGCTCGTCGAGCCAGAGCACCTACGTGTTCACGATCTCGCCTTCGGGTGGACCGGGCCCGGCCCGCCCGCCGCTCACGGGCCGCGGCGACCTGTCCAAGCGCACCGAGGACGGTGAGCGGGTTCGCATGCGGGTCAACCTCGGGAGCGGCCCGCTGGGCGCCGCCGCGAGCTTCGGCGCCTACCATCGTCGCTCGGAAGTCACGCCCGCCCCGCTCTCCTCGCCCAATTCCTTCAACTCGTTCCGCATCCGGGCTTTCTCGCAGGTGGCGGCGGCCGACACCATCGCCTTCCCCGAGGACGCGCTCTCGTCGGACGTCGAGCAGAAGGACTGGGAGGCCGCGGGCGGACTGTCCGCCCGGTTCGGGAGCGACCGCGGGATGATCGGCGTCGAGGGCCGCATGGTGCGGCGCCAGCTGACCGAGTACACGGGCCGCGGCGCCTTCGCCGAGGAAGTGCAGGGGCTCCCGCAGGTGCTGAGCGAGCGCGAGGGTGTCCAGTGGGACGTGCGCGGCGGGCTGGAGTTCCGCTGCACCGAGGTCCTGGCCGGGCGCGCGGGCTACATCTACCGGAGCCTGGACCGGGACGAGCTGACGGAACTCAACGAGTTCCTCAGCAACACCGTGACGGCCGGCTTCGGCCTTCGGCCGCGCGGGGCGCACTGGAGCTTCGACACCGGCTACGCGTTCGAGTGGGGACAGGCCGATTTCGGCACGCCGACGCTGCCGCGCTCGACCCGCCAGCAGCTCGGCATGCAGGTGCACTGGAGCTTCTGAGTGCGATCGGCGGCCTGGCCCGGAAACAAAAGGCTTGACATCCGCGGGGTCCCCGACGATATTCCCTTGCGACTGGGCGTTCGGCACCGGCGCTCGATTTCCCCCTCCTCGGTGCCCACGGTTCGCGTGACCCTGCCGCCTGCCGAAGCCGTCCTTCGCGCCGACTCCGCCGTACCGACGTTCGCGCCTTTTCCGGACCGCTCCCGTTCCCGCTTCCCGGGGTCGTGGTTAAGCGGCGAACCGGAAACGACTTGGACTTGAAATCCTTTGACAGCTTCGCGCCCAGTTGGCATCGTGCCGTCAAAGTGTTCCGTGCATGGTTGGTGACCCGGTCATGACGAGGGGATGAATCTCATGCTCCACATCGGCAGGCTGACACGATCAGGACTCCTTGCCGTCCTGCTCGGACTCGTGCTCGGCGCCCCCGCATGGGGGCAGGGCGCGCCTCCGGCCGGGGGCAGCGGGACGGGGCGGATTACGGGCCGGGTGCTCGAGCGCGGCCGGGATCCGATTCCCTACGCCAACGTGCGCATCCTCGGGGCGGTCCGCATGGGCGCGCTCACCGACGAGAACGGCAATTTCGTCATCGTGGGCGTGCCGGTCGGGTCTCACCAGGTCCAGGCCGAACCCCTCGGCTACGACAAGCAGGTGCAGACGGTCGAGGTCAACGCCGGCGCGACGGCCACCGTCACCTTCTCGGTTTCCGAGGCGAAGACGGTGAAGACCCTCGAGGAAATCGAGGTCCGCGCCGAGAAGCGCATCGACACCAAGTCGTCCACCACCAAGCAGAGCATCTCCGCGGAGAAGCTGCGCGAGCTGCCGGTGGACAACCTGCGCGAGGCGATCGGCACCAAGGCCGGCGTCGTGGCGCAGGGCGGCGAGCTGCACTTCCGCGGCGGACGCGGCGGCGAGGTGAAGTTCCAGTTCGACGGCGTCGAGGTCTCGGACCCGCTCACCGGCCGCGGCGCGAACATCGCGACGCTGGCCGTCGCCGGCACCGACATCATCTCGGGTGGGTTCGACGCCGAGTACGGCAACGCGCTCTCGGGCGTGGTCAACGTCAGCACGAAGGAAGGGTCGGACCGCTTCGGCGGGGAAGTCCGCTGGGACACGGACCGCTACGGCGACCCGACCAAGACCTTCAACAACTTCGACCGCTTCACCTTCGGCTTCGGCGGCCCGACCCCGATCAAGAACCTGACCTACTTCTCGACCTACGAGGGGACGTTCTCGGACACGCACCTGCGTTCCTCGCTCACCAAGCCGAGCCACACGCTCTTCGACTTCCTGCAGTTCGGCAACCGGCAGAGCAACCAGATCAACACCAACCTGAAGCTCGCCTACCGCGCGAATTCGAAGAACAAGATCACGTTCGAGACCATCAACAACCGCTCGATCGTGACGCCCTACAACCACATGTGGAGCCGCAAGGGCTTCGTGAAGGTGACCTACGACACGAACCTCGCGACCGGGGCGGTGACCCCGCGCTACGGCACCTGGTCCTTCACGCAGGAGGACAGCACGTTCGTCCCGCAGAACATGCCGGATCACGTGCCCACCACCGACGACCGCTACCAGTCCTTCGTGGGGGTGTGGACCAACCAGCTCTCCGACAAGAGCGTGCTCACCACGCGCCTTTCGCGCATCGGCTTCAACCAGCGCACCAGCGTGGGACGCAAGCAGCCGTGGGAGTACGAGATCCAGACGCCCTTCTTCTGGTCCGGCAACACCCAGCCCGGCACCGAGAACAATCTCTACTACGCCACGCACGGCGACTTCCCGCTCTTCAACATGAACTCGGGAAGCACCAGCGCCGTGAAGTCGGACTTCTCGACCCGGCGCTGGAAGAACCACACGCTCAAGACCGGCATCGAGGCGAAGTACAACCGCGTGCAGAATCTCGGCATCACCGGGCCCAACCTCGAAGCCAACGGCCTGCCCGGGCAGGCCCGCTCGGACTTCACCAACTACAACCCCGAGGGCGCCGCCTACCTCCAGGACCGGTGGGAGTACGAAGGCCTGGTGCTGAACGCCGGCCTCCGCTACGACCTCTTCAGCCCCGGGCTGCAGATCGCGGACATCGACCTGCGCAGCGGCAAGCGCTACAAGCAGCAGTTCAGCCCGCGCCTCGGCATCGCCTACCCGATCTCCGACAAGGACGTGCTGAGCTTCCACTACGGGTGGACCTACCAGACGCCCTCGCGCAACGTCGTGTTCCAGAACCGAGGCGTCAACACCAGCGTGAACACGCGCGGCAATCCCGACCTGGAGCCCGAGACCAACATCTCCTACCAGGCCGGCATGCAGCACCTGTTCTCGCGCGACCTCTCCGGACAGTTCACCGTGTTCTTCAAGGACATCTACGGGCTGATCCGGGTGCGCCAGGAGCGCGACGAGTTTGGCAACCTGGTGAACGTGTGGACCAACGGCGACTACGCCAGCGCGCGCGGCTTCGAGGCGACGCTCACCAAGAGCTTCAGCCACAAGTTCTCGGCCGAGATCGACTACTCGTACCAGATCGCCACCGGCGTGGCGTCGGACCCGAACTCCGCCCTCCAGTTCTTCAACGGCGGCGCGCTCTACCTGCCGATCTCGGAGCAGGCGCTCGACTGGGACCAGCGCAGCACGCTCACGCTGAACGCCGTGATTCGCGACCCGGGCAAGTGGGGCTTCCGCATCCTGTGGAGCTACGGCTCGGGCTTCCCCTTCACGCCCACGTTCCGCAACGACCGCCGTCCCGACCCGGTGCTCACCAATTCCCGCTACCTGCCGTCCTCGTCGCGCCTCACCATCGACGGCGACAAGTTCTACAAGGTGTGGGGCCAGAGCGTCACCGTGTTCTTCGACGCCCGCAACGTGCTCAATTCGACGACGCTCGCCAATCTGGTCCAGGGTTCCTTCCCGAACAACAACGTGGATCGGGCGGGGGGCTCGGACTACCTGATCTACTACACCGAGACCGGCCGGGCCGGCGGCGCGTACCTCCAGGACATCAACGGCGACAACGTGGACGACTGGGTGCCGGTTCGCGACCCGCGCGTCTTCGATGAAGGGCGCAACGTCCGCGTCGGCGTCCGACTCACCTTCTGAACCGACCGGGTTCTCGAGGAGCCATGAACCACTCGATTCGAAAGTACGCGCTGCTTCCGATTCTGGGCCTGGCGCTGGGGCTGGCTCCCGCGATGCGCGCCGAGGCCGCCCGGGCGCTGCCCGGGAAGCTCTACCTGGGCGGCGAGGTCACGGCCGAAGAGCTGACCCGTGCTTACGAGGAGTCGTTCCCGCGGACGCTCAAGGCCCGCGGGGCGTCCCCGACGGCCCTTCCCGACATCTTCGGCCCCGGCGCCGTGCTGCGCGCCGGCAACGTGGTGACCAAGGTCACCAACATTGGGATCGTCGGCAATCCGTTCACCACCTCGACCGATCCCTCCGGGCAGTGGCCGGGGCAGTCGGGCATCGAGTACATGAACGCGATCGCGCTCGCCGTGGGAGGGGTGGAGCAGGTCAACGGCCAGGTGGTGCGCCGCGTCACGTTCAGCACCGAGTGGCGTCCGCCCTCGCTCGACGCGCCGGACAAGATCTACGCCGCCTACGAGGGCATCGTGAACGGCGTCCGGTTCCATGACGACGACGGCGACAGCAGGATCGACGAGGACTTCCTCGACGGCCAGGACAACGACGGCGACGGCGCCATCGACGAGGACTACGCGGCGCAGGGCCAGCAGATGTTCTCCCACGTCATGACCGACTTCTCGCCGCAGTCGCTGGTGTCGAACGTCCGCGAGCAGCACGTGCCGCTCACGGT
The DNA here is from genome assembly GCA_964542745.1 of uncultured bacterium. Classification (GTDB taxonomy): domain Bacteria; phylum Eisenbacteria; class RBG-16-71-46; order RBG-16-71-46; family RBG-16-71-46; genus DATKAB01. The sequence continues at coordinate 13,293 of CAZIVR010000058.1, forward strand.
CCGCGTCGAGCAGAAGTCGTGGGGCTACTCGCTCACCACGCCCAACCTGACCAACTTCGACGTGCTCGAGTACACGATCAAGAACGTTTCCGGGAACACCATCGACAGCCTCTTCGTGGGCTGGCTCGTGGACTTCGACGCCGGACCGGTCATTTCCTCCAACTTCTTCCAGGACGACCAGGACATCCCGGGCTACCCGCAGGGCTGGTTCATCTACGACTGGACGCAGGGCGGACAGATCCGCGATCCGCGCGTGCAGCTGCCGCACTCCCCGACGATCCCGGTGGCGCCCGAGTCGGCGCTCTGCCAGCGCGACACCATCCGCATCAACGGCTTCTCGGTGGCGGACGACAACGGCGACGACAACACCACCACCGGCATCCCCTCGTTCCTGCTCTTCGGCTACACGATCGATCCGCTCGGGCTCACCGGGCCGCGCCGCGTGCAGTGGCGGGCCTACCGGTCGTTCACGGCCGGCACGCCGTTCAACCAGGGCGGCAACCCGACCATCGACATCCAGCGGTACGAGTTCATGTCCGGCAACGAGAACGTCCAGACCGACGAGACGAACCCGATGGTGGGCTTCATCACGTCGGAGCCGGGCGACCAGCGTGGGGACTACACGAACTGGGTGTCGGTCGGGCCGTGGCTGCAGGTGCCGAACGGCGCCTCGATCTCCGTGTCGGTGGGCTTCGCGGTGGACCGCGGGACGCTGCTCCTCGCCAACACCTACCGCACGGCCTACGAGGCGTACGTCTCGGGGCCCGACGCCAACCGGGGAACGCTGGGCAAGCAGCTGCTCGAGCAGTATCCGAGCCTCAACAACGCCTTCACCGCCCAGATCGCTTACGAGGGCATCTACGAGCTGAATCGCCGCTTCGTTCGCCCCGACTTCCACGGACGCGAGACGCCGCTGCGCGCCGAGCCGGGCCAGCAGTACATCGCGACCGAGGAGTGCGAGAACCGCGGGCGATCGGTGCTGGTCACGGACCGCGATTTCTTCTGGTTCGACTTCGACTGCGACTGGTGCACGGGCATCTGGGACTACGGGCTGGGCCAGGGCAATCCGCGCGACGCCGGCTACTTCCACAAGACCTGGAACACGTCGTCGCCGCCGCCGAGCCCGATCACCAACGCCACGGCCACCTACAACTTCACCGACAACCCGAACCGCAACTTCGTGCCCGCGGGGGACAATTCGATCACGGTGGCGTGGGACAACCTCTCCGAGATGTCCCCGGACCCGGCCCCGCCGAACAAGTTCGACTTCCGGGGTTACAAGCTGTGGAAGGTTTCGGACTGGATCCGGCCGGTCGGCTCGCCGGGTCCCGGCGAGGAGGACTGGGCCCTGGTGGCCGAGTTCCGCCTGTTCGAGTACTACCGGCCCGACGGCGTCGTGATCGCCAACAACCGCCTCGCGACCCCGAAGCCCTGCCGACGCAAGTTCACGGGCCGGGTGGCCGGCCGGGACACGACCTGGTTCTCGGACATCCCGAGCGACACGCCCTGCGTGTTCATCCCGGTCAACAACCAGAACCAGCTCATCTACCTCGAGCGGGGCGACCTGTGGAACCTGCAGACCGGGCAGGTCATCAAGCCCAATACCACGGTGGACTGCCGGCGCCTACCCGACGGCAGCTGTGAGTCCCAGGAGGGTTGCATCATCCCGCCCCAGCGCGACGTGTGCCAGATCGAGCGTCGCACCCGGTCCCAGGTGGGCCGCTACTCGTACACCGACAACGGCGTCAAGAACGGCTTCATGTACTTCTACTCGGTGACCGCCTTCGACTCCACCGACGTCGGCATCACCGAGAGCCGGAGATCGGCGGTCGAGGCGGAGGGCATCGTCCCGCAGACGAAGGCGAAGCCGGGCCAGTCGGTCTCCGTCGTGCCCAATCCGTACCGGGGCTACGCGAACATCCGGCAGCGTCCTTCCGCGTGGGACCTCACGCCGAACGCGACCGATCCGACCGGCACTCACATCGACTTCTACGGCATGCCGCCGGGCAAGTGGACCCTCAAGATCTTCACGATCTCCGGAGATCTGGTGCAGGTGCTCCGCTCCGAGGATTCGGTCAACGAGTCCGTCCGTCCCACGGTCTCGGACGGAGGAAACTCCTATCCGGGCTACAACCGTCAGCAGGACACGCCCGACGACGGACAGGCGAGATGGAACCTGATCTCGCGCAACGGACAGGATGTGGTGAGCGGTGTTTACCTCTTTACCGTGGAATCGAGCGAAGGCACACAGCGTGGCAAGTTCGTCATCATCCGATAGGCCGGGTGAGCGAAGGAGGAAGAACGTGAGAAAGACCATCGCGGCACTCGGACTTGCGGGACTCCTGCTTCCCGGGGCCGCGGGCGCCGCCCAGATCTTCGAGAAGGTGGGAACGTTCGGCGGCCAGTTCCTCAAGATTCCGGTGGGGGCCCGGGCGTCGGCCATGGGCGGAGCCTTCGTGGGCGTTTCCGACGACGCCAGCTCCATGTTCTGGAACGCCGCGGGCATCGCCCGCATCGATCCGGAGAAGTCGGTGCTCTCGTTCAACCACGCGGTGTGGCCGGCGGACCTGCAGTTCACGCAGGCGGGCTACGTGTTCCACATGAAGCGCATCCCCGGCGCGGTGGGCGTGAGCGTGCGGTCGCTGCGCATGGACCCGATGATCGAGACGACCGCCTTCCAGCCCGAGGGCACCGGCAACACCTTCGACGCCGGCTTCATGACGGTCGGGCTGAGCTACGCCCGGTCGTTCACCGACAAGTTCAGCGCCGGCGTCACCGGAAGCTTCATCCACTCGGGCCTCGCCGAGTTCTCGCAGCAGACCTACTCGTTCGACATCGGCACGCTCTACGACGTGGGCACGCTCGGCATGAAGATCGGCATGTCCATCTCGAACATCGGGTCGCAGGAGAAGTTCATCGACCGCACCGCCCGCATCCCGAGCATCTTCCGGGTCGGCACCTCGGCCACCGTGTTCCAGACGGCGGAGCAGCGGCTGATCGGCAGCTTCGAGTTCTCGCACCCGCCGGACAACTCGGAGCGCCTGAACGTGGGCGCCGAGTACGGGTTCCAGCGCTTCCTCTACCTGCGCGGCGGCTACAACTTCAACTACGACGCCGAAGGGGTGGCGGGCGGCGTCGGGTTCCACCTGCCGGTCTCGGTGGCCGGCCAGACCGACATCGACTACGCCTACACCGACATGAGCGAACTCGGCGCGGTGCACCGGATGTCCATCCAGTTCGTGTTCTAGGCGGACGGGAAGCCTCGACCGATGACGATTCACCCACGAACGGCGCGCTCCTTCCAGGGGGCGCGCCTCGTGCTTTTCACGCTGATCGGGTTCGCCGCCCTCGTTCCTTCGTTCACCCCTGGGACGGCCGCCGCGGCCGATCGCGGCCCGGGGCCGCTGCCGTGGCGGATCGGCTACCAGGTCGGATTCTGCGCCGACGCCGCGGCGTTCCCCGACAGCGCGGGAACCACGCTCGAGGTCTACGTGCGGGTCCGCCCATCCCTGATTGCGGACCTGGTGCGCGCCGGCGGGGTCCCCGAGCCGATCCGGCTCACCGCGACGCTCCGGCCGCTGTTCGGCAAGGGACGCGAGGAGACCCGGGAGCAACGTTTCCGGGTGGACCCGGCCGACACGGCGGACGCCCTCGGCGAAGTCGTGGTGCTCACGTTCCCGGCCCGCCCGGGCCGCCACCGGCTCGAGGTGCGCATGGAGGTGAAGCGCCAGGCGCTCGCGCGGGCCGGCGTGCGGCGCCCCGAGTCGGCGCGCGTCGAAGGCGAGATCGTGATCCCGGGGCCGCAGGCGGGCCGCGAGATCTCGGATCTCGAGTTCCTGTGGGGCGAGGGGGGGCGCGGGAACCTGCGCGTGTTCGGGCGGGGCGGCCGCGACCGCGTGCCCAACCCGGAGCGCTTGTACGGCCTCTACGCCACGTCGGCGCGGGCCCTGTTCGTGACGCGGGCCGGGAGCGAGGCGCCGTGGCGGTGGATCGCGCGGGCGCTCGACTCCGCCGGGGTCGTGGTGGCCGAACAATCGGGCGAGGGGCCCCCGGCCCGCAGTCTCGAGGCGGAGATCGCCCTCGACATCGCGGACCTGGCGGCGGGCGCCTACGACCTCGAGGTCAAGGCGTGGCAGGAGGGGGACCCGGGGGCGCTGCTGCGCCGGTCGCCCTTCAGCGTCGCCTGGCGCGAGGATGCCTGGAAGCGCGACCCGCAGGAGATTGCCGACGACGTGCACTTCCTGCTCGCGGCCGACGAGGAGGAGGCGTTCGAGGGGATGTCGCCCGGCGAGCAGGAGCGCACGCTCGAGGCGTTCTGGAAGCGCCGCGATCCCACTCCCGACACGGGCGAGAACGAGGCGCGCGACCGCTACTACCGCCGGGTGCGCTTCGCCAACCAGACGTACGGCCGCTACGGGCTCGGCCGCGGCATGTTCTCGGACATGGGCCGCGCCTTCATCCGCTACGGGGAGCCCGCCGAGGTGGTGCGCCAGGTGATCCCCTCGCTGGACGACAACCTGACCCGGGTGATCCGCGAGCTGGCGGCCTCGGAGCCGCGCAGCCTCGGCGCGGTGGAGAGCCGGGAGGTGGGTTCCGACATGCGGCCCTTCGAGCTGTGGATCTACGAGGGCAACATTCCGCTCCCGGTGGACGCCGACCCCGCCCAGTCGCGCACGCACGTGTTCGGCACGCGGCTGGTGTTCCTGTTCGTGGACGAGCACTGGACCGGGGACTACCGGCTCCTCTATTCGAGCGAGTAGCGCCGGGGGCGCGTTTCCTTGACCCTCCTTCGCGCGCTCGGGCATAGTCCCCGCGCTCCTCGCCCGCGCGGCTCGCGCGGCTCCGATCCCGCACACCGGTCCCGCGGCGCCCCGCATCCGCCCCGGCCGCGACCCGGGTTCCGGCCCGCCGGGCGGCGCGGAGGAGGCCTGCCGGGCCGAAGTCGGTCGCGGTTCCCGACCTCCGGCCGATCCGTCCCCCAACCCCGGACCCGGAGGATGTCGAGATGGCCCTGCGAGTGGCGATCAACGGTTTCGGCCGCATCGGCCGCCTGGTGGTGCGGGCCGCGAAGCAGCGGCGCGCGCCCATCGATTTCGTCGCGGTCAACGACCTGACCGACGCGAACACGCTGGCGCACCTGCTGCGCTACGACACCGTGCACCGGATGTGGCCGGCGGCCGCGAGCCGGGCGCGCGACGGCGCGCTGGTGGTGGAGGGGGACGCCATGCAGGTGCTCTCCGAGAAGGACCCGGCGCGGCTGCCGTGGAAGTCGCTGGGCGTGGACGTGGTGCTCGAGTCCACCGGCCGCTTCACCGACCGCGACAAGGCCGCGGTCCACCTCGAGGCGGGGGCGCGCGCGGTGCTGGTCTCGGCGCCGTCCAAGGGGGCCGACCTCACGTTCGTGATCGGCGTCAACGACAAGAGCTTCGACCGCACCCGCCACCTCGTGACCAGCATCGGCTCCTGCACCACCAACTGCCTCGCCCCGGTGGCCAAGGTGCTCCACGATTCCTTCGGCATCGACCACGGCCTCATGACCACCATCCACGCCTACACCAACGACCAGAACATCCTCGACCTTCCCCACAAGGACCTGCGCCGGGCGCGGGCGGCGGGCCAGAGCATGATCCCGACCTCCACCGGGGCCGCCAAGGCGATCGGCGAGGTGCTGCCCGAGCTCAAGGGCCGGCTCGACGGGCTCGCGGTGCGGGTGCCGGTGATGGACGGCTCGCTCGTGGACCTGGTGTGCCGCGTGCAGAAGCCGGTGACGCGGGACGAGGTCAACGCCGCGATGCGCGCGGCGGCGGCCGGCCCGATGAAGGGCATCCTCGAGGTGGTGGAGGACCCGATCGTCTCCACGGACGTGATCGGGAACCCCGCGAGCAGCGTGTTCGACGCCCTCTCGACCAACGTCATGCAGGGCAGCCTCGTGAAGGTGCTCTCCTGGTACGACAACGAGTGGGGCTTCTCGAACCGGGTGGTGGACGCGCTGCTGCTGACGGCGTGAGGCGCCCGTGAACCTGCGCAAGCGAGACGTCACGAGCCTCGAGCCGCGCGGCCGCCGCGTACTGGTGCGCGTGGACTACAACGTCCCGGTGAAGGACGGCGTGGTGGGCGACGACACCCGCATCACCGCCTCGCTGCCCACACTCCGCTGGCTCCTCGAGCGGGGCGCGCGCGTGATCCTGATGTCCCACCTCGGCCGCCCCAAGGGAGGCCCCGACCCGCGCTCCAGCCTGCGGCCGGTCGCCGAGCGGCTGGCCGCGCACCTCGGCCGACCGGTGGCCTTCGCCGAGGACTGCGTGGGACCGGTGGCCGAGCGCGCCGCCGCCGCACTCGGCGACGGGGACGTGCTGATGCTCGAGAACGTGCGCTTCCATCCGGAGGAGGAGAAGAACGACGCCGCGTTCGCCGCGCGCCTCGCGGCGCTCGGGGACCTCTACGTGAACGACGCCTTCGGCACCGCGCACCGGGCGCACGCCTCGACCGAGGGCGTGGCGCGGCTGCGGCGGCCCGCGGTCGCGGGCTTCCTGATCGGACGGGAGCTGCGCTACCTGGGGAGCGCGCTCGAGCATCCCGAGCGCCCGTTCGTGGCGGTGCTGGGCGGCGCCAAGATCTCGGGCAAGATCGACGTGATCGAGGCGCTGCTCGGCCGGGTGAACCGGCTGCTGGTCGGCGGCGCGATGATGTTCACCTTCGCGCGGGCCGAGGGGAAGCCCACCGGGCGGTCGCTGGTCGAGGAGGATCGCGTTCCGCTCGCCGCGTCGCTCCTCGAGCGGGCGCGGAGCGCCGGCGTGGACCTGGTCCTCCCGGTGGACTGCGTGGCCTCGACCGCGCCCGACGGCAGCGCCCCCTCGCGCGTGTGCCCGATCGAGGACCTCCGTCCCGACGAGATGGGCGTGGACATCGGGCCCGTCACGGTGAGCCGCTTCGCCGCGAAGCTGGCCGGGGCGCGCACCGTGCTCTGGAACGGCCCGATGGGGATCTTCGAGGTCGAGCCGTTCGCGCTCGGCACGCTCCAGGTCGCGCGCACCGTCGCCGAGCTCGGTTCGCGCGGCGCGGTCACGGTGGTCGGCGGGGGAGACTCGGTCGCCGCCGTGCAGCAATCGGGGCTGGCCGAGCGCTTCACCCACCTCTCGACCGGTGGCGGGGCCTCCCTCGAGTTCCTCGAGGGCAAGGAGCTTCCCGGCATCGCCGTGCTGGACGACGCGCCGTGAGCCGCCGGCCCCGGCTGGTGGCGGGCAACTGGAAGATGCACAAGTCGGCGGCCGAGGGCGCGGCGCTGGCGACCGAGCTGCGGAACCTGCTCGCCGCCGGGAGCGGCGGCGAGGTGGTGCTCTGCCCGCCCTTCACCGCGCTCGAGGCGGTGGGGCGCGCGATCGCCGGCTCGCCGATCCGGCTCGGCGCCCAGAACCTGCACGCGGAGCTGCGCGGCGCCTTCACCGGCGAGATCGCGGGGTCCATGCTCGCGGCACTCGGCTGCGCCTACGTGATCGTCGGCCACTCCGAGCGGCGTCACGGGATGGGGGAGGGCGACGCCTCGGTGGCGGCCAAGCTCCGGGCGGCCCGGCGCGACGGGCTGGTCCCGATCGTGTGCGTCGGCGAGACCCTCGCCGAGCGCGAGGCGGACCGCACCGCCGAGGTGCTGGTGCGGCAGGTGCACGCCTGCTACGACGGGCTCGGGGCGGCGGAAGCCGAGCGCACCGTGATCGCCTACGAGCCGGTGTGGGCGATCGGCACGGGCAAGGTCGCGACTCCCGGGCAGGCCCGCGACGCCCACCGCATCGTGCGCGCCACGCTCGAGCGGGTGGCCGGGACGGGCAGCGGCGGCCGCGTGCGCATCCTGTACGGCGGCAGCGTCAACGCCTCCAACGCGGCGGCCCTCTTCGCGGAGGACGAGGTGGACGGCGCCCTCGTCGGCGGGGCCTCGCTCGAGGCCGCGCCGTTCTTCCGAATCGTCGCGGCCGCATCGGTTTGACGGGGGTTCCGGACCGCTGATAATCTGCGCGACCGCTCGCCGCGGCCGGGCCCTCTACCCGGGCCGGGCGGGCCCTGGAGACTCGAGGTCCACCATGTACCTCTTTCTGCTGATCGTTCACCTCATCGTGTGTGTGGGGCTGGTCGCGGTCGTCCTGCTCCAGTCCGGCAAGGGCGGCGGGCTGGCCGGCGGAGCCTTCGGCGGGAGCGCGCAGACCGTGTTCGGCGGCCGCGGCGCCACCGATTTCATGACCCGGGCCACCATGGTGCTCGGCGCGATCTTCTTCATCACGTCCGTCAGCCTGGCGCTGATGTCGGGATCGCGCGGGGCCGGACGCAGCCTCATCCAGGAGCAGGCCCGGCGGGCGGCCTCGACGGCGACCACGCCGGTCGGCGGCGCCCCCGCGCGGCCCGGGACGCCCGCGACCGCGCCCCCGGCGGCCGCGCCCGCCGCTCCGGCGACGCCTTCCGGCGGGAGGTAGACGCCGGGTTCCCGATCCGTCTTCGTGCCCGGGTGGTGGAATTGGTAGACACGTACGTTTGAGGGGCGTATGGGGAAACCCGTGCGAGTTCAAATCTCGCCCCGGGCACCA